>CAYGKP010000023.1:0-18903 GCA_964350605.1 uncultured Cytophagales bacterium
TCCGATGATCCCGATGACGATCAGCTACTTCACCCACCACTCGAAAACGCGGGGGCAAGCGGTGCGCACGGGACTGCTCTATGGGCTGTTCATCGTTCTGATTTACACACTGTTAGGCACACTTGTCGCGCGGGTCAACGGCCCGGGCTTTGCCAACTGGCTTTCGACCAACTGGGTGCCCAACGTGCTGTTTTTCGTGCTGCTGTTGGTGTTTGCCTTTTCCTTCTTTGGCTGGTTTGAAATTGTGCTGCCCAATCGATTTATCAACAAAATCGACAGACGCAGCGAGCGCGGCGGGTTGGCTGGCATCTTTTTCATGGCTTTTACGCTGGCACTCGTGTCGTTCTCGTGCACGGGTCCGATCGTGGGTAACGTTCTGATCCTGGCCTTTGGCGGCGAATGGCTCAAGCCGATCATCGGCATGATGGGCTTCTCGCTGGCCATCGCGATTCCGTTTGCGCTCTTCGCCATTTTCCCCGGTTGGTTGTCGGGGTTGCCCAAGTCGGGCGGTTGGCTCAACAGCGTGAAAGTAGTACTCGGCTTTTTCGAGCTGGCCCTGGCGCTCAAGTTTCTCTCGGTTGCCGACCAAGCCTATCACTGGGGCATCCTTGACCGCGAGGTATTCCTCGCGATGTGGATCGCCATTTTCTTTCTCTTGGGACTCTACTTGCTCGGCAAACTGCGCCTCCCGCACGACAGCCCCGTGGAGGTCGTTCGCGTGCCGCGCCTGATTATGGCCCTCGCCGTTTTCTCCTTTGTGGTCTACTTGATCCCTGGGATGTGGGGCGCGCCGCTCAAGTCGCTCAGTGGTGTATTGCCGCCGATGACGACCCAGGATTTTGACCTCGAGCGCATCGCCCGCGAGCAAAGTGGTGGTTCCGGCGATTTGTGCGAGGCGCCGTTGTACGCCGACAAGCTGCACTTGCCCCACGGCCTGTCAGGCTACTTCGATTTGCGTCAAGCGATTTGCTGTGCCCGCCAGCAGGACAAGCCCATTTTCCTCGACTTCACGGGCCATGCCTGCGCCAACTGCCGCCAGATGGAGGCCGCCGTTTGGTCCGATCCGCGGGTACTCAAGATTTTGCAGGAAGACTACATCGTCTTGGCGTTGTATGGCGACGAGAAGATCATCAAGCTGCCCGCGAGCGAGCAGTTCACGACCACCGACGGCCTCGAAATCGAGGGCCTCGACGACTACAACCAGGAGTTTTTGTACCACTTCTTCAAGCGTCAAGGCCAGCCCTACTACCTACTGTTGGGTGTGGATGAATCCGCTGGGAGCGAAAAAATCGTGATCGAAGAACTGGCCGCGCCCCAAGAATACGACTTGGATGTTGAACGGTTCATCAAGTTCCTCGAAACGGGGAAGGAGAACTTCCAGGCCCTGCAAGCGCGCAGCAAGTAAGACAGTATCGAACGGACCTGATCCCCCTGATTCGTTCGGGTTGGGCACAAAAAAGCGGGGCGATCATGTGACCACCCCGCTTCGGGTATGTGGGTGGAAGTAAGGCTAGAAGCCGAAGCCTTTGATCTTCTCCTTGGCTTTCTCTTTGCCCTTTTCCTTGGCTTCCTCTTTTTTCTCTTCCACCTTCTCGGTGGCCTCTTCTTTCACTTCCTCTTTTTTCTCTTCGACTTTCTCTTTCACCTGCTCTTTGGCCTTCTCGACCTCCTCCTTGGCCTTTTCTTCCAAGGCGTCTTTGGCCTCCTGCTTGGCGTTGTTGCTCAGGAGCGTCGGTTTCGGATCCTCAATCGTGCCGCCCATTTTCAGGTCCAGATGAACGGTGCTGCCCCCGGCGTTCGAAACGCCAAGGTTTGAGAGTTGCGAGTTGAGCTGCGTACCGATCTGACCCGCGGGAACGTCCATGCCGACCAAGTAGTCCAGTGCGCCCGTGATGCCCGTCGAGCCTTCGACAGTCGAGTTCACGTTGCCCAGCTTCACAGGGAATTGTTCGACAAAGAGCTTTCCGTTCACGATCTGAGTTTTGATCGCGGTGTTGCCCAGAGTGACGTTGTTCAGGTTGTCCAACTTGGTGGCTTGCTGAATTGCGTCGAGCGCTTTCAGGTTGCTGACCGAGGCATTTTGGAGCTTCACAATGCCACCGCCCGTGAGGGTCTCGTAGATCGGCATCATGTCCTGACCAAGCAGCCCACCGATTTTGAAGTCGGTCGAGAACGAGCCAGCCATTTTTTCGGCGGCGGGCAGGTATTTGCGCACCGGGGCGAAGGCCTCGTACGCCTGCTGAATTTTCATCGAGGCAATGCCGAACACAAAGTCATACTCGGGCTTCTCGATGTTTTTGGTGTCGTAGAAACCACTGGCGGTCACACGGCCACCGAACAGGTCGAAACCAGTGCCTTGCAACAGGCTCACCCGCTGGTCGCGCACCAAGATGGTGCCCACCAGGTTTTTCATGTCCCAGGTGCTGTACTTCACATCGGCGATTTTCGAAGCAAACGTGAAGTCGATGTTCTCGGGCACGCCGACGACTTCAAGAGCCACCTCTTCTTCTGGGGTGGCGGCCACTTCTTCGGTCTCGTCACCCATGAACTCGTTGATGTCCATGACGTTCGAGTTCAGGTTCATCTGCCCGCGCAGGACCGGATCGGCCTCGCCGAAGGCATAGCCCAGGTAGTTGGAAATCTTACCCGTGAGGGCGAAGTCCGACTTACCAACCGTGCCATCGAATTGCGAAATGGTGAAGGCTTCGGGCGTCAGGTCCATGGCCGCCGCCGGGATGGTAAGACCTTGGGGCAGGTCGGCGGATTTGTAGATCAGGTCGGTGATCTTCAGCCCACCACTGACCGCAGGCAGTTCGCCCGACGCTTCGTTGTAGACGCCATTGGCCGCGACTTTCAGATCAATCAGGCCCTTCAGGTCGGTGTCCTCCATCGGCACCATCTTGGTGAGAGTCGCCAAGTCTACCTTGGCGTTGGCCGCCGCGTCGAGTGCGATGACCGTCAATCCGGCCATCCGCAGACGGGCCGAGATTAGGTTGCCGCCCAGGTTTGCGACGAATTTCTTCAGGTCGATGATCGTCTCATCGATCACCCCGTCTTTGCAGTCCACGCTGAGGTCCACGCCAATGCCCGTAACCGCCGTTGGCAAGTCAGGGTATTGGAATAGGCCCTTGTCGACCAGCAGTTTGAGGCCAAAACCCGGCAGGGTTTCCTCGGTGTAGTTGCCTTTCACGTAGCCGTCGAAGGTGATGGTGCCGTCCAGCTTCATGCCCGCCATGTCCTCAAGGAAGACCCCGGGAACAAGCGAGAAGAGCGAGGCGAAGGTGTTCTCCTTCGCCGCGTAGGTGATGTCCATTTCCATGGCCTCATCTGTCATGGCGAACCAGCCCGCAAAGTCGATCTCAAAGTCGGCGAGCTTCACGAAGTTGCTCGTCTCATCGAAGCTGAGCAGCATGCGCGTGGTGTCCGTCATGTCGATGTGCAGGGTCAACTCCGATTCCAGCGGTTTTTCAGCCAGGTAGGCGAGGCCCTCCATTTCGTAGGTAAACTCGGCGATGCTCGTCGAGGTGACCAGGTCATACTTCTCGGCGATCAGCGCACTACCCGTGTGGTTCAGGCCGCGAATCTCGGCGTACATGTCGCCCGCCCGGTCGTCGTAGATCACCACGCCATCGCGGATCTCCCATTCCTTTACTTTGAGGACCATGGGTTTGACCTCCTCTTCCGGTTCGGGTGCGACTTGTTCTTCGGATGGAATGTAGATGTCCCAGTTGGCCTTGCCTGCCTTGTCGACTTTCGCCAAGATGACGGGTTTGTCCAGCAGAATGCCTTCCACTTTGTAGGTATCGCCGAACAGGCTCCACAGGTCAATGGTGATGGCGAATTCGTCCATCTTCACCAGGGTGTCGCCCTCAAAGTCATCCTTGCCGACCACGCCGAAGTTTTTCAGTTGGGCGGTGATGTCGGGAAAATTCGAGAAGATCGAGAGGGAAAAGTCGTCTTCGCTCGCGTAAATGTCGGCGTTGACTTGCTGCTCGATTTGGGCTTCAATGGCTTCCTTGACATCTTTCTTGAAGACGGTGGTGACCAGTAGAATGCCGATGATGAGCAGGGCGATGATGATGCCAAGTGACCAAAGCGTGATTTTTAGAAAGCGACGTGCGATGCGCATGGGTGGGAATGATCTCGTTTCCGAAAAAGTACGAAATCTCTTACTTGATCTGCGAAGACTCCTAAAATGAAATTACTGGTGGACCTACTTTTTCCTCGACGTTCCCTGGTTGGGGGCGGTTTGTTGGCCGAGGGCGAGGCGTGGATCACTTTCGAAGAGCGATTGGCCCTTCCGTTGACACAATTAGGACCAACCAGTTCCGAATTGCGCGGCCGGTTTCCAGCGGAAGCCGACATCCTGTTTGCGGCAGCTTACCTGTGGTATGGCCAAAAGACCAGCACCCAGGCATTGATTCATCACCTTAAGTACCACGACCGCCCCGAGGTGGGCGAGGTGCTCGGGGCGTGGTTTGCGCAGTCGTTGAAGGATGAATTGCCGCCTGTTGACTTGTTGATTCCCGTTCCCTTGGACCCAAAGCGAAAACGCGACTACAACCAAGCCGCTCATGTGACGATGGGCCTTTCCGCCGAGCTTAGCCTGTTGTGGCGCGAGGATGTGCTTTTTAAGAATGCCTCGACCAAAACCCAGACTCAAAAGTCGGTGGCCGAGCGACAAGCCGACCTGTTGGGCAAGTTTTCGGTTCGACCAGGCATTGATCTGAGTGGCAAGCGGATTGCCCTGGTCGATGACGTGCTGACCACTGGATCGACCTTGGCCAGTTGCGCTTTGGCCTTGCGGGCGGCTGGTGCGGCGAGTGTTGGCACCTTGACCTTGGGGGCGACCCGATAGGCAGTTCCGACCTCCATCCCTGACAGATTAGATGTGGGCACAAAAAGAAAGGGCCTCCATATGGAGGCCCTTTCGGGAGATTGTGTCTCGGCAAGAACTAGTAGTTCGTACCTGCGCGGATCATCGCGCAACGGAAACCGATGGTTGCAGTCGACGAATCCTTGTCCAAGTATCGACGAGTACCTGGCGACAGCCAGTAGGCAACGTCTTTCCACGAGCCGCCTTTGTAGACGCGCGAGTCGTTCGAAACCATCGAGTAGCGGACATTGTCGTAACCGACACGGCTTTTCGAAGAAGGCAACGGTGGCTCCATCTCATCGAGGTAGCCGTCGCGGCGCACAGGGTTCAGGTCATCAAAGGCCTGGAACGACGTGGCACGGTAGGTATCCTCCACCCATTCGTTGACGTTCCCCGACATGTTGTAGAGGTTGAAGTCGTTCGGTGGGTAGTTGTAGATGTAGTCGGTAATCATCGCACCATCGTTCAAGCGACCAGCGATACCAGCGTAGTCACCACGACCGCGCTTGAAGTTGGCCAGGAACGAGCCCATCTCTTTTCCGTAGGGGTTACGCAGTGCGTGACCATCCCATGGGTAGAGGCGGCGGTGGGTTTGGTTTTCATCCAACCACTGGTTACCAATGAGCGCGTAGGCAGCGTATTCCCACTCAGCCTCAAGCGGCAAGCGGTAGTTTGGCAGCACCACACCCGACTCGAGCGGAATGCGGCCACCTTCTGTTCCTTCTGGCACTTCAATGCCTGCATCGTCAGCCAATTTCTTGTTGACGACCGAGGTGCGCCACAGGCAGAAATCCTGGGCTTGCTCCCAGCTTACACCCACAACAGGGAAGTAGCGGAAACCAGGGTAACGTAGGTAGTGGTCGATGTAAGGGTCGTTGAAGGCCAGTTCCGATTGCCACACCATGGTGTCAGGCAAGGCCGAAACGTAGAACTCTTCGCTGGAATCCTTCTTCACGTAGAAGAGGTATTCGATCCAGTGGATGTTGGCCACTTCGGTTTCGTCCATGTAGAACGAAGCGACGGTCACTGTCCGCTCGATGTTGTCGTTGGTGTGGAGCAAATCCTCCTCAAACGTACCGAGGACGGTCCGTCCACCTTCGATGTAGACCAAGTTGGGTCCCTCGGGTTGTCCCGCGAAATCGGCCACTTGGAAACCGTCTTCTTCGTTATAGGCAAGGCCCGTAACGGTACTGGCGCCACCGGGGTTCTCACTGGTGGGGGCTCCACCTTTGCCACCGCAAGACGCGAGGACAAAAGCGCAGGCCACGCCGAGAACGGCTGGTTGACTAAAGCGCAAAATCTTCTTCATAACACACATGGTTTACTAGCCTGACACTAATCTGCTGCGAAATCTACGCACAATTGTTCTCTCGTGCAATGCAACCTGTGAAAAATGCAACCCCTCAAAGGGGTCGACCTGCCACAGGTTACACCTTAAACTAACGAACCGAAAATTTATTGTGTTTCCCGCTCAAGAGGAAGCGGAGGCCGCAGATTTCACCGAAAATGTTTCGAGTGCTCTAAGAGCCACCTGGGCTTCGGGGATGGATTTCACTTGGGCGATGGTGAGGATCATTTGGCCCTTGCGGTCCTCCATCGAACAGATCCGCGGGTGGGCTTGCAGGTAGGCAAGGACCCTTTCAAACACCGGCGACTGGAAATAGCGGTCGTTTTTGTCGGTTGGCACGTAGGCGCGCAGCTTTTCATTCTTCAAGCGCAGGCGGTGGAAGCCCAGCCGTTCGGCCGTCCAGCGCAGTTGAATGCTTTCGCACAAGGCTTCGGCTTCTGGGGGCAGGGGCCCGAAGCGGTCGCGCAATTCGGTTTCGAAGGCTTCGAGTTGTTCGGTGCTTTCCAAGCGGTCCGCGCGGTTATAGAGGCGCAGGCGTTCGGAGATGTCCGATACATAGGTGTCGGGCAAAAGGACTTCCAGGTCCGTTTCGATCTGACAGTCGGAGGTCAGCGACTCGCTTTCCAATTGGCCGCTGAAGAGCTCTTTGAATTCGGTCTCCTTCAGTTCACCAATCGCTTCGTCGAGGAGTTGGTGATAGGTCTCCATGCCCAGGTCGTGGATGAAACCCGATTGCTCGGCCCCAAGCAGGTCGCCCGCTCCGCGCAGGTCCAAGTCGCGCATCGCGATCTTGAGCCCGTCGCCCAGTTCGGTAAATTCTTCCAAAGCCTGGAGTCGTTTCCGGGCATCGGCGGTCATTGCGTCCTGGTTAGCGACAATCAGGTAGCAATAGGCCTTTTGGTTCGAGCGGCCCACGCGCCCGCGCATCTGGTGCAGGTCGGAGAGACCATACATATGTGCGCGGTTGATCAGGATGGTATTCGCGTTGGGGATGTCGAGGCCCGATTCGATGATGTTAGTTGAGACCAGCACGTCGGCTTCGCCCGAGATGAAGGCGAGCATGGCCTTCTCCAATTGGTCGGCCTGCATTTGCCCGTGGGCGATCTGGACCTTCGCGTCAGGCACCAGGTGGAGAATCGTCGCAGCCAGCGATTCAATGTCGGCGATGCGGTTGTGCACCACGAAGGCTTGGCCGCCGCGCCCCAACTCGTGGCGGATCGCGTCGCGCATGAACGCTTCGTCGAAGGCGTGCACCTCGGTGGTCACCGGTTGGCGGTTCTGCGGCGGGGTGGTCATCATCGAGAGGTCGCGCGCGCCCATTAGCGAGAATTGCAGCGTGCGCGGAAGCGGCGTGGCCGTGAGGGGCAAGACGTCGACGTTGACTTTCATGGTCTTGATTTTCTCCTTGACCGATACGCCGAACTTCTGCTCCTCGTCCACGACCAGAAGGCCCAGGTCCTTGAACTGCACTTGCGCGCCGACCAACTTGTGGGTGCCAATCAGGATGTCGATTTCGCCCGCTTTGGTGCGCGCCAGGATGTCCTTGGTGTCGGCCGCCGTGCGAAAGCGGCTCAGGTAGTCGACCCGCACGGGGAAGCCATCGAGGCGTTTCTTAAAGGTGTTATAGTGCTGCATGGCCAGCACCGTGGTGGGCACCAGGACGGCCACTTGCTTGCCGCCGGTCACGGCTTTGAACGCCGCGCGAATCGCAATCTCGGTTTTGCCAAAGCCCACGTCGCCACACACCAGGCGGTCCATCGGATTGGGGGCCTCCATGTCTTGCTTGACCGCGAGGGTGGCTTTCTGTTGGTCGGGCGTATCGGCAAACGGAAAGGTCGATTCCATCGCCGCTTGCAGGTAGCCGTCCTGCGGGTAGGGATAGCCCGGCGCGGCTTTGCGCTTGGCGTACAGCTGAATCAAGTCGAAGGCCAGTTCGCGGACCCGCTTTTTGACCTTGTTCTTTTTGGTGTCCCACTCGCCGGAGCCCAGCTTCGACATCTGGGGCGGTTCGTTGTCCTTGC
The DNA here is from genome assembly GCA_964350605.1 of uncultured Cytophagales bacterium. Lineage (GTDB taxonomy): Bacteria > Bacteroidota > Bacteroidia > Cytophagales > JAAEPT01 > CAYGKP01. The sequence goes on from CAYGKP010000023.1 coordinate 8,246, forward strand.
TGGCGTAGCGCGAAATTTTGTGCAGCGCGAGGATCGAGACCAAGAGCACGTCGTTGTCGCGATAGATCAGGCGGATGGCCTCTTGGGTGCGGCCATTGACCTCCACTTTTTCGATGCCCGCAAAACGACCGATGCCGTGGTCGATATGAGTGACGTAATCGCCCGCTTGCAGCGAGTGAATTTCGCGCAGGGTCAAGGCGCGGCGGCCCGTCACTTTCCGCACCGCGCCATGGTGGCGGTAGCGGTCGAAGAGTTGGTGCTCGGTGAAGAGCACCAGGCGCGTCTCGTGGTCGATGAAGCCTTCCTGAAGGGCCAGGTCCAGGCGGTCGATCCGAAGCTCGGGTTCGTGCTCGGCGATCATCTCGATCAATCGATCGAGCTGGCGGGGGTTGTCGCCCGCGACCATCGGTTGGTAGCCGCGGTGCTGGTAGTCGGCCAGGGCCAGGGCCACTTGCTCCAGGTCCTTGGCGAAGGAGGGTTGGGGTTCGGCTTGCAGCGCAATGGTTTGCTTGGCGGGGAAGGATTTTCGCTTGCCGAATTCGAGGATTGGTTGCGCTTCCACGGCGGTGCGGAACAAGGCTTGCGAGACGAACAGGTTGTCGGGCTCGGTAATCAAGGCGTTCTCCTTGCCGCCCGCGCGAAGGTTTTCGTACTCCTCGACGGCCTTGCGGTAGTAACGCCCCACGGTCTCCTCGGCGAAGGCATAGTCCTTCATCCACAGCGTACCCGCCTCGCCCAGAAACTCGAACAACGATTCGCGGCGTTCCTGCTGCATCGACTCCTGCCCCTGCCAGTCGGGCAGGATCGAGACAGTCTTTTTGTTGTCCTGCGACAACTGGGTTTCGGGGTCGAACGAGCGGAGGCTTTCCACTTCCTCCCCAAGCAACTCGATCCGATAGGGCCACTCGTGTGCGAACGAATAGACATCGACGATCCCCCCGCGGACCGCGAACTGGCCCGGCTCGTAGACGAAGTCGACCTTCTCGAAGCCATGCTCCAAGAGGAACTGGTTGAGGAACTCGACATCCACCGCCTCGCCCACCTTCAGGTGGAAGGTGTTCTTGACCAGCGAACGCTTGGCCAGCACTTTTTCGCTGAGCGCTTCGGGGTAGGTGATGATCAGCGACGAGTCGGCCGCTTGGATTGCGCCCAGGACTTCGCTGCGTTGCAGGACGTTCGCGTTGTCGATCTCGACAAAGTGGTAGGGCTTCTTATAACTAGTCGGGAAGAACAAGAGGTCTTCTCGGGGGCCGAGCAGCGAACGCAAGTCGTCGTAGAAAAAAGCGGCTTCCTCGCGGTCTTGCAGAAGGAGAACGTGGTGGCCCTTGAGGTCCGCCCGCACGGCGGCGATCAGTAGGGGGTGCAAACTGCCCGCCCCGCCGCCGATGTGGATGCGGCGCACCTTCCCCTGCCCCAGGGCCGTGGCCAGGGCGCTCGCCGCAGGTTCGCGGCGCAATTGTTCAAGTAGCTCAGGGCCCGTCATTCGGCCTCATCAAAGAGAGTGCAAACTTACACCTCGGAAGTCAGAACAACTCCCCAGGCGCAGTAAGGTTCCATTATCCCCGCTGAAGGGGCATCGTTAAGCAGTGGGGGCCGCCGCGGGCGCGGGCCAATTCAGCGCTCGGCAGGGTGAGGATGGCGGGGGCCAGGTCGAGCAACGAAGCACGGGTTGGGCTCGTGGCGAGGATTTCTTTGGCCGAGTGAATGTGATATCCAACGGCTTCGAGGGCAGCGGTCGTGCGGGGGTTACGGTCGTAGGCCAGTGCCAAGCCGGGGGCCAGGGCGACCAGGTTGCAGCCATCGGTCCATTGCTCGCGTTCCTGCCAGGGGCTTTCGCCACCCCCTGCGGGAATCACCCGGCTGCCGGGGATCAAGTCCTGCAAGGCGCGTTCGACGCTGGCGTAGGTCCGGACGTGTCCGGTCTCATGCAATTCGACTGGCACCACACCCGGTGTGCAGATGAGCGGCGCGAAGCCCACAAAGTCCCGCTCGTTGATGCGGGTCAGCAAGGTGTCCAGGTGCATCCACGACCGTTTGGCGGGCAGGTGGACAAACAAGACCTTTTCGGCGATGCCCGTATCGAGCAGCCGGCGCACGAGCGGCTTCAACCCTTCGGGCGAGCTGCGTTCGCTGGAAGCGACCAAGACCAGGCCCTCGGCCAGTTGCATCAGGTCGCCGCCCTCGACGGTTTGGCGCGGATCGTTCAAATCGGCCTCGATCAACGGAGTGCCCACAAAGGCCGGGTGGTGGCGAAACACAGCGGTGGCCAACACCGATTCGCGGCGGCGGGCGCGTTTGGCCGCATGGGCCACCAGTAAGTGGTCGCCCAAGACGGTCCCAATGTCGCGGGTGAAAATCAGGTTGGGCAGGGGCAAGAGCGCATAGGGCACCTCGCCGCCACAGATCAGCCAATCGGCTAGTTCCTTGCCCGAGAGTGCTTGGCAATCGCTGACCATCTGGGAGACGCGGCGGCCCCGCAACGCGGCGATGCCTTCCAACAGCCGCAGCCGCCCGGTTTCGTCCTCGGCCACTTCGCGCAGCAGGTCGGCGAACTCCAGCACGTTTTCGGGCCCCACAAACGCGGAAAGAATTCCGGTCAGCACCTCATGCTCCTCGCGCATCAACCGCAGGTCGACGATGTCGTCGTACAACGCTTCGTCGGCCTCGTCGGGGCGCAGGCGTTCGATGCCCGCATTGGGGCGGTGGATCAGAATGCGCCGCAGGGGTGCAATCTCGGAGCGGACCTGGACGGTGTTCACCCCTTAGTATACGAGTTGCTTGAGGCAAAAGACGCTGCCCCCGCTTCGGATGAACTCCGAGGTCTCGACCTCGTGCACCTCAAAGCCGTAGTGGCGCAGCAGCGAGACAGTCATCCCGTTGCCTTTCTGGATCACCGCGTGGCGCTGGCCGTTCTTATCGGCGGGCAACAAGTGGGCGTTCAAGGCAAAGCCTTCGGCCGCTTCGTTCAAGGGCACTTCCAATACTTCGTCGAACAAGCTGGCCAAAATGGCCCGGCCCGTTTTGTTGAAGGCGAAGGGCTGGATCATCACCACCTCCTCGCTGAGGGGCAGAAAACAGGTGTCCAAATGATAGAACCGCGGGTCGGTGAGTTCGAGGCAGACAATCGGCGTGTCGAGCAAGCGGGCCAGTTCTGGGTACGTCGCCGGGCTGGTGCGGTGGCCATAGCCCCCAAACAGCAACCGCCGCCCGGGAAAGGGGATTACGTCGCCCATGCCTTCGAACAAAGGTGCGTTTTGCAGCGGGCGAACCTCGTAGCCCAACCCCTCAAAGAACTGCACATGATGGACCACCTCGAGCTGGCGCGAGGGATGTTTCATCAGGCCGGGGATGACCACTTTTTGGCCGTCCTCCATCACCCAGGGAAAGCTGGGGTTCGCTGCGAACACGAAATCCTCCCGATCCTTCGGACCCGCTAACACATGCACTTGGTCGAGCGACCCAGTCAAGATTTGTTGCTCGAACACACTGCGCAGCTGGTTCCACTGGGCCTGGGCTTTGGCCTTGTCGATGCGGCCTTTCTGCCCGCGCATGTGGACGTTCTTCTCGTCGATGACATCGAAATACTCGGGCCCGCACATCAAGAGCCCCCGTGGCTCGGACCGCGTTGGCAGCGAGTGGGGATCGAGTTGGGCAGCGTCCTCGAAAAAAACTTTCGGCGAAGGAGTCAGCATCTAAGGAGAGAAGTAAGCGTCGAGCGAAGCGGCAAAGAAGTGATATCTCTGATCAGAACGAAACGCACGGCGGCTAGTTCCCGGCCATGCGGCTGACCAAGGCCCAGCGCATGAACCGAACGCACCAAACGCCTTCGAGCCGACCGCCCCGCAGCACCGGACGGCTGAACAACACCCGCACCCGCCCGTCGATGAATTGAACGTTGTCGTAGGCCGCCACCGAGGTATCCTGTTCGAAATAGGCCGTGACCACTTCGCGTTCTTTGCCCTTTTGGGCCTCTTTGGGGTTATGCACAAAGGCCAATTCCACTGCTAACGAATCGCCCGTCGGCAACTGGTTCCACAGGCTCATGAACTGGCGTTCCCCTGTCGCGCTGTCGGCCGCGAGCGCATAGATAGAATCGAGCAGCACCGCGCCCCATTCCTCGGCCACCGGAAACATGTCGGCCCCCACCAGGTAGCGCGGTTCGTTTTGGTCCAGTTCCTCGCGCACGGCGTTGTCCTGGATGCCTTGGTCGGTGCAAGCGCAAAGGCCGAGGCCCAGCAGCCCCGCGAACCAAAGAGGGCGAAAGAAGTTGGCGTTCATAAGGAGGGCAAGGTACTTTACACCCTTCGAATCCCCCCATGGAAAATCAACGCTTTCGCCGCACCCCGCTGTACGCCTTGCTCTTCACCCTGGGCTTCCTGGTGGTCCTCGCCCTTTTCATCGGCTTTCTGCTGATTGGTTCGTCGAAGGCCCAGGGCGTTGCCTTGGTCCTTCTGCCCTTTACGGCCCTCACGTTTTTCTACCTGACCCAGCCCTACGCCCGCATCAAAGACGGGCGGCTGCAGATCCGCGAGAATTTGCTGCTTTGGCCCAGCTACCGGATCGCGGGCATCAAAGCCATCGAGCTTAAAGGCCAACGCCTGCGCATCCAGGACGAGAACGGAAAGGTGCGCGCCCACTCCCTCTTTCAACTCCGCGCCAAGGACCGCAAGGCGTTTGTTGAGTTTCTCAAGGGGTTGGCGGATTGATTTTGGCCATGAAGAACTTTCACTTTCTCAAATGGCTCTTTGGTTCCCCCCAGAAACAAGTGTATCAGATCGAAAATGACAGGCTCGAAAAGCTGCTGGAAGAGCTCTACCTGTTTTTGAGAAACGAGGGAGTTGGCTCTAATCATGCTGAAACGGTCAAAGGACTGATATACTCTCTTCAGTCGAATGATCTGAGATTGTTCAGAGAGAGATTTAGATCGGCGGACCTGTGGGGCGGCTCAGGGTCTTTGAGAGACATCGATTTGCGTGACTCGGAAAAGCAGAAGGTTTTGAGCGATTACAGAAACGAATTGAAAGTGCTGGGGTCACGAGTCTAGGACATTCCAAGGCTCGTACGCTCGCTGTTTCACTTCCAACCGCAGACTCTCTTTCTGTTCTTTTGCTTGATCATGCCTGAGCTGATAAGCGATGGGCAAGCCCATCGGGCAACCAAAAATCAAGGCTCCCGGCGCGCCCTACGTGGTGTTGGCCACATCGCTTTATCACGGGGCGCACAGGTCGCCGGGTCCGCGTAAGCGAGTGTGCAAGGCTGGCCTTTGTGTAAATCGCTGAACTCATGCGTCAGCATTCCCCTCCCCTGGAGCCGACCCTAGTCGAGCGATCGGGGAGTGCCTTTTTCTTGGTTCGTTCTTTTGGGCATGCAAAAGAATGAACGAAAAGCGAACGACAGCTTGAAGTCAAGCAGCAAACGTACGAGCCATGAGCACCATGCAGAAGCCGACCTAAAACCACTGCTAGTGGAACCCATGCGCCGATAAGCCAGCCAGACTAGTCCCACGCCTTACGCTTTCGTACTTTTGCCTTTCGCCTTGCGCGATCACTCTATGGAAGCCAAACTCAAGTCCCTCGCTGAACGCCACAAAGAAGTGGCCGACCTGCTCATCAAGCCCGAAACGATGCAGGACATGAACGCCTACGGCAAGCTCAATAAGGAGTATAAAGAGCTTTCGAAGGTCATCGACAAATGGGACGAGTTGAAGCAAGCCCGCGCCGGGCTGGAGGAGGCCAAGGAAATGCTGAAGGTCGAGAAGGACCCCGAGATGCGCGAGATGGCCAAGCTGGAGATCGAAGAGCAAGAGCCGCGGATCGACGAGCTGAACGAGGAGCTCAAGCTGATGCTCATCCCCAAGGACCCCAACGATTCGCACAACGTCATTTTGGAGATCCGCCAGGGTGCGGGTGGCGACGAAGCGGCGATTTTCGCGGGCGATTTGTTCCGCATGTACCAGCGCTACGCCGAGACGCAGGGTTGGAAGATGAGTGTCATCGACGTGATGGAAGGCACCGCGGGGGGCTACAAGGAAGTCGTGGCTTCGGTCGAGGGCGAGGACGTGTACGCAAAAATGAAATTCGAGTCGGGCGTGCACCGCGTGCAGCGTGTGCCGGCGACCGAGACCCAGGGGCGCATTCATACTTCGGCGGCGTCGGTGGTGGTGTTGCCCGAGGTGGAGGAAGTGGACGTGCAGCTCAACATGAACGAGATTCGGAAGGACACGTTCTGTTCGTCGGGTCCGGGTGGCCAGTCGGTGAACACGACGTATTCGGCCATTCGCTTGACGCACCTGCCCACCGGGATGATTGTCTCGTGCCAGGACGAAAAGTCGCAGATCAAGAACTACGAGAAGGCCCTGAAGGTCATGCGCGCGCGGATTCACGAGATCGAGGTGGCCAAGCAGCAGGAGGAAATCGGGGCCCAGCGCAAGAGCATGGTGGGGTCCGGCGACCGTTCGGATAAGATCCGCACCTACAACTGGCCGCAAAGCCGGGTGACCGATCACCGCATCGGAAAGACGGTCCATAACCTTGACGCGGTGATCAGCGGAAACATCGACGAGTTCGTCGAGGCCCTGCGCATTGCCGACAACGCCGAGCGGTTGCAGGCGGACACGGACAACTAAGCCCGCCCGGGCGCGTTACCTTTGGGCATGCGCCGCCGTGGGATTCTTTGGGTCAGCCTTCTTTTCGCGGTCGCCTGCGTGCCGCAGGACGAAATCTTTCAGACCAGCGGGAGCCTGAGTTTCTCGCCATCGTCGGTTCGCTTCGATACGATTTTCACCAGCCTGGGCAGCATGAGCGAGCGGGTGTGGGTGTTCAATGCCTCGTCGAAGGGCTTGCGGTTACGGTCGATTGAATTGGAAGGCGGCGCGGGGAGCGATTACACCATTACGGTCAACGGCCAAGAGGGGACGAGTTTCCCGAACGTGGAGTTGCTGGGCGACGACAGCCTGCTGGTCCTCGTGAAAGTGACCATCGACCCGACGGCGGCGACCACGCCGTTTTTGGTGACCGACAGCCTGCGCTTCGTGACCGATGGGGGGGTGCAGTACGTGCCGCTGACGGCCTATGGGCAGAACGCCAACTTCCTGAACGATTCAACGCTGGGGTGCGCGGCGGTGTGGAACGACCCGATTCCCTACGTGATCGAGGGGACGATTGAGGTGCCCACGGGCTGCTCGCTGACCATCGGGACGGGCACGCGGGTGTTCTGTGCGCCGGGAGCGGAGCTTCTGGTCAATGGGACGCTGATCGTGAACGGCACCCCAGGCGACTCGGTGACCTTCACGAGCGACAACAATTTCAACGGGTCGGGCAGCGCCTATGGGCATTGGAAGGGCATCCGCTTCGGCATGACCAGCCAGAACAGCACGATCTCCTGGGCGTTGGTCGAGAACGCGGTGAATGGCCTGTGGATCGAGCAGGGGACGATTGACAGCACGGCGTTCGAGTTGGTCGCCGATCATTTGGTGGTGCGCTATTGCGAGGAAGTGGGAATTCGGGTGACCAGCGGGGATGTAGTGTTGACCAATTCGCTGCTGGCGGCCTGTGTCGAGAATTTGCTGCGCGGCGAAGTGGGGGGCAACTATCACTTACAGCACGTGACGGCGGCCAATTATGGCTTCGACTTCCTGCGCCAGGGGCCGGGGATTTTCCTCAGCAATACCGATGGGGTGTCGACCGGGGCGTTGCAGGTGCGCTTGCAGAATTCGATTGTCTATGGCTCGCGGACCGAGGAGTGGACGGTGGTGAGCCCGACGACGGCGGTGCTTCAAAATTCGCTCTTGCGGACGCTCAGTGCGCCGACGGGCACGGCTTTGCTTGTGAATCAGGACCCGTTGTACGAAAGTCCCTTTGTGTTGAATTTCCGTTTGCGGACGGGCAGCCCGGCGATTTCGGCGGGCGACCCGGCTTTCTCCCTCAGCCCCGATTTGGATGGCCAGACGCGGGATGCGTCGCCGGAGATGGGGGGGTTTGAGGACTAGGAACAATAATTGCTCAGACTCAGCAGATGAAACTACGACTGAAAAGCATTCTCGCAGCCACGGCCTTGCTTCTGATTTCCTCTTCGTTTCGAGCGACTGAGCAGCTGGAAGGCACCTGGAAAATTGTTGATGTCCAAGAGGGCGGCGATGCGGAGACATTAATCGCCCTGGAAATCCAATTGCGTGTGACAGAGACCCACATGATCTGGGAATCCATGAAGTACAGTACCTCCACGAAGAATCGCTACACGCTGACGGGCAGTAATAAGCTGACCGAATGGCGGGGAAATCGCACCGAATCAGTCAGGGCTAAATACAAGTACACCTTCGTAGAGGGTCAGTTAAAGCTCGAGAACCTGACAGAGGAGTATACAATCCTACTTCAGCCCGTCGAGTGAGTGAGAGCTACCGCTCCCACCTCGCAATTTCCCTCACCGCTTTCCTCGGCCCCGCCGGCACCTCGCTGATCCGCGGCACGCCGAGGAACAGGTAGCCGAGCATGAGGTCCTTCGCGCCGAGGCCCATGAGCCTCTTGCCTTCCTCCTTCAAGGCCAAAGCCCCCGTGCTCCAATAACAGCCCAGCCCCAGGCCCTTCGCCATCAGTTGCATGTTCTGCACCGCGCAGGCCGTGGCCATCACCTCCTCGATCTCCGGCAACGATTCGCGCTCGTCGCGCGCCATGCCGATCAAGATGACGTGCGAAGCCCCGCGCAGCTTGCCCACAAACTTCAGGGTCTTCTCTGGCGGCGCGAGGCCGTCCATCAGTTCCTCGTGCGCGGCTACCAATCGTTCGATGCCTCCGTCGGTGTAGACCACAAACCGCCAGGGCTGGGTCAACTTGTGGGTTGGCGCCCACCGGGCGGCTTCCAGGAGGGTGTCAATCTGCGTGTCGTCGATTCGCTCGCCCGAATATTGCGGGGGGTACAACGAACGGCGGCCTTGGATCAAGGCCAACGCAGCGGCGGGGTTTAGGTGTTTCGGTTCCACTGGGCTTTCTCTATCTTTCCCCAAGTCTACGAACCCCCACCCACCGAACCAATGAAACTCCTCCGCCGCGCCCTGCCTGCCCTTGTGGCGTTTGCCCTCCTTTCTTGCGGCGGCGATTCGAAGGAACTCGTTGGCGACTGGACGGTGGTCGAGGCGGAAGGCATCTCGGCCAGCATCATGCAGGATGCGGAATACACGTTCCGCGCCGACGGCACGATGAGCGAACGGGTCGGCATCTTCGAAACCGATATGACCTATGTCACGGCGGGCGACACGCTGACCACCGTGCAAAGCCAGAACGAGATGACCTTCACCACCAAGTACCTCTACACCTTGGCCGACGGGAAATTGACCCTCCGCCAGTTGTACAGCGAACAGACCTTGGTGCTCGAAAAGTAGCCCCGCTCCGCACAGGGAACGTTTGGGCCGCTCGCTGCGGTTTTGATGCGTACCTTTGCCGCTCCCCAAAGGGGGACCTCAAGCCGTGCAACTGCACTACTTCCATATCGACGAGCCACTCGCGCTTGAACCGGGCGGACTCTTGGCCCGCGTTCAAGTGGCCTACACCACGATGGGGCAACTGAATGCCCAGCGCGACAACGTCGTGTGGATTTGCCACGCCCTGACGGCGAACGCCGAACCCGGCGACTGGTGGGAAGGCCTGGTGGGCGAGGGGAAACTCTACGACCCGCGCAAGCATTTCATCATCTGCGCGAACATGCTCGGCTCGTGCTACGGCACGACCGGGCCGCTGGACATCAACCCCGACACGCAACGCATGTACGGGAAGGATTTTCCGGCCTATACCGTGCGCGACATGGCGGGCATCCTCGATCGCTTGCGCGCGCACCTGGAGATTGAAAAGATTCATACCCTGATCGGTGGTTCGATGGGCGGGATGCAAGCCCTCGAATGGGCGATCCAGCACCCCACGGTGGCCGAGCATTTGGTGCTGCTGGCGACCAACGCGAAGCATTCGCCCTGGGGCATCGCCTTCAACGAAAGCCAACGCCTGGCCATCGAGTCGGACCCCACGTGGATGGAGTATCGCCCCGATGCCGGGCAGAAAGGACTGCGCGCGGCGCGGTCAATTGCGTTGCTGTCGTACCGCAACTACGAGGCGTATTGGAACACCCAGTCGGACACCGACATCGAGAAGCTGGATCATTACAAGGCCCAGAGCTATCAACAGTACCAGGGCGACAAGCTGGTGCGCCGCTTCAACGCGCATTCGTACTACCTGCTCTCCAAGTGCATGGACTCGCACCACGTGGGCCGTGGCCGCGGGAGCGTCGAGGCGGGCTTGGCGATGGTCCAGACTCCGACGTTGGTGATCGGCGTGCGGTCGGATTTGCTCTTCCCCGTCAGCGAGCAAGAGTTTCTGGCCGAACACATCCCCTTGGGCCGCTACGAGGAGATCGACTCGTTCTATGGCCACGACGGCTTTTTGATTGAGACAAAGGAGATTACCGCGCTGATCAAAAGTTTCTACGCACAACCCCGAGTGAAGCGTTAATATGAGCCAAGTGAAACGCATCGGACTGTTCGGATTCGGCAATGTCGGCCAGGGCCTCTACGAGATCCTCGAGTCGCCCAACGCGGTGTAGATCTCGGTGGTCGCCGTATCATTAAAAAAAAAAGGGGGGGGGCGGGGCGGGGCGGGGGGGGGGGGGGGGGGGGGGGG
>CAYGKP010000024.1:0-18832 GCA_964350605.1 uncultured Cytophagales bacterium
CTACAACAGACCGCCGAACTGCTGAATGTGGAAGGCTACGCCCGCATCGATGCCTTCGTGCGCATCTTCAAAGATGGCCGCGTGCAGACGATCATCATCGAGGTCAACAGCCTGCCGGGCATGACTCCGGCAACCTGCATCTTCCACCAAAGCGCGCTAGCGGGCTACACGCCCTACGGCTTCATCGACGCAATCCTCTCCTACGCTCGGGAAAAACGCCCTAACTTGGCGGGTAAGTAATGGCAACGAAACCAAAAAAATCCTTCGCGTCGCGCACCAAATTCCTAGTCCACTTGGGCCTCATGTTCCTCATTTCGGTGGCCGTGGTGCTGCTCTTCTTCCAGGTGTATTTGCCTTGGACGACCAATCACGGCGAGGAGATCGAAGTGCCCAACCTCGACGGCCTAACTTCGCTGGAAGCCGAGCGAAAACTCGAAGAGTTCGACCTGCGCCTTCAGGTCAGCGACACGGTGTATTCCCCAGCCCATGCACCGCTCGCGGTCATCAGCCAGAACCCCAAATCGGGTTCAATGGTCAAGGAGGAACGCCGCATCTACGTCCAAATCAACGCCGCCGAGCCGCCGAAAGTCACCTTGACCGCAGAGCGTCTGGACCGCGTCAAGAAGAAAGCCCTCACCACTGCCGAGATCGAACTCGAGAATTTGGGCTTCAAGCTCAACGCGCCCAAATACGTCCGCGGCCAGTTCAAGAACCTGGTCCTCGACGTGCAGGTCCAAGGCCGTTCGGTCCGTTCGGGCGAAACCTTTACCAAGGGCACGGCCTTGACACTGGTTGTTTCCGACGGCACCTACGACGAGGAGTACGAGAACGAGGAACGCGAGATGATCCTCAACGGCGACCTCTAGGCGCACAGGCATGCCTGCGTACGCACCAGGCTTACCGTTCGCTCGTTTGGGGTATGCAACAGTGATGCGAACGCTTCTTTTTTCGGTTTTTCTCCTTCTGCCCCCGGGTCTTTTTGCACAGTGGTCGTTTTCGCCTTTGGGCAGCGATGCACGGGGCGGATCGGTGCCCTCCTCTGTTTCGGGGGGTTCTGGGCACTCACTTCGTTCGGCCAAGTCGACGGGTGCCACCCTCGCGGTGGGCGACACGATTGGGATTCCTTTCTTCGACGACTTCTCGACCTACGAAGGCATCCCCAATTCCACCCGCTGGCTGACGAGTGGCGGGGTCTACGTGAATCCACGCTACGCCCTTAACCCACCGACCATCGGTACGGCCACCTTCGACGGCCTGCAAGGCAACGGCACCCCCTACCTTTTTCCCTCGACCACCTCGCCAACGGCGGGACCCTCGGACACCCTCAGCTCATTGGCGTTCGACCTGTCGGCTCGTGTGCCGAATGACAGCGTGGCGCTCAGTTTTTACTATCAACGCGGCGGGTTGGCCCCGGAAGTCGCACCGGAATTGGTCGACTCGTTGGTGCTCTACTTCTGGAATGCGAGCAATGCCTGGGTCAATGTCTGGTCGGATACGGGGTATACCAGCGTCCCAACGACCGCCGAGGACTTCTCGCGGGTGTACGTGCGCCTCATTGACCCAGCGTATCTGCATGCTGGGTTTCGGTTTCGATTCATTGCTTACGGACGGCTTGATGGGAACTGGGACCAGTGGCACCTGGATTGGGTACTTCTCGATCAAGGTCGCCAGGAAAGCGACGAAACCCCTGATTTCGGCTTCTCGACCCCGCCGACTAGCTACCTACGTGACTATTGGCAGATGCCCATCAACCAATACATGTTCGACCCTGCGACGCATACCGCCGACACGATTTACGCAACGATCCAAAACCTGTCGAACGACGGCGGTGCCTTCTTCAACAGCGTTGCGAATACCCTGCGCGACACGATTACAGGCATCGCCATTGAGCCCACCTCCATTGCCCCAGATGCGACGCCTGTTACCCCAAACACACCCTATCAAGTCTTTTGGGAACCCGACGAAACGGCCCTCACCGGAAACGGGACAGTCTACGACGGGGACTTCCTGATTCTCCGCACCACCTTGGCCATGAATCCGCCGGCCTCGGACCTCACGCCCCAAAATGATACAACACACTCGTTCACAACCCTTGCCAATCTATACGCCTACGACGACGGCTCGTGCGAATTTGCCGTGGGCCTGAACGCCATTGGTGGGCAAGTGGCCATTCGTTACACCCTTTCAACACCCGACACCCTCAGCGAGATTTTTGTCTACTTCCCAGGACTGGAAAGCGACCAATCAGGCCGCAGTTTTCGCCTAAAGATTTGGCAGGATTTGGGGGGCGTCGATGCGCCGTCGGATACCCTGGTTGAAGACCTACCCCGTGCCTTGGTCTATACCGATTCACTCAACAAATTCTACAAGTACACCCTACCGGTGCCCATTGCCCTACCTGCTGGTGACTTTTTCATTGGATGGGAACAAACCTCGATTTCCACACTCTACTTCGGCTACGACCTCAACAGCCCCCGCGCCGACCGCATCTATGAAAACCTGGGTGGCGGCTGGCAATTGGCTGTTGCGTTGCAAAGCCGACCGGGCGCGATCATGCTGCGGCCCAAGTTTGGTTTCGTCCCCTCGCTAATCACGGGCGTCGATGGCGGCAGCGGTTCGAGCGAATTGGAGGCGCGTGTGTACCCCAACCCCACCGACGGCATTCTAAACATCGAAGGTACGGTCAGTGAAGCGATCATGATCGACCTGATGGGGCGCACAGTCGCCCGCAAAAGTTGGTATGGCCACGAGGCCCTAGCGGCCAAAAGCTGGGTCCTTCCCCAGTTGCCCGAAGGGATGTACGTATTGCACCTCTCGCATGGTAGCGCGGCACGAACCGAGCGGGTCCTCGTGATTCGCTAGTCCAGCCGAAACGGCTCGGGCGAAAAGCACACCACGAACACCAACAGCGCAATCCAGCCAAGCACTTTGCGGCTTGTGGAAATGCGGTCTTCCACCGCGGCAGGCGGGTGTTGCACCCCCAAGAATCGCCCGATCAGGAAGGCGAACAGAATCCACCCATTGTAGCCCTTCAGCCCAGGATAAAACACCCCGAGGGCCACTTGCGGCACGAAAACGAGCAGGGCCAAGAGCAGGGCGTTCTGCGTGCCTTCGGAGAACGAGCGCATCATGATGAACAGGAAGTAGAGGTAGCCCCCCATCCACAGGTAATTCATCGGATCGGCGCCCGGCCTCAGAAAGTCGAGACCCAGACCTGCGTAGAACGTGAAAATCAAAAAGAAGGCGGGGGATAGCCATCGGTGCACCTTTCGCCCGACCAGGCCATAGAGAATGTGCCCGCCATCAAGTTGACCAATGGGAATCAAGTTGAGGGCCGTGAAGAATAGCGCGATGTACCCCGCAAACAGGAAGGGGTTGTGCATCATCTCGTAAGCATTCGGAATGTTCTCGGGGTCCGGACAGACGTAGCGCGCAAAGAACTCGAACACCAAATTGGTGCCTACGGCAATCAGGCCGCCTTGCTGTTCGCGTGCCTCGGCATAAGCCGGGCCTTCGAAGTCGAGGCCATACTTGAGGTATTCAGGGTGAATCTGATAAATCGTCTCGCGCTCGGGCAAATGCGTAAAGCCAAACCAAAGGACTGCCAAGGCCACCACAAAGCCAGCCAGCGGCCCGGCGATCCCCACATCGAAATACTGCTTCTTGGTCTGGGTCTGGCTTCGCAGGCGAATGACCGCGCCCATCGTCCCGATCCAGAGCATGGGAATCGGCAACCAAAGGGGAATGTAATAGGGCAGCGAGACTTTCAGCTTGTGCCACTTGGCGGCAAAGTAGTGCCCGAACTCGTGGGCCGAAAGGATCAACAGCAGCGGAAGGGCGTAGTACAGCCCTGAGCTGAGGTAGCCCCACCAATCGGTGACTTCGTGGCTGGTATAGGCAGGGCCATCTGGCGGAATGACCTCAGTAATCTTGAGGTTCGACACACCCCAGAGGTTCATGTGCTCGGCACCAGCCAAGGTGGCCGTCACCAGGGTCAAAACAAATAACCCTAGGTGTGCCAGGGGGTGCCACTGCTTACGCATCGGCCAGGATCTCCATCATCGAGCGACCTTCGCGCACGTGCTCGGCCCGCAGCCCCACTTCACGCGCCCCCAGAATGTTGTCCAAGTTATCATCCAGGAACAAGGTCTCCTCGGCCTTGATCCCGGCATCCTGCAGCACGTACTCATAAATGGCGCGGTCGGGTTTGCGCAAGCCCACTTCATAAGAGTAGTAGACTTTCTCGAAGTAGAACTTCAGCTTGGCAGCACCCGTCTGGCGTTTGAGGATTTGCTCGACCTCCTTGATGTGGATGGCACTGGTGTTGCTCAAAAGGAAGAGGCGGTAGTCCGACTTTAGGGCTTTAAGGCGTTCAAGTCGTTCGAGGGGAAAGAAGAGCAACAACGCATTCCAGGCCTCATCTAGCGCCACATCGGAACAGGGCGCGGGCAGCATTTTTTTAAGGATGAGACGAAACCCATCGTCACTGAGTTCGCCTTTTTCGTATCGCTCCCAAATCTGAAGTTCGGAGAATCGCTCGCGTACTCTGGCTTCTGACAAGCCACTAAGCGTAGCGAACGCCTGAAATGTCAGATCGAAGTCAATGTCGATCAGCACATTACCCAGATCGAACAACAGATTGCGGATGCCTTTGAGTGGGGTATTCATCGTAAGCGGGCGGAAAGATAGCCCCCTTCCAACACAGCACAAACCCTCGGGGCATCAAAGCGGTTCGTTGTACCTTTCCGGGGTGTTCTACTGGCTCTCGAAAACCCTCGATCTGCTGCTCGCGCCGACCACGTGGCTTTTTGCCTTGTTGGTCTGGGCCTTGCTCACCAAGCGACCCCGGCGTCGCAAGCGATTGCTCTGGACTCTACTCCTCTCTTTTTGGGTGCTAACCAACCGCCCCCTGGCCAACTGGGCCCTGGGTGCGTGGGAGGTCGATCCAACGCCTTTTTCCGAGGTTGAGACACATCAATATGGTGTATTACTTACCGGAATCAGCGATGGGCAAAAGGAGCCCAACGATCGCATCTACTTGGTGCAGGGTGCCGACCGGGTAACGCACAGCCTACAACTCTGGCGGGAAGGAAAAATCGAGCAGCTTCTGATCACTGGCGGCGATGGGGCGGCGGGCGGTTCCCTGCCCAGCGAGGCGGTGCAACTGGCTGAATTGCTCTCCCTGATGGGCATGCCCGATAGCGTGATGATTGTCGAGCCAAAAGCACTGAACACCTACCAAAATGCCGTCAACGCAAAGGCGTACCTCGACTCCCTCGGCTTGGGGGAACAGGAGGAAGTAGTGCTGATCACTTCGGGCTTCCACATGCGGCGGGCGAAAGCCTGCTTTTCTAAACAAGGCATCATGGTGCTGCCTTTTGCCTGTGATTATCGCACCCAACCGGCTGGGGGCATCAAAGGCCTTTTCCCCGATCAGGAGGGATTGCGGCGGTGGACTGTCTTGTTCCGCGAGATGTTCGGCCTGCTCGTCTATAAGGTGACGGGCAAGGCCTAGGCGATCCAGACCGTTTTCTGGTTGGTAAATTCCAGGAGCCCTTCGCGGGCCAACTCCCGGCCATAACCGGAGGTCTTCACCCCGCCGAAGGGCAAGCGCGGGTCGGACTTCACCATGCCGTTGGCGAACACCGCGCCGGTTTCAATTTGGGGTACCAGGCGTTCGATGACCTTCTGGCTGCTCGTCCAAAGAGAGGCACCCAGCCCAAACGGCGTTCCGTTGGCGAGTTGAATGGCTTCCTCCTCGGTATCGAACGTATAAATCATGGCCACCGGGCCGAACAATTCTTCCTGATGGGCCCTCATCTTCGGAGTAATGCCGCTGAGGACAGTGGGTTGGTAGAACTGCTGCTTGTCGCCCCATAACTCGCCGCCGCAATGCAGGGCCGCGCCTTTGCCCAGGGCGTCCTTCACTTGCTCGTGCAACTCCTTGCCCAAGTCGGCGCGAGCCATGGTGCCCATCTGTGTGGTTTCATCGGACGGATCACCAAGCTTGATCTGCTGGGCCTGGTTGACAAATCCCTCTATGAATACATCAAAGAGACTTTCATGAACGATGAACCGCTTGGCGGCGATGCAGCTCTGCCCAGCATTCTGCATGCGGGCCTTAACACCCCACTCGACTGCTTTCTCCAAGTCCGCATCGGCCAGGACGATGAAGGGATCGCTCCCACCCAACTCCAGCACGGTTTTCTTCAAGTGCTTTCCAGCATTCTCGGCCACCGATTGGCCAGCCTTTTCGCTGCCCGTCACCGAAGCCGCCTTGATCCGCGGGTCGGCGAGCACGCCCGCCACCCGGCTCGACCCAATCACCAGAGTGCTCAATAGTCCTTCTTCCCCGCAAGCCTCGGCCACCAGTTTTTCCATTGCGAGGCCACAGCCCGTTACGTTGCTGGCATGTTTGAGCACAATGACATTACCGGCCATCAGGCTGGGTGCCACCTGGCGAAAGACCTGCCAATAGGGAAAATTCCAAGGCATGACGATCAGCACCGCACCGATCGGATCATACCGCACGTAACTGTGCGACGCATCGGACTCCCGCACGTCGGGTTGTAGCATGGCAGGCCCTTCTTCCGCTAGGTAGCGGCACAGCCAGGCACATTTCTTAACCTCGCCTCGTGCTTCACCGATGGACTTGCCCATTTCCGCTGAGATCAGGCTAGCATGCGTATCAAGCTCTGCCTCCAACAGTTCGCTCATCCGATTGAGTACTTCGATTCGGCGCTCATAGCCCGCCTTACGCCAGCTTAGGTACGCCCGATCCGCTGTGGCCAGCTTCGCTTCGACCGTTTTCGGATCGTACTCAGGATAGTCGGAAAGAACTTCGAGGGTGTAGGGGTTGATGGACTGAGGCATGCCTCAAGTTACTCCATCAGGGCTGCAGATCGAAGTCCGCCCTAGGCGAAGGTGACCCAAATGATGCCTACCAAGACCAGCAAGAGCACCGAGAGGGCGATGTTCCAGCTTCGCCAACGCGAATTGGGTTCATCAAGCGCATAGGAAGCCATGGCCCCTTCTTTCCGATAGATCCAGGTGAGGCCCAATTGGCGGCTCAGCGGCGGGGCGGGGGTCATGAGGCTGGCGATTGTGCCCACAATCAAACAGATACTGAACAAAAACAAGGTGAAGTTCCCGAAATTGATCCGAGCGATGAAGTAGTGAAACCCTTCCCCGGTATAGTTCGCGTCAGTCGGATCACCCAAGTTCATGATATCGGCCACGATGAGGCGATAGCCCACAATCAAAAGACCCGTCACCACCGCCGCAAACGCGCCCTTCCCGTTGGCCCGCGACCAGAAGAGGGCCAGGATCATCACTGCCACAACGGGCGCAGCGATGTAACTCTGAATCGTCTGCACATACAAAAAGAGGTCGTCGGAAATCGCGTTGACGAACGGCACCCAAAGGATCGAAAAGATCACGATGGCAAACGTCGCAAAGCGACCCACGTTCACGAGCATAAATTCCGAGGCTTGGGGGTAGAGCTTCTGATAGATGTCCAAGGTGAAGAGTGCCGAGCCACTGTTAAAGGCCGCCGCGAGCGTACTCATCAGCGCCGCCAAGAGCGAGGCAATGACCACAGCGCGGAGCCCGACAGGCAACAAATCGGTCACCAGCGTTGGGAACGCCATGTTCGCATTCGCCAGCCCAGGATATTTGATCGCCGCGATCACACCCGGCAACACCAACAGGAACAGGGGTAAGATTTTCAGGTAGCCCGCAAATATGGCCCCCGACCGTGCGTTGCGCACGTCCTTGGCCGCCAGCAAGCGATGCACCATGTAATGGTCGCAGCACCAATACCAGAACCCAGGGATGAACGATCCGAAAATCAGCGAGGTCCAAGGGAAGTCTTTGTCCGAAGCGGGCTTGAGCATCTGCAAGTGACCCGCGGGTGCTGCGGCCTTCAACCCCTCGATGCCGCCGATGTCGATCAGGCCGATTATGGTGACCAGCAGCGCCCCACCCATCAGGATGAAGAATTGATACACCCCCGTTCGGATGACGACTTTCAAGCCACCCGCAACCGTGTAGACACCCGTAATCAGCACCATCACCAGCGCAGATGTGTAACGGTCCCAGCCTAGCAATTCGTGAAGCAAGATGCCACCCGCTAGCAAAGCAACGGACACCTTGGTCATGATGTAAGCGAGAATCGAGAGGATCGAAAGAATCCAGCGAAGGCGCGAACCGAAGCGTTGCTCAATGAACTCCGGCACGGTGAAGACCAGGTTACGCAGGAAAAATGGTGCCACCACCCAGCCCAGCATAAGCAGAAACACCGAAGCATTCATCTCGTAGGCACCAATGGCGAAGCCTGTCTCGTAGCCCGAGCCCGCTAGGCCAATGAAGTGTTCGGAGCCCAAGTTGGCCACCAGCATCGCTGCGCCCAGCGCGAACCAACCCACATTGCGACCCGCCAGGAAGTAGTCCACGGTGCTGCGCCGACGACCCGCACCCAGGAACGCGATGAGGATCAGACCCAAGAAATAGCCACCGAGCACCAGGAAATCCAGGGTCTCGAAATGGAACTCAGCTGTCTGTGGTGCGGGGGGCATGGGGAAATATCGAGATTACGCCCGAACTATCGCAGGCGTTTTCACTAAGTGGTACTATACGCGTCTAAGCGGACGCAGGTTCGACTGGAGCCGCAAGGCCTTGAGCGGGACCTTGGGCTGGTCCTATATAGGGATTCACTTCCTCCATCGCCAATCCGGCCGCGATGATCGAAAAAGTGGGTGCGAAGAGCGTTCCCACCACAGGGATCAAAAGAAGAAAATGGAACACCAGCCCGTTACCTGTAGCGACACCCTTATGCCTAAGGACCAGCTTTCGGCTGTCGCGCGAGGAATACCGACGCAGCTCGTGATGGTAGTCAATCATTGAGAAGCCATAATAAAAGGCACCTACAAAGAAGATGAAAAGCGAGATGAAAAAGCCCAGAAACGGAATGGGCAAGCAATAGAGTAAGCTCACCCCCGCGATGATGAGCAGTTCCACAAAGAGGTTGCGAATCGCAAGGCCGATGCCTCGGCGGATGTCCGAGAGCAGTTGATTCATATTAAAAGCAAACTTTTGGCCCATGATGACCTGCTGGACCTTTTCGGCCACGTAGGCATAAACGGGCGAGAGGATGATGAGTGCAACGTATTGGTACACATAATAGACAATCAGGAAGCAGAGCACCCGGATGATCCATTTAAAGATGGCACCTGCGCCACCGAGGATCCAGGACCAGGCCTTCCCGTACCAGGTCTCAGCTTCAGTATCTGTTTCCATCCAGCCAGTCAGGTACTCCCACAGCTCGCCGCCCAACCACAAGGTACCCCAGAGCAGAAGAGCAACTAGGATCAGGTTAAAAACGGTTGGCCACGTGAGGACGCCCCACAACTTGTGTCGAGAGATGAAGCCCGGCACCTTAACGTAGCTCCAAGCCCCTATACCCACATCGGTAAAAAAGCCCATGCGTTCTGCGGCTCAAAATACGCAAAAGGCTGACCGGTGAAAACGACCCAAATCGATCGACGGACCATTCGGTAGGAGATTTCTAACAACTGGGGCAGGGTAAGGCCCTCGTAAGCCGTGTCAAGCAGTAGGACTTTTTTTGGCTTGCAACTGCCCAGCAGGTCACTACAGAGCGAGAAGCAGCAAAGTAGCTTTACACCTGTATGAAATAGCCTTACCCTTATTTGACACATTGGCTCCACAAACACTCACAACTTCGGGGCACCTATTTCTGAGATAGCTGGCACATGCCTCAGAATAATTCAACTGTGCCTGCACGAGCGGCTCCTCATCATTCAATTAATGCACAAACCTTACCTGGCGGTAACACCCCGGCAACAGGGGGGCACCGGGACAAATCGAGGCTTATTGTGGTACTTTTCTAAGGCAACCTAGGGGTTTCCCTAGGTTTTTCTCGCTGGCCGGGGAATTTCACCCAGCAAAGTTTCCCGTCGGGGGCTTTTTTCTCTATGTTAGTCCTCAGGCAAGTGTCCTACTTCAACAAATCGTCCGCAAACCATGAAAAAAATCGAAGCCATTATTCGCACCTCCCGCTTCTACGAAGTGAAGGATGCGCTCCACGAAATTGGAGTGGATTTCTTCACTTTCACCGATGTGAAAGGTGTGGGCAACCAAAAGAAAGAGGCCGTGTACCGCGGTGCTGTGTATGACATGGGCGCCATCGCGCGTACCAAGCTCGAGCTGGTCATCTCCGACAAAGTCGAAGAGGTGATCAAAGCGATCGTCGAATCGGCACGCACTGGTGAAATCGGTGACGGCAAAATCTTCGTCTCGCCTGTTGAATCTTCTGTGAAGATCCGCACTGGTGAGGAAGGTAAAGCAGCGCTTGTTCACTAAGCCTTACCAAACACCCTACGAACTACCCCTACCTTAAACAATAACATAACACTGACATGGAAGAAGCGATGAAAACTGCCGAGGCAGCGATGGCCACCGCACAGGAGGCACTCGCAGTCGGCAACATGAGCCTTCTCACAGGCAACAACGTGTGGATGATGGTGTCCACCTTCCTGGTGTTCATCATGCACTTGGGCTTTGCGACTCTTGAGTCGGGCATGACCCAAGCGAAGAACACCACCAATATTCTCTTTAAAAACACGATCATTCCTGCGATCGGTCTGATGACCTACGCAGGCTGGGGATTCAACTTGATGTACCCTGGTTTCGAAGACGGATCGAGCGGCATGTTCGCCTTTGCTGGCTGGGGTCTTGACCCAGGAGCTGAGTACGATTCGTTCGAATACGCTGGTATGGGTTACACCTACTGGACTGACTTCTTGTTCCAAGCGATGTTTGCTGCAACGGCCGCAACCATTGTATCTGGAGCAGTTGCTGAGCGCGTTAAACTCTTCCCATTCCTCCTGTTCTCGGTGGTCTTTGTAGGCGTTGTCTACCCGATCATCGGTTCGTGGCAGTGGGGCGGTGGCTTCCTGAGCAGCCTTGGTGGCGACGAAGGCGGCTTCTACGACTTCGCAGGTTCGACACTGGTTCACTCTGTAGGTGGCTGGGGTGCGTTGGCTGGTGCCATCGTACTCGGCCCTCGGATTGGAAAATTCGTCGACGGCAAAATCAACCCAATCCCAGGACACAACTTGCCTTTGGCAGTTATCGGTGTGTTCCTGCTGTGGCTCGGTTGGTTCGGCTTTAACGGCGGATCGGTCTTGAGCGGTGACCCAGAAGGCGTTTCGTATGTTCTTTGCACCACTTCGTTGGCTGCTGCTGGCGGTGCCCTTTCGGCTCCTGTCGCTGCATTCTTCGTAACCAAGAAAGCTGACCTGACCATGGCCCTCAACGGGATCTTGGCTGGTCTGGTAGGTATCACTGCTGGTGCCGACCAAATGAGCATGGGCGATTCGATCTGGATCGGTGTGATTGCAGGTGTCATCTGTGTGGTCTCGGTTATCTTGTTTGACAAGATCAAAATCGACGATCCAGTAGGTGCCATCTCGGTTCACTTGGTCTGTGGTATCTGGGGTACCCTGGCAGTTGGCCTCTTCGGCGAACTGGCTGGTGGTGCGCAAATCGGCTGGCAGCTCACCGGTATCGGTGCAGCGGCGGCTCTTGCCTTCCCATCTGCTCTGATCCTGTTCTACATCCTGAAATTCACCACTGGCATCCGCGTCACGAAAGAAGAAGAGATCGAAGGTCTCGACGGACACGAGCACGGTATGTCGGCTTATAACATCTAAGTTCTCCTTAGAACCTAGTTCCGGTGGAAAGCCCGCGCCCTTGGCGCGGGCTTTCCTGTTTTATGGCAGTTTCGTAGCGTGTATCTTCCCAATTACATGTGGAGTAAGCATCTTCTACTCGGTTTTCTGTGGATCGTCACGGTGGCTCAGGCTGCTGCACAGGCTGATTGGTTCAACCCATCTCCCCTGCTGTTCAAGAATCCTGCGCTCGCCGATTCACTCATTAAGGTTCATAACGACACGCTATGCGTCACATTCCCAGGAACAGCAGGTCTTTCCGCCCAGCTAAGCCCGTCGGACCTAAAAGAACTGAAAGGCTACCTACGCGAAGGACTGCTGATTCAAGAGGCTCTTGACCAATGGGGACAAGCACAGAATGCGTTGTACCCAAGGGAAGTCTGGCTTTCTGGTCCAGGAGACACCCTTCCGCTATCAGGCATCCGCATCGCTTTGGACCCCGGCCATATTGCGGGCACTTTTGAAGAGGCGAAGATCGAGGGGAAGTATGTTGAGCTTCCTGCTGAGGGCGTCCAGATTTTCGAGGCGAACCATACACTCGCCACGGCCCGTTTGCTTAAGGCAAGACTAGAAGCTAAAGGCGCCACCGTACTCATCACAATCGACAGCTTGGGCCTTGGTGCACGCGGCATCCCTTTCGATCGCTGGTGGAAGAGCCACTTTTATACAGACCTCGCATTGGCCCTCGACTCTAACTACATCGACGAACGCCAAGCTGCATACTACCGCCGCGCCTACCAACGCGCCCGCACCAGCGACAAACGAACGATCTACCGGGGTCTTTTCAACTTGCTCGACCTAATTGAACGCGCGCGAAAAATCAACGAGTTCCGCCCGGACTTCTCGCTAGTGATTCACTTCAATGTCGAGGTCAACAACGCCCCCTGGACTACGCCTTGCCAAGAGAATGGAAACATGGCCTTTGTGGCGGGGGCTTTCTTGGAAGGCGAGTTCGACGATCCCCGGGATCAGGCGCAACTGGTAAGACTGGCCCTCAGCAACGACTTGGCAGAATCCACTCGGCTCTGCGGCCACATGACCCAGGCTTTCTCCGAAGTGCTGGACGTTCCGCTGGTCACCGATACCGCAGGCATCATCTACCTAAACAAGTGGTGCGTACCCACCGAGGTGCCCGGCGTGTATGCCCGCAACCTCTCCCTGACCCGACTGATTGAAGGGCCACTGTGCTACGGGGAAACCCTCTACCAGGACAACATAGAGGAAAGTCAGTGGCTCAATGACAAGTCCCTTCGAATCGGGGCTTGCACCTATAACCCCAGAATCCTCCAGGTCGTCGATGCCTACGAAATGGGCCTCGAACGCTATCTTTCCGACCCAAAACGCACACCATGAACCTTTCTGCTGCCGATCTCGAACAGCTTGAAACCCTGGGCATCTCCCAGGCTGAACTCGACCGCCAACTCCAGAACTTCCAGACGGGCTTTCCCTATACCCGTCTGGTGCGCCCCGCCACCCTCGGTGACGGCATCCGCCAATTGAGCGAGTCGGAGATTGATGCGCTGATTGCGGCGTATCCTACCGCTGCGGCCAATCATCGCTTGCTGAAGTTCGTGCCCGCTTCGGGAGCGGCCAGCCGGATGTTCAAGGCACTTTTCGCCTTTGCAGCCTCGCCCAAGGCTTCGGACCCCGTAGCCGAGCAAATGCGCGAGATTGATCGGTTTGCCTGTTGGCCCAAACTCAAACGGGTGCTGGAGCACCACGGACATGACCCCAGCGATCTCACCCTAGAGGGCCTTCAACGCCGCGCACATTACCTATTGGATAGTGAAGGGTTGGGCTATGGCGAACTGCCAAAAGGACTTTTGGAGTTCCACAGCTACGAAACAGACGCTCGAACGGCCTTTGAGGAACACTTGGTCGAAGCAGCTGCCTATGCGACCGATGCGACGGGTGTGGCTAGGCTTCACTTTACGGTCTCACCCGAACACCAAGAGCGGTTCGAGTCACTCGTTGCAGAGGTCAAAGTCGAGTACGAAACGCGTCTGGGTGTGCGCTTCGAAATTGGCTTTTCGACCCAATCCTTCTCGACCGACACGGTGGCCGTGACCACCGATCTGGAGCCCTTCCGCATGGATGGTGCGCTATTCTTTCGCCCTGCGGGCCACGGGGCACTTCTACAAAACCTACAGGCGTTAGAAGCCGACTTGGTGTTCGTCAAGAACATCGACAACGTGGTGCCCGACAAGAAACGTGGCGACACCATCCGCTACAAAAAAGCACTCGGCGCGTTGCTGTTGGACCTTCAGGCCCGGCTCCATGAGTTGCTGAAAGCGGGGGATAAAGCCGCCCTTCAAGCCTTTGCCAAGGCCGAATTTGGCCTGGACCTACCTGAGTCAGCGGTCTTGGATCGCCTGAACCGGCCAATCCGAATCTGCGGCATGGTCCGAAACGAAGGCGAGCCCGGTGGCGGACCCTTCTGGGCCGAAAGCCTGGGAGCCACCAGCTTGCAGATCGTCGAGAGCGCGCAAATCGACCCCGATGACAAAGCCCAACAAGACCTGGTGGCTAAGGCGACGCACTTCAACCCCGTGGACCTAGTCTGTGGCCTACGTGATTACAAAGGCGAGGCATTTGACTTGTCCGAATTGGTGGACCCCAGCACGGGCCTAATCAGCGAAAAGTCAGCGCAGGGCCAAACACTTTTGGCACAGGAACGTCCGGGCCTATGGAATGGCTCGATGGCCGGTTGGTTGACGCTGTTTGTCGAGGTGCCGATCAGCACCTTTAACCCAGTGAAAACCTTCGGCGACCTGTTGCGCCCTGCGCACCAGAACGACTAGCCGAACGCTACTCCCCTTAATTGCAATAAAAAAACGCCCCGGCCAATCGACCGGGGCGTTTCTCTGTGTACCTAAACCAGTAGGAACTACTTGGTGGCTTTCAAGTCGATGGTCAGAACGATTTCGTGTTTGATCGCGCCATCTTTCAGGGCACCTTCAATGTCGACCATGCCGTCAACTTGGAAGTTGACACCATACTTGGTGCGGTTGAAGGTCAACGTGGCTGTGCCGCTCAACATGTCACCTTCAGTGCTGAGCGTAGCAGGGAACGAAACGGTTTGAACCGAGTCGCGGATGGCAAGTTCGCCAACCACATCACCGCCTTCGCTCATGCCCGTGAGGGTCAGCTTTGCAGTGGGGTAAGTCTCAACAGCGAAGAATTGGTCGCTCTTCAAGTGGTCGAGCAACTTTGCGTTGTACTTGGGGTCCTCCAAGTCGGTGTTTTTCATCGTGGTCAAGTCCACAATGATCTCGCCACCAACAACTTGGTCGCCTTTCATGATCACCGTGCCGCTTTGCACCTTGACGGTACCCACGTGGTTATCACCGGTCAGCTTCTCACCTTTCCAGGTGACGGTCGTCGCAGCAGTATCGACCATGTAGGTCACTTCTTCGGCTTCATTACCGGTGGTGTCAACTACTTCCACGTCACCTTCGTCGGTGTCGGCAGATTCGCCGCAAGAGGCCAGAAGGCTCAGCGAGAGGGCGCTCATCAAATAGAGTGATGCGTATTTCATCGTGTGTTTCAATTGGTTGTTTTGAACGTTGGAAACGAAAGGTAGTAAATATATAAATGTTTAAACAATTAATTTTTGGGGCGACTATTGCCCCAGAAGTGCTGGGCAGGAAGTCAACGTGACGACTGGTGAAAAATTCGTTCAATTTCCCCAACACCAGCTTGCGGCGAAGGCAGAGGGGGATTTGGCCCGTTCCCAACCACCCAAAACGGAATGAAGCCGGCCCACGTTAGACGCGAGCCGGCTTCTCCACAACTTGAACCTACTAGAAACAGAAATCCCTACACACTCTAACGTTTTTCGACTTACAGGGTTACATCGCCAGAACAAAAAAGAAGTTCCGATCTTCGGCTGCGAACCCCCTTCCCTTCAGCGGGGTTCTCTCTGGGTCGCCATGAAACCACGCCAAGCTCTCATCGTCGCCGGCCTGCTGATCGGGTTCATCGGCATCGCCTTCTTTTGGCTCTCCGGCCTAAAAAAGCCGCCCAGTTCCAAGCCACGTTCCGACGCGCGTCTCCAGGTACTTGTGTTGGAAAGCGAACCCGGCGAAAGACCACTCATCCTCAGCGGCAACGGACGGGTCGCCCCGATGCAAACTGTTGAATTGACGTGCGAGGTCTCCGGTGGCCTTGAGCGCGGCGCAGTGCCCCTCTCACAAGGTCAGCGCTTTTCGAAAGGTCAGTTGTTGTTCACGGTCGACGCGCGACAAGCGCACTACCGCCTGCAGGCCGAGAAAAGCAAGTTCCTCTCTGGGCTGGCTCGCGTACTCGCCGACCTGCAACTTGACTACCCCAAGGAGTACCCAAATTGGCGCAATTACTTTGATAGCGTCAGCCTGGAGAAGCCGCTCCCTGCCCTGCCACAAGTGACCAACTCGCGCCTGCGCATCTTCCTGGCCGGACAAGGCTTGCTCGAACAGTATTACAATACAAAAACCCAGGAACAAGAGTACCGCAAGTATTTCGTTTACGCGCCCTTCTCGGGCACCTTTACCGATGTGCGCCTGGCAACGGGCACAGTCGTTCGCCCAGGGGCTGTTGTTGGCACCATTGCGCAGACCCAAGGGCTGGAGCTGATCGTGCCGTTGCCGTCGGCGGGCTTGCAACAGCTTCCTGCTGGCTCGAAGGTCTATATACTAGTGAATGGCGACAGCCTTGTGGGCCAAGTGACGCGCATTGCGCCGACGATCGACCCAACCACCCAGAGCCAGAACGTCTACATCCGCCCCTCAAACGAGAAAGAGTTGATCTCGGGGGCCTACTACCCCGTGCGCATCGTGGGTCCAAAGGTGTCGGGTGTCATCGAAGTGCCTCGACAAGCCTTGATCGAGGATCGGTACATGTTCATCGTACGCGCCGACAGCTCGCTGGAACGCCGCGAAGTGACGGTTCACCCCTCGGGTGGCAATACGGCACTGGTCTCAGGGTTGCGCCCAGGTGAACGGGTTGTCATTCAGTCCATCCCAGACGGGGTCCCCGGCCTAAAAGTCGATCCAACTGACCCCAACACCAAGACACAAAACGGCCCGAAAACGAAGGCCGCAGGGGCAAAATGAGGCGATTGCTGGAGCTTTTCGCCCTGCGCCCCATGTACTCCTGGGCGTTGATCGGCGCGCTGATTGTGCTGGGTCTGCTTGGCTATACGAAGCTCAACAAATCGTACTTGCCCGAACTTCCCTCCACGGAGGTTCGCATCGAAATCAGCTACCCGGGGGCCACGCCCGAGGAGATTGAGGAAGGCATTACCCTGAAGATTGAGCAAGGACTTGTGGGCGTGCCGGGGATCGAGGAGATCACCTCGACCAGCCGCGAGAATCTGATGACCATGACGGTCTTTGCGCTCCAGGATTACCCCGTCGAGAAGCTCTACGACGACGTAAAGAACGCCGTCGACCGCATCACCGCCTTACCCGACGGGGCCGAGAAACCCACCGTTTACATCATCAAGCCCACCGACCGGGTCATCGGACTGGTGTTGTACGGCGAGAGCGACCTGATGGCCCTCAAAGACGAGATCGAACGGATTGAGGACGAATTTCTCTTCACCGGATTCATCTCGCAGACGGCCTTCCGAGGCTTGCCAAGCCCCGAAATCTCGATTCAACTGCGCGAGGAGGATGTGCAGCGCTACGGGTTAAGCTTCACCCAAATTGCCCAGCGTGTAGCGGAAACCAACCGCGACTTGTTCTCCGGTTCGCTGCGTGGGCCTGATGAAGAGCTCTCGATCCTGACCCGCGCCAAAACCTCAGATCCTGATTCACTGGCCAACATCGTGATACGTGCGGGCACGGATGGGCAGATTGTTCGCCTGGGCGACATCGCCGACATCCGCTGGCAGTTCGAGGAAACCCCTGAGAAGCTCCTCTACAACGGCAAAAACTCGGTCGGGCTTCAGATTAACAAGCTGCCCGAAGAGGACTTGCTGCTGATCACTGACTACGTCCACCAGTATGTGGAGGACTACAACAAGGACCACAGCGACCTGAAGCTGAACATCACCTTCGACCGCTCGACCTCCCTGGAGCAGCGCATTGAGTTACTGACCAAGAACGGGTTGATTGGGCTGATCCTGGTGCTCATCGTACTGGGCTTGTTCTTGAACCTGCGCTTGGCGTTCTGGGTCGCGTTTGGGATTCCGGTTTCCTTCTTGGGGATGCTATTCGTGGGCAGCCTGGCGGGTATCACCATCAACCAGATTACCCTGTTCGGCATGATCCTGGTCATCGGAATTCTGGTCGACGACGGGATTGTGATCTCCGAGAACATCTATTCCCAGCGAGAGAAAGGGAAACCACCGTTGCGTGCAGCCGTGGAGGGTACACTGCAGGTGCTGCCTTCGGTCACCATTTCGATCATGACCACGGTACTGGCCTTCTCGCTCTTCTTCTTTGTGGAGGGCCGTTTGGGTGACTTCATGCCCGAGATGGCGACGGTTGTCATTGCCTGTCTGCTGGTTTCGCTCGTCGAGGCCACGTTCACACTGCCCACCCACCTGAGCTCGCCGAAGCTCATCCAGAAGCCTGGCCCCATCCGAAGGGCACTGAACCGGGGAATTGACCATGTCCGCGTAAAGCTCTACGGCCGCATGATCGAGAAGTTCACAGCCCCT
Source organism: uncultured Cytophagales bacterium (assembly GCA_964350605.1). Lineage (GTDB taxonomy): Bacteria > Bacteroidota > Bacteroidia > Cytophagales > JAAEPT01 > CAYGKP01. The sequence goes on from CAYGKP010000024.1 coordinate 18,397, forward strand.
GGCACCCGCTGGATCATCTACCTCGTGCCCTACGCATTCATCGCTTTGGTCTTCGGGATGATCCGTGGCGGGGTGATTGGGCGCTCGTTCTTCCCCGATCTGGGCTCCGATGAAATCAATGTGGAGCTGGTCCTCTCGCCGGGTACGCGTGAGATGCACGTCGAGAAAGTGCTTCGCGACATCGACAAAAAAGTCTGGGCACTGAACGATTCACTCGAAAAAACAACGGGTGAACAACCGATTGTCTCGACACAGATCGAAGTGGGTCTGTCCAGTTTCGAGACTGGGAGTCATGCGGGCAAACTCGAGATCGAACTCCTTGACGGCGAAACCCGAACCCAAGACGCACAGGAACTTACACGACTGCTGCGCCAAAAGATTGGCAAGGTGCCCGGTGCCCGCAAGTTCGCCGTCAATGCGGACCTAAGCTTCGGGA
>CAYGKP010000025.1:0-18717 GCA_964350605.1 uncultured Cytophagales bacterium
CGAAGGCTTCTGGGTTGCGGGCATCTTGGTGATAAGCAGCTTGCTGGCATTGTGGCTCAAAGTCAGGCTCGTTGGGCCCTTGCGCTGGCAAGATCTAGCCATTCCGCTGATGTTTCTGAGTCTTCGCCATTCGGAGGTATTGGTCGGCACGATGATGATTCATGCCTCTTCGCTGCCCATTCTTTTTCTGCTGGCGGCCGCCCTCGGGTTGACTGTCAAGCAACGATTCCTGCGGATGGGGCTGTTTCTGCTGTTTGCCTCCTTGACCCTTTGGGCAGGTTTCGGCTTGTTTGTGGCATTCATCGCGCCTTTGGTGCTGATTTCCGAATGCCTGCTTTTGATTCGCTCGGGACAAAGGAAAGCGATTTGGCTGCCCATCCTGGGGCTTGTTCTGCTGGCGGGCGAGCTCTTCCTCTATTTCAATGGGTACCACATGAAGGCGGCCAGTCGGTGCTTTCAATTCCCCCACGATCCCATCTGGGAGTACTTCGCATTCCTCGCGTACCAATACGATAATTTCTTGCTGGGCTACACCCCCTCGGGGTTGGCGGCCGCCCTGCTCTGGTTCTTGCTGTTTCTGGTTTTGGGCGGCGCGGTGGTTTGGCGCAACTTCGCGCGGTCCTGGCTGGCGGTGGATCGAAAATGGACCAGCGTGTTGATCCTGTTGGTTGGGTTTTCGGTGCTCTTCTCGATCAACTGCGCCATTGGCCGGGTGTGCCATTGGGACAAGGCGGGTACAACGCTTCGGTACTACCCCTTCTTACTGCCAATTTTTCTTGGGGTCTACCTTGCGTTTTCTGCTTCGTCACGGCGTACCATTCTAACAATCTGTTTCTTTTTCTTAATGGTGTATTCCGAATTCTTCCAGCGAAGGCCCTTAGAGTATGCGAGGGACATCAGCCAGAAAAAAACAGCCTGGATCAAGTCGTATCAACACTATGGAAATATTCCGGAAGCCAATGAGGCTTCTGGGCTCGAGCTGTTTCCCGGCGAAAAGCGGACACCTACATTGGAAAAACAGTTGATTCAACTGCGCGAAGAGAAGCTGAACTTATTTATCGAGTAGTTACACCAACTCTCTAACCATCCCTTCGAGGGCATCGACCCACTCCTCGCGGCTGTTGAGGCTGGGGACCAGGGTCAGGCTTTCGCCGCCTTTGTGTTCGAATTGCTCTTTGTAAGTCTCGCCAATCTCGATGGTCGTCTCCAAACAATCGGCGACGAACGAGGGTGACAGAACCAGGAGACGCTTCACGCCTTTCTTCACCAGCTCGTCCAACACCTCGTCGGTATAGGGCTTGATCCAAGGGGTCTTACCCAGGCGGGATTGGAAGCTGACCGTATAACCATCGTCCGCCAAGCCCATGCGCTTGGCCAGTTGGCGCGAGGTCTGGAAACAGGCGGCGCGGTAGCAGTACTGGTTCTTCGCGTGGAAGCTGCCGCAGCACTTGCCGAGCTGGCAATAGCTGTCGACCGAACCCTTGAGGATTTGCCGCTCGGGCAAGCCGTGGTACGAGAACATCACGTGGTCGTAGTTGCCCGTCGCGAGGTATTCTTTCCCCGCTTTCTCGAACGCATCGAGGTAGCGCGGATCGTCCTGGTAGGGCCCCATCACCTCGACGGCGGGCACGATTTGCCACTTCAAGATGACCTCCAAGACTTTCTGAATCGACGAACCGGACGAGGCCGAGGCATACTGCGGGTACAGCGGCACAACCAGAATCTTCTTGAGCCCCGCCCGTTCCCAATCCGCAACTACCTGCTCGACGTTCGGCTTGTTGTAGCGCATCGCCAGGCGCACGTCATAGTCCTTGCCCATGCGGGCTTGCAGCTTACCTGCCACCTCCACACTGTGGAACATCAGTGGAGAGCCCTTCTCGGTCCAGACCTTTTTGTACTCCGCCGCCGACTTAGGCGCGCGCAGCGGCGCGATGATCAAATTGACCAACAGCCAGCGGTTTAGCTTGGGGATGTCGATCACGCGCTCGTCCATCAGGAACTCGCGCAGGTAGGGTCGCAGGGCCTTGGCGGTCGGCGCGTCGGGCGTGCCGAGATTGACCAGCAGAATACCGGTGTGTGGCATCGGGCTAGGGGCTTTTGGGGAGGGCAGGCTAGGAAACGTCGTTTCTTACGTAGACCAACACCTCGCCGGGGCGGATGTTGTGGCGAAAGCCACTCACGGGCCACACGTCTTTGTTTCGGGGCGAAAGTAGCACCAAGGGCACCACTTCCTTGGGGTGCTCGGCCAGGAAACTCTCCAGGTGCGCCTCGTCGCGAATCTCCAATTCTTCGAAGTGGGGCCGCTTGCGCAAAATCTGGGTCAGGCCCACAAAGTCGGCCCGCCCGTCGAAGAGGACGGTCTTGGGCCGGACCAGTTCGGTGTACTCAAGCTCCTTGCGGGTGATGTAACGGAATACGCTTTTCTGGCCGATCTCGCCCGCGAGAATCCGGCAGGCGAGCAGGTTGATCTCGGCCGATGAGGTGAGGGCCATCATCTTCGCATAGGGGCTCAAGTCCACATTATCGGTGGCGTTCTCGACCAGCAAACTGCCTTGGTAGGTGTTGAGGCCCATCATCTTCGCCTCGGCGATGTTGGCCGAAGAGGTATCGGCCAACAGGACCGGGAACCCCCTCGATTCCAGGTATTTGGCCAAGACCCGCGACACCTCGCCCGCGCCGACAAACAGCATGCCCCTGGGTTTCTCGCGCTCGACTTTCAGGAGTTTGGCCAGCGGCTTGGCCGTGATGCCTTGGATGATGACTGTGCCCAAAATGATCAAAAAGACCAGTGGCAGAAGGATCGGCACTTGCGCCACTTCCGCCTCGGTTAGGTGATCAATGTGCTTCTCGCTCATCAGCTGAAGGGTGAAAATCGAGGCGACCCCAACCGCCACGATGCCCCGCGGGCAGATCCAGGAGAGGAAGACTTTCTCGCGCCAATTGAGGTTCGATCCGATAGAAGAGACCCAAATCGCGATTGGCCGCAGCACCCACACGACCACGGCAAACACCCATAAACTCGGCTCGCCCAGGCGTTCGATGTCGGTGATTTGCATGCCCGCAGAGAGCAGGATGAAGAGCAGGGAAATCAGGATGACCACCAAGTCCTCCTTGAAAGCCAGAATGTCGCGAATCGAATCCAGGTTGGTATTCGAGAGGATGATGCCGAGCAGCGTCACGCCAAGCAGGCCCGATTCCGCGTGCATCAAATCGGAAATTGCGAAGGTGAAAATCACGAAAGCAAGCATCACCACGTTGCGCAAGTGCTGGGGAATCCACCCGCGTTTCAACAGGAAATAAACGATCAGCGACATGCCCGTGCCCGTCGCGAGGCCCGAGAGCACAGTCAGCACAAAGCTCTTGAGCGCCATCAGCGATGCTTCGTTGGTGCCCAAACCCGAGGCAATGAACTCGTACACCAGAATGGCGACAAAAGCCCCCACCGGGTCGATGAGTACGCCCTCCCATTTGAGGACAGCGGCGATCTTCGAGTTCGGGCGCACGTTCTTGACAATCGGCCCAATGACCGTCGGCCCCGTCACGATCACCAGCGCGCCGAACAGAATGGCGATCCGCCAATCCAGCCCCATGAAGTAGTGCGCGGCCCAGGCACCCCCCGCCATGGTGATGAGGCTGCCCAGGAAAATCAGGTTGCGTACCGTCGAGGCCACCTCGCGTACCTCGCGGAGTTTGAGTTGCAAGCCCCCCTCGAACAGGATGATCCCCACGGCCAGCGACACGAAGTCGTGAAACAACTCGCCTTGGAACAGGACGCTGGTGTCGATGAATTTTTCGCCGCTCTCGGTAAAAAAGGTTGAGACGGGCCCCACCGCCAGCCCCGTCAGGATCAATGGCAGGATGGCGGGCAGGCGCAACCGCGAGGCCAACCATTGGGCCAGAATTCCGAAAACGAGGACAGCGGCGAGCTCTACCATAGGATTTGGCCTTAGCCAACTTAAACATAGCCCTTTTCCCGTGCCCCGCGCAGGCTCGCATTGTGTTTCTTTCCTGGCGCGCCCCAATCAATTGCCAAGCAGGCCACCCGCATTGCAGAAAATCGGGAATGGGCCCTCCGGTTTTCTTCTCTATTTTGCGCTTCTATGGCTGCCCCCGCAACGCTCGATCAAGACGGAACCCTCAAGGCCGTCGTCGCCCATGCCAAGGAGTATGGGTTCATCTTCCCCTCTTCGGAAATCTATGACGGCCTCCAGGCGGTCTACGACTACGGTTCCTACGGTGCCGAGCTGAAGAAAAACGTCAAGGAAGCCTGGTGGCGGGCCATGACCCAACTGCATCCGGAGATTGTCGGCCTCGACGCGGCGATCCTCATGCACCCCACCACCTGGAAAGCCTCGGGCCACGTGGACGCGTTCCACGACCCGATGATCGACAACAAGGACTCGAAGAAACGCTACCGCGCCGACGTCCTGATCGAAGAGAAAGCCGACCGCCTGGAAGCCGAAGGCGACAAAGCCGCCGCCGACGCGCTGCTGACCCGCATGAGCAAACTGCTCGAAGCCGAGGATCTGGAAGGCGTGCGCCAACTGATCATCGACGAAGGCATCAAGTGCCCCGTCTCGGGCACCCAGAACTGGACCGAAGTGCGCCAGTTCAACCTGATGTTCTCGACCAAAATCGGGTCACTTGCCGACGACAGCGCGACCGTCTACCTGCGCCCCGAAACGGCTCAGGGCATCTTTGTCAACTTCCTGAACGTCCAGAAGTCGGCCCGCCGCAAGATCCCCTTCGGCATTGCCCAGATCGGAAAAGCCTTCCGCAACGAGATTGTCGCCCGCGGTTTCACCTTTCGGATGCGCGAGTTCGAGCAGATGGAGATGCAATACTTTGTGCGCCCGAACACCGAGATGGACCACTACGCCACGTGGAAGGAATCGCGCATGAAATGGCACAAAGCCATCGGCCTGCCCGCCGAAAAACTGCGCTTCCACGACCACGAAAAATTGGCCCACTACGCCAACGCGGCGGTCGATGTCGAGTACAAATTCCCCTGGGGTTTCAAGGAGATCGAGGGCATCCACTCGCGGACGGACTTCGATTTGAAGAGCCACCAAGAGTTTTCGAAAAAGAAGCAGCAGTACTTCGACGAGGAGATCAAGGAAAACTACATCCCCTACGTGGTCGAGACCTCCGCGGGGTGCGACCGGGTGATTCTTGCGTTGCTCTGCGAGGGCTACAACGTGGAGGAAGCCAAGGAAGAAGACAAACGCGCAGCGCGTGTTTGGCTGTCGCTGCACCCGGTGCTTGCGCCCGTTAAGTTGGCCATCCTGCCCCTGCTTCGGAAAGAAGGCCAGCCCGAGTTCGCCAAAGAGCTTTATGATGAGCTGTACCTGCATTTCCCAACCGCCTACGAGGAATCGGGCGCGATTGGAAAGCGATACGTCCGCCAGGATTTCGTGGGCACGCCGTTTTGTGTGACGGTCGATCACCAGTCGCTCGAAGACGGCACGGTGACTTTGCGCCACCGCGATTCCGCCGAGCAGGAGCGCATTCCGAAAGAAGAGGTCCGCGCCCGCGTCGAAGCCGCCTGTTCCTGGGCCGGTTTTTTGCAGGGGTTGAAGTAGGTCTAACTGCCGAAAAAGCGCCGGGCTCCCACGAGCAGTGCTTCATGTCCAATCGTCGCTCTCTTTTCGTTCATTCTTTTGCTTCGCCATGCCTGAGTGCGCGAGCACGAGAGGGAAGCGCGTAGCGCACGAACCAAGAAAAGGCGACCCTCCGACCAGCCTTGCTTGCGCAAGTCTGCTAGTCGGGATTTGCCGCACATCCGGCCTTACTTTACAGGGCCAATTGAGGATTTCTTACACGGAACCGACGACCTATGTGCCAGGTAGTTAAAGTGATGATGCCACTACGCGCAGGGCACATCGGGAGTCTTGATTTTTAGTCGCGCTGCGCGCCTCCCCTACGCCCTTCCGGGCTTGGGTATCATCAAGGAAAAGAACGGATGGGAACAAGACACTTGAATTCAAGCAAGCCGTGACCTTGAATGAGTCACCGTTTCGCCTAGTTTCTTTCGGACTTGTCCACTGCTTACGGACCCCATGAGCATACGCCCGTTGCACCAAGCCAAAAGAACCGCTTTCACCGCCCTCTGGCAGGGTTTTTTCTTTACCTTTGAGGCCCTTTGCCCCCTGGCCCATGTGGACGCGCATCGCGCACACCATCATCAAATACCGCTTCTTTTTTATCCTCGGCTTGCTGGGGATAACAGCGGTGATGGTCTATAAGGCGAAGGAACTGCGGGTCACCTACCAGTTCGCCAAAGTCGTACCCGAGGACGATCCGGACCTCGCGGCCTTCGAAAAATTCACTGCCACCTTCGGCGAAGATGCCAACGTAATGGTCATCGGCGTGAAGGATTCCACGCTGTATCGACAGGATAACTTCCTGGCCTGGACCCGGTTGAGTCAATCGCTCGACAGCCTGGACGGTGTGCGCGGCGTGGTGGGCCTGCCCAACCTTTCCTACCTGGAAGCCGACCACGATAGTTCGCGGTTCGTGCTCCAACGCCTGTTCCCCACGCCGCCCCAAACGCAGGAAACCCTCGATTCGGCGCTGGCCTTTGCCCGCACCTTGGGGCTGTATCAGGGTTTGGTATTCAACAAGGGGGGGGCCACGGTGCTGATCCTTTCGATCAACTCGGAGATTTTCAACTCCGACCAGCGGTCCGAGTTGGTGGGCGACATGCTACGCCAGACCGAAGCCTTTGAGACCACCACGGGCATCGACGCACATTTAGCAGGCCTGCCCTACGTGCGATCGGTGATGTCTGGTACCGTGCAGAAGGAACTCTCGCTGTTCCTGTACCTCTCGATGGGCATCACGGCCCTGATCCTACTCGTGTTCTTCCGTAGTGTGCTTTCGATGCTTGTGCCGCTGCTGATCATCGGGATGTCGGTGGTGTGGTCGATGGGCACCATTGTGCTGTTCGATTATAAGATCACCCTACTCACCGGATTGATCCCACCGATCCTTGTGGTCATCGGGATTCCCAACTCGGTGTATTTGATCAACAAATACCACCAAGAGTACGCGCGCCACAACAACAAGATGCGCGCCTTGAGCACCGTGATCCGCCGGATCGGGATGGTCACGCTGATCACCAACTTCACGACGGCCATTGGCTTTCTGGCCATCGTTTCCTCGGACATTACAATCCTTCGGGAATTCGGCGTGGTTGCGGGGATCAACATCCTTGCCACCTTCATGATCTCGCTGATCCTGTTCCCAGCGATCTATGCCTACCTGCCTTCGCCGACAACGCGCCAACTCAAGCACCTGCACTTCGTGGGGCTCAAGAAGCTGATCAGTTGGCTGAACTTCGTCATCCAAGAACGCCGCCGGGTGGTCTATGGGGTGACAGTCGTAGTGGTCTTGGCGGCTGGCTACGGCTCGTGGATCACCAAGAGCAACTCGTACATGGTCGACGATTTGCCCGAGAGCAGCACGGTGAAAAAAGACCTACGCTTCATGGAGGCCGAGTTCGGCGGGGTGATGCCGCTGGAAATCGTGATCGACACGCGCGAGAAAAACGGGCCCACCAAGCTGTCGAACCTCAAAAAGCTCGATGCGTTCTTGTGGCACCTGGACACGGTGCCCGAATTGGGCGAGCCGCTTTCGATGGTGCGGTTCCTCTATGCGGGTAAGCAAGCGTATTTCAACAACGCCGCGCCGTTCTATTCCCTTCCAACCCAACAGGACCGCGGGCGCATCCTTACCTACCTGGACAACAGCGAAGGGGTTGATCGGCTGGGCAGCAACATGATCTTCCTGGACACGACGGGCAAGGTTCGCATCTCGCTGAAAGTGGCCGACGTAGGGGCCAAGCGGATGGACACGCTGATCTACCAGGAGATCATCCCGGTGGCCAAGGAGTTGTTCCAGAACAAGAAACTGACCGAGGACGAAAAAATGCCCTTCGCGGTGACGGGTACGACGCCGCTGTTCATCAAGGGCAACCAGTTCTTGATCCAAAACCTGCGCCAAAGCCTACTGATCGCCTTTATCCTGATCGCCATCATCATGGCCATCCTCTTCTGGTCGGTGCGCATGGTGCTGATCTCGATTGTCCCCAACCTGATTCCGCTGCTCATCACCGGGGCGGTCATGGGCTATTTAGGCATCTCGCTCAAGCCCTCGACGGCACTGATCTTCACCATCTCGTTCGGCATTGCCGTGGACGACGCCATCCATTTCTTGGCGCGCTATCGCCAGCAACTGGTGGCCGACCCGACCGACATCAAGCGGGCAGTCAGCATCTCGATTCGCGAGACGGGTACCTCGATGATGTACACTTCGATCGTGCTGTTCGCAGGCTTCATTATTTTTGCGTTCTCGGACTTTGTGGGCACCCGGATGCTGGGCATCCTGACCAGCAGCACCTTGCTGTGCGCGATGGTGACCAACCTGGTGCTACTCCCTTGTCTGCTTATCGATTTCGATTCGCGCAAGCGGGCCATGCGCCGCCATCCGCTGATCGAGAAGTACAACGAAGGCAACTACGAGGAGGACGAGGACACCGACCACAGCCAGCTCAACCTGCCCCCGCAACCCCGTTCCTAACATGGCCTTCCCCGAGGAGAAAGCACTGAACCTGCCCGAGATCGCCCGCAGGGTCCTGGCCGACTGGGAGAAAGACGGCCTGTTCGAGAAGTCTGTCCAGCAGGGCAAGGATAACGACAAGGGGCCCTTCACGTTTTACGAAGGCCCGCCGTCGGCGAACGGCACGCCGGGGATTCACCACGTGATGGCCCGGGCGGTGAAGGATTTGTTCTGCCGCTACAAGACCATGCAGGGCTTCCGCGTGGCGCGCAAGGGCGGTTGGGACACGCACGGCCTGCCCGTCGAGTTGCAGGTCGAGAAGGAGCTGGGCATCACCAAGGAGGACATCGGTAAGAAAATCAGTGTCGAAGACTACAACGCCGCGTGCCGCACGGCGGTGATGAAGTACAAGGGCCAGTGGGACGACCTGACCCGGAAAATGGGCTATTGGGTCGACCTGGAGAAGCCGTACATCACGTTCGAGCGGGACTACATTGAGTCGCTGTGGTCGTTGCTCAAGAAGCTGTACGACAAGGACTTGCTCTACAAGGGTTACACGATCCAGCCGTATTCGCCCGCTGCGGGGACGGGCCTGTCGAGCCACGAGCTGAACCAGCCGGGCACCTACCGCGACGTGAAGGACACCTCGGCCACGGCATTGTTCAAAGCCACCCAGAGCGCGGAGAATGAGTTCTTTATGGCGTGGACCACGACTCCTTGGACTTTGCCGTCAAACGTTGCTTTGGCAGTTGGTCCGAATCTGGAGTATGTTAAGATTGACACGCTAAACCCCTACACTTTCGAGCGACAGGTAGTTGTTCTCGCCAAGGCTAGGCTCAATCATTACTTCAAACCCGAAGCTGAAAATCTTCCTTTCGAAGATTTCAAGCAGGGAGATAAGTTGATCCCGTGGAGATTTGCCACGGACAAGGTGTTCAAAGGCTCAGAGTTGAAAGGGAAGAGATATGAGCAACTCTTGCCGTATGTAAAGCCAGAGGCATGGTCACTCACAATCCTCACAGCTGATTTTGTCACAACAGAGGACGGTACTGGTATTGTCCACATCGCGCCCTCTTTCGGTGCGGACGACAAGCGTGTGGCTGACGAAGCGGAGATAAGACCCCTAACTGTTCGACGTGAGGGTATAGAAGTGCCTCTTGTCGATCTAAGGGGTCGATTCGTCGAAGAGGTGCAGGATGACGAATGGGGCCTCGCTGGCGAACCAGTCAAGGCCGAGTACATCAGTGAGGAAGAACAAGCCACCATCGCAAAAGAACGAGGATGGCCGAAATATCTCTCGGTGGACGAACGGATTGGGATCAAGCTTAAAACTAAAGGCCGCGCCTTCCGCGTCGAAAAGTACGAGCACAGCTACCCCCATTGCTGGCGGACGGATAAGCCCGTACTGTATTATCCTTTGGATAGTTGGTTCATCAAGACGACTTCCGCGAAGGACCGCTTGGTCGAGTTGAACAAGACGATCAACTGGAAGCCCGCTTCGACGGGTTCGGGCCGCTTCGGCAACTGGCTGGAAAACCTGCAAGACTGGAACCTCTCACGTTCACGTTTTTGGGGTACACCTCTCCCGATTTGGAGAAAGAGAAATAGCTCGTCTTACGAGCCTCATGCCTACTGCGCAGGCTCGATTGAAGATATCGTGATCCCTAAACTTGAGGGCGGAAAATACCCTACTGGTAAGCACGACATTGATGGAAATCCGATCTACAAGTATGATCGGTTTGCCTTTTACGTTCTGCGTGACGGCTCTAAGAGTAACCAACTAGTCAACTGCCAATCCATATTCCGACCGAATGTGACCCCAGGGGGAGAGGATCGAATTGTCGACCTAATCAAAAAGGGCAAGGACGGAGATAAGAGCGGCCTCTATCTCGAAGAAGTTACTGACCAAGAGCAAATTGACGATCTGCATAAGCCTCTCGTGGACTCGTTGATGCTGGTACAACACATTGCCGATTATCAGGATCGAATCGAGTTTTTCACCCGCGAACCCGACCTCATCGACGTCTGGTTCGATTCGGGCGCGATGCCCTACGCTCAATGGCACTGGCCGTTTGAGAACGAGCAGCTTTTCAAGGATAACTTCCCCGCCGACTTTATCGCCGAAGGGGTGGACCAAACGCGCGGCTGGTTCTTCACGCTCCACGCCCTCTCGGTCCTGCTGTTCGACTCTGTGGCCTACAAAAACGTCATCGCCAACGGCCTGGTGCTCGACAAGCACGGCAACAAAATGTCCAAACGCCTGGGCAACGCCGTCGACCCCTTCGAGACCCTCGACACCTACGGCCCCGACGCACTGCGGTGGTACATGATCTCCAACGCCCCGCCCTGGGACAACCTCAAGTTCGACCTGGACGGCGTGCAGGAAGTGCGCAACAAATTCCTGGGCACCTACCACAACACGCTCTCTTTTTTCAGCCTCTACGCGAACCTCGACGGCTTCACGGGTAAGGAAGAAGCCGTGCCTTTTGCCTCACGGCCCGAGTCGGACCGCTGGGTGCTCTCGCGCCTGCAACACACCGTCCAAATCGCCACCGAGGCGATGGAAGCGTACGAACCCACCCGCGCCGCCCGCGCCATTCAGGACTTCGCCATTGAGGATGTCTCGAACTGGTACGTGCGCCTGAACCGGAAACGCTTCTGGAAAGGCGAGGACGATTCGGACAAGTTGGCCGCGCACCAGACGCTCTTCGAATGCCTGCGCACCATCGCCGAGTTGGCTGCGCCCATCGCGCCCTTCTATTTCGAGAAGGCCTGGAAGGATTTGACGGGCGGCGAATCGGTGCATCTGCACAAGTACCCCGTGGCGAAAACCGAGTGGCTCGACCTGGAACTGGAAGCCCGCATGGACATCGCCCAGCGAGTCAGCTCGATGGTCCACGCCTTGCGCAAAAGCCAGAAACTCAAAGTGCGCCAACCGCTGGCCCAAGTCCTGGTCCCCATCACCGACCCGGCGATGAAAGAACGCCTGAAGGCCGTTGCGACCCTCATCCAGGAAGAGACCAACGTCAAGGACGTCCACGCGGCAACCGACCAGGACGTGGCCTTCACCAAAGAAATCAAGCCCGATTTCAAGGTGCTTGGCAAGACCCTCGGCCCCAAGATGAAGGAGTTGGCGGGTCTGCTTTCTGGCTGGACCTCCGCACAAATCAACGAGCTGGAAGCCGCTGGTTCCGTCATGATTACCTTCGGCGACGGCTCGACCCATGAGTTGAAACTGGACGAAGTCGGACTGCGCACCCAAGAAGTGCCCGGTTGGGCCACTACCATGAGCGCCGGCTTGACCGTCGGCCTCGACCTGACCCTCACCGACGACCTAAAACGCGAAGGCCTGGCTCGCGAACTGGTCAGCCGCTTGCAGACTGCCCGGAAGGAGGCGGGCCTCGATGTGGCCGATAAGATTGAGGTGGAAATCGCCTCTTCGGACGAAGAACTGAAGGCCGCCGTCATGGCCCATAAGGACTACATCGCCCGCGAAGTGCAAGCCCTTCGCCTCGATTTGGTGGATTCTCTCAGCGGCGAGGCCCTTGAGGTTGACAGCCATCCCCTTACTTTGCGCCTTGCCAAGGCCCACGCCCAGCAAGCCTAACCGCCCGAAACCCGATGAAGCGTCTGCACCATTACTTCCTGCTTGTCTTGGGGATCATCGTGGTCGACCAACTGGTCAAACTGCTGGTCTACCAGACGATGTACCAAGAGGAATACTTCGAAATCCTGGGCATCAGCTGGATGAAAATTCACTTCACCACCAACGAAGGCATGGCCTTCGGTGCGAAGCTCGGCGGCGACTACGGCAAAATCATCCTTTCGCTCTTTCGCCTGGGTGCGGTGATCCTCATTGGGTTCTACCTGAAGAAAATCTACCTGAAAGGCGCGAAAAAGGGCCTGCTCATCTGCCTCTCGCTCATCCTAGCGGGCGCGATTGGCAACCTGGTGGATTCGATGTTCTACGGCCTGTTCGCCGACGACCTGTTGGCCTCGAACGCCCCGTTCCGCTTGTTCCATGGCAAGGTGATCGACATGGCCTTCCTCGATTTGGCCAAGGGCTATTACCCCGATTGGGTGCCATTGATCGGCGGCGATTTCTACTCGTTCATTCCGATTTTCAACGTGGCCGACTCGGTGATTTTCGTCGCCGTGGTCATCATCCTGATCCGCCAGAAGGCCTACTTCGGGAGTTTGAAGCAGGAGGAAAGTAAGTAGCGAGCTTCAGCATGGCTCATGGACGTAACGAGTAGTGCGTCATGTCCAGTTCTCGTTCGCTTTTCGTTCATTCTTTTGCTTCGCCATTCCTGAGCGCGGGAGCGCGAAAGGAAAGAGCGCAGCTCACGAACCAAGAAAAGGGCGCCCTCCGATGCGCAACGCTTGCGCGTCGACGCATAGTCGGGATTGGCCCAGGAGCAAAAGCCTCTGCAAGCAGGCCAACGGGTAATACCCTCCCTTACGCGGATCCGGCGACCTGTGCGCCCCTCGGTAAAGGGATGCTGCCGACACCATGCAGGGCGCGCCGGGAGCCTTGATTTTTGGCGCCACGCCCGATGGGCTTGCCCATCGCTTATCAGCTCAGGGCATCATCAAGGAAATGTGGTGAAGAGAACGCGACACTTACGTGCTTTCTAGCCGTGACCCTGAATGAGATACCCGCTCGTCATCCTGAGAAAACGAACTGCATCTAGCCTACCTCACAATCTGCACCCACCCCTTACAGGCCGAGCCGTCGGGGGCGCTGAGTAGGTAATAGTAGGTCCCATCCGAGGTGCCGGGGGCTTGCCACTGATTGTGGTAATAGCCGTCCTCGAAAATCAAGTTGCCCCAGCGGTTGTAAGTCTGGAGTTTCCACTCTCCAGAATTCTCAAGACCGCGCACGAAGAACGATTCGTTGATCCCGTCCCCGTTCGGGGTGATGATGTTGGGCACCTCGAAGGGCTCTAAGGTGAAGTTTAGCGTGTCCGCATCGGCACAGGAGGGCGGGCTGGTGAGTTGAACAATGACCTGATAGGTCCCATAGTTCTGATACGTATACTCAAGTCGAGGCTGGTCGCTGGTCTGACCGTCGCCGAAGGCCCACAGGTAGTTCTCGGCCGTCAGGTTGCCCGCGTCAAAGCGCACACGCGGCACACCCGCGCAACTGCCGATGATGGTATAGCCCGCGTTGGGGGTCAGGTCGATGACCTCGACTCGGACCGTATCCAACCGCACGCAGCCCAGGGTGTCGGTGATAGTGACCACGTAGGTGGTCGTCTGGGTTGGAGCCAGTTGCACCGTTGCGGCGGTGGAGTCGCTCACGCCAGCCGAGGGAGACCAGGCATAAGTGAGATCCGAAAAGCCGCCGCCTACCGTGATCAGAACACTGTCGCCAACACAGAGTGCCGTATCCTGGCGTTCGGGAACCAAGTGATTGTCCAGGGTAATGACCTGCTCGGTCGAATCAATCCCGATGCAAGTGGTCGCGTCGGTGGCGAAGAGTTTAACGGTGTAGGTACCAGCGGTGTCATACGTGTGCTGAACGCCAATCGGCGAGCTGAGCGAGAGGGTCGTCCCGTCACCAAAGTCCCAGAGATAGGTGAGGCCGCCCAAGGTGGTGTTCGTGAAATCGACGGTGTAGAGTGGGTCGCAAGCGGGAACAGCTAGGAAGTCCGCATCGAGACTCGCGAGGTCAAATTTGAAGAGGCCGTTGTTGCAGTTCAGGCTGTTGTTTGTGTTCGACCAGACACCTGCCGTCGTCGGGAACAGGTTGTTCCCCCCACACCCTGCACAGACTGATTGGTAGACAATCCCCCGGCGGTCGAAACGGCTAGTGCCCCCATCTACGTGCTCGGCACCTAGCCCGATGCCGCCGAAGTAGGTGGCATAGAGCAACGTGTCCATATCGGCTTTGAAGGCCGCCAGATAAAAACTCGACCCGTTGGTTGTGGTCTGGAATGCACCTGGGGTAAGGGGCATGTTGAAGGTGTTGTTTCCGTTGTAGACCGACAGGTCGCCATTAGTTTGGCCGCCCCAGCCGGATACAAAGAGGTTTTCGCACTCGTTGACCAAAAAGGCGGTCGGCGAAATCTTTGGGCGGATGGACAGGGCGTTGGTCAAGTCGCCAAAGACCGTCGAGAAAAGGGTGGTGCTCAGGTCGGGAGTCAGCTTGTGAATGAAGTGCCCACTTCGGGGGTTTTGGTACACCGTATCGGGGAAAATGGGGTAGTCCCCATACGTCTGGCCCAGAACATAAACATCGCCGTCCAAGTCGACTTGGACGAAGTAGGATTGGTCAAAAGCACTGGTACCCAAATAGGTGGAGTTCAGCACTGCGCTGCCGTCCGCGGCAATGTGGGTCAGGAAGCCATCCACATTGCCACTCGGGCTGGGATTGACCGTACCGGGGAAACCAAAGAACCCCACTGGATCGTTGGTGCCACCCACAACGTAAGGTTGGTTCAAGCCATCCAAAAAGATCGAGTACGCCGCATCGTCGCCAAAACTGCCCAGGTAACGCCCCCAACGCAGCGTGGTGAAATTAGGATCAAGGGAAAAGGCGATGGCATCGTAATTGCCCCCGACCCGTCCGTTCAAAAATCCGGGAATGCTAGCCGACCCCGAGTTGGAGGCCACGTAGATGTTCCCCAATTCATCCAGCACCACATCGCCTCGCAGCTCGTCGCCATAGTTATTGACCAGGGGGTCGAAGCGACGCATGATGCCGTCATTCGAAGCACCGCCAAGGTAGGTTGAGGCCAATAGCGTCGTTCCGTCGGCCGAGAGTTTTGCGACAAACAGATCGGTGCCGCCAATGAAATCGTAGCCACCCAGCACTTGGTTGGGCCCACAGAACCAGCCCCCACAGAGTGTAAAGCCCAAACTATTGGTTGGCTGGTAGGCCCCAACTGTTGTTGGGAAATTGGTGGAGCCGGTCGTTCCCAGGATGATCAACTCGCCGTTGGGAGTAGTGACCGTGGAAGTAGGCACATCCGAACCGTTGCCACCCAAGTAAGTGCCGTACAGCAACGTGGTACCCGTGGTGTTAAACTTCAAAGCCGCAACATCGACCGTCCCCCCCTGAAAAGCCGTTCGGAAAGCTCCGGGTGTGGTGGGAAATTGGCCGAATCCAGAACCGGGAACTGGCCCCAGCCGGAACTGGAACACCGTCCCTGCTGCGTAGAGATTGCCCAGGGTATCGAAGCACGCGGTATTACCCCAGTTATCGGCGGTCGAGCCTGTGAAGGTCGAGAAGATCAATTCGGGGTCGAGGACCAGGGGCTTTTTCTTGTTGTAGCGTTTGGGCAAGTCGAAGCGCACTTCCTGATTTTTCAGTTCAAAGGCGCAAGGAATCAGGTTCGGGCCACGCTCGCCGGGTTGGTAGGCGATCGGCCGGGCCTCGCCGTACGTGGCCACCGGTGTCACACAATGAAGTTGCCCGCCCCGAATCGAAAGGGAATCCAGGCCCTCGTACCGAAGCCGCACCTGCCGTGGATCGGCTCCCGGTGCCAACAGAAATTCATACTTCAGACCTGCCGAACCAAAGAATAACCGCAGGTCCGTCCCCGGATAGAGGCCCTCGACTACTACTGTGTCATAGTCCTGCGCACCCGTGCCCCATTGGCTTTCGTCGCCGACCAGGAAGTTCCATTTGGTGCCATGTGCCCCCAGGCCATGAATACGGCGCGGTTTCTGGCACCCCACAAAATTGAGGTGGACCACCACCCCGTCGAGCGAGTCGGGCAACTCAAGGGGCGTTTGCGGCGGGTGAGGGTGCGCATGCGCGAGGGCATCCACCTGGGCCATCTGCTCGGCATCGAAAAGGACAAGGCTCAAGTGATCCTCATGAACGAGCAACGCACCACCGGGCACTTGGGTGGCAAAACGTATGTCTGCGGGCCATTGGCCTTTGTTCTCCAAAAACGCCCGTTGCATCGGCGATTGGGCCACGAGCGGACCAAGGCTCAAAAAAGCGGCGAGGATCGCCCCGAAAATGCGTGATACGAACACCAGATTTTGCTACTTGGCGCTACTCCGTTGCTTCCAACCGATCCTGCCGAAATGAAATTTACTACAGATAAGATACAAAACGCACTGCGCGTCTTTGGGTTCACCCTTGTTTGCCTGTTTGCGCTCGCTTCCTGCACCGCTGAAAGCTCGAAAGTGCTGGAAAGCACCAGCGAAAATGGCCGCCTGCACGTCTCGCTCGTCGGCGAACGCTACTCGGACCTCGACCCCTGGAAAGTCTCGGTGACCTACTCGGTTGACGAGGTGAAACGCGAGCCCGTTGTTTTCGAGGTGCAAGCCACCACACTGGACGAAAGCACCGTCACCTTTGATTGGAAGAACAACCAACAGCTGAACCTAGTCTTTCTTCTGCCTGATGGCGAGGAGCAGATTGTACCCGTCACTGTCGAATACGAGTAGCTCACTGAGGTGAGGCCCCGCGAGGGGGAGCGGCTTCGCCGCTCCCCCTCGCGGTTCCAGGCGGCCCTGGCCGCCTGGAACCGCTCCGCGCCCTTCGGGCGCGGAGCGGGGCCCCTGCACTCGTTCTCTCTGAATCTTCTAGGAGAGCACCGCCCCCAGCACATCCAGCGAACGGATGGGCCCGAACGGTGCGTGGAGACGCAGATATGCCAGCAGCGCATCAAGCAAGGCTCGCCGCGTGCGGCCTGACATGGCGGGCAAGTCTGAGCCAGCGAGCAAGGCATCGAAAAGCGGTGCGCGGGCCGAATCGGGCGGATAGCCCGAGACGATCAGTTCGCGCTCCACGCCTTCGCCCGAATCCGGCAACCAGCCCAACCGAACCGATAAGCCAACCACCCAATGCAGGGGCAGGTCGGCGAGCCCGCTTTGGGCCGCGTCCAACTCGAGGATGCCTTGGCGTACATAGTGGAACAGCTCGGAGTCGGCTTCCTCTTCTCGTAACACACGAATCAGCACCTCGGCCTGGAACAAGGCCAGTGATGACTTTATTGGGTCGATCGTCAACGTCTTGAGTGGCGCGGACACCCGGAACTCCTCCAGTCTGTGGATGTCGCGGTCCGCACGGTGGTCATAGACCATCTCGAGCATTGTCAGCGGTTGCAATAGGCCCTGCTTGGCTTGCTTGGCGCTGCGGCTGTAGATGCCGTAGGCCATCAGTGTCACCCGGCCGTGCGCTTCGGTCATCGCACGGATGATGGCCGTGGACTCCTTGTGGCGTTGGGTCGAGAGGATGAGGCCTTGACTGGTGGTGAGCACGACGCAAAGTTATCCACCAGGGCTGGCCCCCAGCCCTCGGAGGCCGTAATTTGATGAAATGGAAGCCCTCGACGTTCGCGCAGCCCTCGATCCGTTGGCCCGTCAAGTGGCGCGCACCTGGTTGGAGGACCGTTGGGGCGAACGTTCGGCCTTGGGTGGCGAGGAAATCAATCGCCTGTTGCCCGATGAACAAGTGGGCTATCTGCTCCTCAAGCGGCTTTATTTGGACTGGCGCCGCGAAACCACCCGCCTGCGCAGCCCCTATTTCGACTTCGAGCATCCCGATGTCAAGGCGGCCCTGGGGGAGTTGATGGAGACTCTCTCGTTTCACATTTCGCTCAGCCGTGAGACGACCGAAGACCTCGCTACCGCCGCAATCAGCGAAACCGCGCATTTGTTGGCCGATCCCTTCGAGTACTTGGAACTGGAATTGGCGGCCCAAGAAACCTGGACCCTCGACGAGTTGAAGACCCTGCGCCGGTTTGTGCGCCGCAACCGCGTGGTGCTCGATCGGTTGATGGAAGGCCTGGAAGAACGCACAGACCTCGCGACGCTGATCCACCGGCTGCATGCCCTTTCGGAGGATTTTTCAGACCCGCTCGACGAGTTGGAAGGCTTTGCCGCCGCCGTACAATCGCAGACGCAAGTCGACCTACGCACCGCCTTCGACGAACCGGAGGAGGCAGAAGAGCCAGCACCCGTCATCGCCGAGACTGAGGAGGAAGCCGAGCCCGAGAAAGAAGCACCCGAAGCGGAATCAGCCGAAACCCAGGATGAGCCCGAAGCAACTGAGGAAGGAGAGGAGGAAGAAGACGCCCCCGAAGCCCGCCCCGAGATTCGGGAGATTATTGCCGAGCCCTGGGACCTGAGCGAGCCGCCCGCCGATATGGTCGACGAAGCCGACTCCGAAGACACCCCTGACGAGGACGAAAG
>CAYGKP010000026.1:0-7946 GCA_964350605.1 uncultured Cytophagales bacterium
CTCATAGACCATCCCGTGATCGAGGAGGAGCAGCAAGCCTTCCTCCGGCTCGCCATCTTGGTAGGCAATGAACCCTTCGGAGGCCGGATAGGTCTCGACCCGATCGACCGAGCGGCCAATCGAAGCGAACAGCTTTTCCTTGTAGGGTTCAAAGTTCACCCCGCCGTAAACGAACAGCGAGAAGTGGGAAAATACCTCACCGACGGGCTTCCCCGTCCGCTCGATGATGCGGTCAAAATACATCTGCACCCAGGGCGGAATCCCCGAAATTAGTGACATGGGTTGGTCAATCGTCTCGTCGATGATTGAGTCCAATTTCGTCTCCCAATCTTCGATGCAGTTGGTCTGGTAGCTGGGTAGTTGACTGCGCTTGAAATAACTGGGAATGTGGTGATTGACAATCCCAGATAAGCGGCCTGTCAACACGTCTTTGGTCTTGGTTAGGGTCGGGCTGCCCGAAAGAAAAATGAGCTTCTTCTCGACAAATTTCGCGTTGCCCGAACGGTGGATGTAGCACAAGAGAGCCTCCCGCGCGCCGCGCAGATGATTCGGAATCGACTCGCGTGAGATGGGAATGTACTTGAGGCCCGAGGTCGTTCCCGAGGTCTTGGCGTAGTACAACGGCCGACCTTTCCAGAGCACATCCGGTTCGCCCGCCACCATGCGGTCAACGTAGGGCCGAAGGGCTTCATAATCCCGCAGGGGAATGGCCGCTTTCAAATCGCCGAGATCGGAGATCTGCGCGAAGCCGTGGTCCTTTCCGAAAGCGGTTTCAATTGCGCCCGCCATCAGATGGGCCAACTGCTTGCGCTGCGTTGCCACCGGGTCGGCAGACCAACGGCGAATCTTCCGCACAGTACGCGCAGCGAAAGGTTTAGCCAGGAAAGATTTGAGGCCCACGGTGGGCAAATTACGAAGGACGTGCTTAGCCCGCCTTCAATTTCAGTCGGCGTTGCAATTCCTGAATCGAGGAAAGGAAGCGACGGTCGGTATCCATCATGTCACCCACCGTATTGATGGCGTGAATGACGGTGCTGTGATCGCGGTTGCCGAAGTGATAGCCAATGGCCTTCAGCGACAGGTTGGTGTACTCCTTGGCGAAGTACATGGCCACCTGGCGAGCCACCACCACCTCGCGCTTGCGGGTTTTGGCCTTCATCAGGTCGATCGACACATCGTAGTAGTCCGAAACGAACTTCTGGACAAAGTCAATGGTCACATCGCGCGCCGAGTCCGAGACAATGTTCTCGAGGGTCTGCTTGGCCAGGTCCAGGTCGATCTCCCGGCGGTTCAGCGAAGCATGCCCAATGAGCGAGACAATCACACCTTCCAAATCGCGCACGCTGGTGTCAACATGATAGGCCAGGTATTCTACCACCTTATCAGGCACCCGAATGCCATCAGCCTCGAGCTTCTTATAGATGATCGCCATGCGCGTCTCGTAGTCCGGTGCTTGCACGTCGGCAGTCAAGCCCCATTTAAAGCGTGAAATCAAGCGTTCCTGCAAGCCCTGCAACTCCTTCGGAGGACAATCCGAAGTGAGAATCAACTGCTTACCCGCTTGGTGGAGGTGGTTGAAGATGTGGAAAAAGATGTCCTGGGTTTTCTCCTTTCCGGCCAGAATGTGGACGTCGTCCATGATGAGCACGTCCACCTGCATGAAGTACCCGGCGAACTCCTGAAGGCTGTTCGACTTAAAGGCGTCAATGATCAGGTTCGCGAAACGATCGGCTGAAACATATAGGCACAGCTTGTCGGGATGATTCTCGCGCAGGCGATTTCCAATGGCTTGTACCAAATGCGTCTTGCCCAAACCCACACCCGAGTAGATCATCAGGGGATTGAACGAAGTAATGCCCGGCTTGCCCGCAACCGCAATGCCCGCGCTGCGCGCCAGCCGATTGCAATCTCCCTCGATGAAGGTCTCGAAGGTGTAATTGGACCGCAGCGTGGTCAGCCAAGGCGGCGGAGGGGCCTCTTGTAGCGAAACAGCGGGATTCGAGGTGCTTTTGGCAATTTCAGGTATTGCATTATTCCGTGCGGAGCCGCCCGTAGGAATCTGAACTGAAAAGGGGTGTTGTTGGGCATTTCCTTGATCGATGATCACCGAATATTCCAGCTTTGCCCCCATGCCCAACTCGCGTTGAAGTGCCTCTCTAAGCAAATGCACGTAGTGCTCTTCCAACCACTCGTAGAAGAATTGGCTTGGCACTTGAATGGTTAATACTTCCCCTTCGAGCCGCAAAGGGACAATCGGCCGAAACCATGTTTGGAAACTTTGCTCCCCCACACGCTCGCGCAGGTAGGATATGCATGCGTTCCATACTGATTTACAGTCTTTTACCATTTCAATTGATGCAATTTTCACGAGGAATCGGCCGAAAAAACAGGCCGAAAAACCCCCAGCGGTCTTCAAAAATGACCAAGTGTAGGCGAAAAAAAAACCGGCCGAGAGACTTGACATTTCGCCCCAACCAACAGAAGTGCAGCAAGGGCATTGCCGCAAAGAAGTCGCTTACTATAGTTATATATTTTCTTTAATAATTAATGCGGATAAGTTTCGGAGGCTCTCCCCTCTTTTCTCACTTCCACTCAGCATCAAAAGGTGTTGCGCATCCGGTCAGCCAACCCTTCGGGAAGGGAACGATGTAACGATTCCAATGCCCCTTAGCAAGCCCCCCTTCGCTAAGTAAATGCCACCCTTTCTTGCACCCACTGGGCATTCCTGGTAATTTACCCATCATCCCCACCCCCATGATGCAACGCCTGACCGCCGTTTTTCTTCTTCTTCTTTCAGTTGCCAACCTACAGGCCGCCGATCCCGCCAAAGCAATCGCCAAAATCAAGGCCAAAGCGAATGCTGCCTTTTGGTCGGGCGAGTACCGCGAAGCACTTCAATTGAACAAAGAGCTGGCAGATACCTATCGGAATGCGGGCCAAGCCTACAAAGCCCAAGCCACTGCCACTAAACTTCGCGAGGCACGCATACAAGTGGCCCTCGGGCAATTCGATAACTACGAAGCCACTGTCAAGGATGGACTCGACGCCTTGGCCGCTGTTGGCGGAAAACCCAGCACCGTTTACGCTAGCGGATTGGTAGAAGCGGGCTGGGCTTACTTGGAGGCAGGCAACTACATCCAGGCTGAGGAATACCTCTCGCAGGCACGCGAAAACCTGCGTTCCGTCACCGAGTCGGACCCACTAGTAGCGCAAGCCGTCGAACGCTTGCAACTGCAAATCTGGATGGGCGAAGGTTATTACCTGAAGGGGCTTGCAGCCATGGTTGACGCGCAGTCACAAGCCAAAGCACGAATTGTCAAAACCGAACCCTACGTAGACCCCAAATCAGGTCAGACTAAGGTTCGAAAGCTAAAAGGGTCCGAACTGCGGGACCGCAAACGGGCCTACGCAGAATTGCTGAACCTAGAAGCCGAGTTTCATATGCGCCGCGGTGCCTATAAGGATGCCCTGGTCAAGCTCGCGGGTGCCACTCGGTACATTGAAGATCAGGTCCACAAGAAAGACGTTACGATGGTGCGCAACCTCTACCTGCGCGGGCGCACCAAACAACTCGCCCTTTTGCCAAAGGACGCAACCAAGCTCTTGGAAGATGCCCTGGAGCTAGCAGGAAAAGCCAAGCCCTATAAAATCGAGCCGACCAGCCGGTTCCATCAAGAAATCTTGGACGACTTATTGGATGTACTACGCAACAGCAAAGAAGACCGAGACGCTAAAAAGCTGGCCAATGACTTCGAAGGAAAGGTTCGCCGCTATTTTGGGGAGAAGAGCCTGCGGGCTGGCCGCGAACTATACAACGACGCGCTTTGGCACGAGTCCAAAGGACGCACGGAGAAAGCCGAAGAAAGCCTTGCGGCACTGTTTAACGAGCCGAAGCACTTCCCGGCTCGTCTGCTCGAGCGAACTGAACCCCTGTTGTTATCCATGCATTGGCATGCGGATGCAGGACGGACTGCCGCCGCTCGCGTGGCCTTGGATGATTACTTGACACTTTTTACCGATCTACTCCCGGCCGATTGCCCCAGGTCGCGAATGGCAAAAATGGAGGAAGCCATTTTTGAAATTGAGTACGGTGCTAAACTTGACATAGCCGAACGAATCTTGGTCGAGAACTTTGATCAAGTCCTCAAAAAAGAGCTCCATCCTCAGCACCTTCATTACCTGCGGTACTTGGATGCCGAAGCCAAACTCTATTCGCTTACTGACCGCTACCAGAAAGCGGCCACAGTCCTGGAGGAAGCCGCGACCCTTGCCAAGGAAAGCTATGGCGAAAAAAACTTCCGTTACGCGGTTCAAATGGAGCAGTTAGGTGCGCAGTACATTAACATGGGCGAGTACCAGAAGGCACGGGAAGCGCTATTGGCCTCACGCGCGACGTTTTTGCTGCCAGAAAACCGCAAGCATCCTGGGTACAGTTATACCCTGCGAAGTTTTGGGCGGCTCTACATGATTCTGGGCCGATACGACGAAGCCGAAGAAGTGCTCGACGAAGCCCTGGAAATCGCCGAAGAGCGGGGCGTTGATTTCGACGTGGAAGAGTTTACCGAGCTCTACTTGCGCCGAGGCAGGTATTCGGAGGTAGAAGAATTACTGAGAGCCTCATTGGACCAAAAAAGCAAGCGGTACGGTAAGCACCACCGCAGTTTGGTTGGGACTTACCACCAACTGGCGAAGCTCTACTTGTTAACGGGCAACTACACGGAAGCCGAGCACAACCTTCAAGCCGCCGAGCGGATCATCCTGAAGGGCGACGCAGCACGTAGCTTGGCACAAGCCGAGAACCTGAAGGTACGCGGCCAGCTCAACCGGGAAATTGGGGATTATCCACTCGCCGAGGAGTTGGAAACCGAAGTCTTGGAACTGCAAAAGGACCTTTATGGTCGCGACCACATTGAGGTGGCAAACACCATGAAGGAGCTTGCGCTGGTCAAATACTTCAACGGGCGGTCAAAAGAAAAGGTCGAACCCCTCTTCATCGAGTCGCGCGAGATTGTTCAAAAGGTACTGGGCAGCAACAACCCGTCCTATGCGGAGATCCTTCAAGACCAGGCCTATTACTATAAGGAAATTGGCCGCTTAGACGAAGCGGATCGCCTGTACGATCAAGCACATTCCATTTGGCTCACCCGCTCGAACTTGAAGAAAAACAACGTTCAATCGGCGGAAATCCTGCTGAACAAAGGCGACATCGCCAAACTCAAGCGCGACTACAAACGAGCCTTAGGCCTATATGAGGAAGCGGCCACCAAGTACCGAAAAGTCTTCGACGAGCAGCACCCCGATTACGTCTTCTCTCTTTCAAAGATTGGCCAAGTGCAATACATCTTGGGCGACCAAAGGCGGGCAATAAAAACCATCGAAGAAACCACTAGTCTTTACAACAGACTGATTATCAACTACTTCCCTGCTTGGTCGGAGCGCGAGCGCACCCAGTTTTGGAACCGTGTCAAACTCGACTTCGAGTTCTACAATACCCTGGCGTTCTCGAGCTCAGAGCGAAATGAGGCCATGGCCGCCAACGTGTACGACCACGTGTTGAACACCAAAGCCTTACTACTGAATTCATCCATTAAAGTGCGCCGCCAAATCTTGGCCAGTGGTGATTCCAGCTTGATTGCTGAGTTCAAGGAATGGCAGGAGAAAAAAGAACAATTGGCTGCAGCTCTTTCCCTTTCCGCCGAAGAGGTTAAGGATCAGAATATAAGCCCAGAAGCCTTGCTAAAGGACATCGAACGCTTGGAAAAATCGCTCAGCACCCGTTCAGAAGCCTTCTCATCGCGGCAGTCGCAAGCGGTAAGTTGGCGCGACGTACAAGCCAAGCTGAAGCCGGGTGAATATGCCATCGAAATCATCCGCTATCGGCACTACGATGTGACCTTCACCGATTCGGTCATTTATGCGGCCCTCATCCTTTCTCCGCAAACAACAAAGGGTCCCCGCGTGGTCACGCTACCCGCCGGACGAGATCTGGAAACACGGTACGTGAAAAACTACCGCAATGCCATCAAGTACAAAGTAGCCGACAGGATCTCCTACAACATCTTCTGGGCCCCGATTCACGACATAGTAGGCGACAATTCACGGATCTATTTCAGCGGCGAGGGCGCGTTTAATGAAATCAACCTTGAGGCGATCTCAACCCCTGACGGGCAATATGTGCTCGACAAGAACACCATCATTTTGGTCAGCAACACCCGGGACCTGCTCAAACCGCGCCCCAGCCTTTCGTCCAGCGACAAGCGGGCTGTCATGTTAGCCAACCCGACACTCTACGACATCCGAGCTGGGTTGCCTGAAGGCGATAGCGTGAAAGTAACTTTGGCCGACAGTATGTACGCTGAGGCGAAGGACGAAATTCTGATCGAAGAAGCGGACGGCATTCTGGCCAAGGCACGTCATGGCATCAAAATACACACCGAGGATAGCCTGTACGCCCGTAGCGAGGACAAGCTATTGATCCGAACCGAGGACAGCCTGTATGCCACCGAAGCAGACAGAATCAGGATCACGGAATCGGACAGCCTATTGATTCCAGGCTCAACGACCACCTACATCATAGCAGAAGATGGTGTGATCGCTCGCCAAGAAGACGGCGTTTTGATCGAGACGACGGATAGCGTTTTTGCTCGCACTGAGCACCGCCGGCTGATCCGAACCGAGGACAACGTGGTGGCCAACGCCTACCACAACCGCCCGATTCGCGATTCGGATCAGATCATTGCCACAGGTGAAGACCGTGTGCTAATTGAGGAAAAAGACCAAATCACCAACGTGGCAGCGTATCGCCAGTTGAAAATCCCCCAACTGCCAGGCACCGAATTGGAGGTAAGCCAAGTTTCTGCGCGCATGAAGAAAAACAACTGGCAGGTGGAAGCCGTCACCTATAATGAGGCGACCGAGGAGTTTGTCAAAGGGGTCCGAAATCCGTTCATCTTACACGTAGCCAGTCATGCCTTCTTTAGTGAGGACCGCGACCAGGACGAGAGCGAGGTGTCAACCGGTACGCGTCGTGCGCTCACCAATCCCTTACTCAAGTCTGGTTTGTTGCTCCGTGGATCGGGTGACATTCTCGAAACCCGCGAGAACGTCTACGAATACAACTACGAAAGCGGCGTGTTGACCGCCTACGAGGCCATGAACCTAACACTGGACAGCACACAGCTGGTCATGTTATCAGCCTGTGAAACTGGTCGTGGCGACGTGGTCAATGGCGAGGGTGTCTACGGACTTCAGCGATCGCTTCAAGTAGCGGGGGCTCGCTTGATTGTCATGAGTCTTTTCAAAGTCGATGACAAGGCGACCCAGGAGTTGATGAACGAGTTCTACTCCAACTGGTTGGACAAAAACATGCCCATCCGCGAAGCACTCATTGCTGCCAAAAAGACGATCCGCGTGACCTACCCCGAACCCATCTACTGGGGTTCGTTCGTGATGATCGGCCTGGAATAATTACCCGCCCTCTCTAGTACAGGTTGTTGCGACCTTTGAAGTCCTCAAGCGCAGGACCGAATAGCTCTTGGTTCGAAGCGGCCAGTTCTTCATAGGCCAACCAGGCTTGAAGCAGCATGCCATTCTGCTCGTAGAACGCCGGCAAGGCCAGCTGGATCAAGCCAGTCTTGCCTTCCAATTCAACAAGTAATGCTTCACGTTCGGTTTTCAACGCTTCGATCTGATCCTCGGAAGGAAAACGCACTTTCACCTCCTGTGCCAGCTCGCGACTGCGCAGCAAGAGCAAGGCACCTGCCTCTGCTTCAACAGACGAGAAGGCGAGAATGCTGTCGTTGTAGGCAGCCGTAGCGACCGTTTCCTCGAACAAACTCACCAGTTCGTATTCGCCCGAAAGCACGCCGGTAAACGGCAGCGGCAGTGCTTCTCCTGGGAGAGCCACTACATCGGCAGGAAGCTGGTGAAGCGCTGCGTAGCCGGAT
>CAYGKP010000026.1:7956-12520 GCA_964350605.1 uncultured Cytophagales bacterium
TAGCCGGATCCACCTCCTTCTTCACTGGCTTCGGCCTGTTTGTCGCCCTTGCCACGCTTTCGCTTCTTACCAAAGGATAAGGAGGGAACGCCGATGGGCGAATCAGAGGATTCCAGTCCACGGGTGAACTGCGAGTTCTCGCTAACTCCACCGCCGCCGCTGCCTCGTGGGTTGCTACTTTGGCCATGTTCGTACGCGCCAGTCGAAGAGTATTTCGCGCCGCCGCTCTGCCCTTCCATCTTATCACCCAGGTACTTGAGGTACTTCTGAGAATAGGTATTGGAACCGCTGTTGAGGCTTCCCATCGTGCCGGCCAAGTCGTGTTCGCCTTGTTTGTTCATCATGACCGTTTGGCCACTCACGTGGATCAAACCAATGTAGCCTCCATTGACTACCTGCACCTTCGAAGTACCGGGAAGCTTCTGGCCCGGCGAGGCGACTTTCCAGGTATCCAGGAAAACCTTCGAGCGGCCATCGGCTGACATGACTTTAAAATCGGACTGCGCGATCAGAAGACTGGGCAGCACAAGAAGGAGTAAAACAAGATGACGCATGGCTGAAGGGATTTCTTTCTCTTGAAGTTACGACGCGGCGGGCTGAAATGCAGAACGCCCGCGCTAGGGGCACGGGCGTTCCAGATCAATTCATATACCGAACTAAATGCCGTCGGCAGGAATCCCGTTACGGTACAAGAAGTTCTTGTAAGCATCACGGAAGAAGTCCACTTCGGGCTCCATCTCCATGGCGTTGCGGTAGCTATTCATGGCATCTAGCACCAGGCCTTTGTCCTCGTAGTACGAAGCGTAGACCAATTGGTCGAGGGCTGACTCAGCATCCAACTCTTCACCCATTTTGGCCAGGTCGCCGTCCAGTTGCTTGGCTTCGTCACCTCGCAGGACGTGCACTTTGTAGCGACCCGAAGTGTAGCCACCCGTTTTCGCGTTGACCGAAAGAAGACAAACACCGCCCATCACTTGGCTGAAGTCAACTTTCGAGAGGTCGATGCTGGCCGAAGTCTGATTGGTTTCTTTGCGGTAAAGAGGCTGCTCGCCTAGGTCTGTCAGCAGGACTTCGTAGACCGTTCCTTCCTCGCTTTCCGCGTTCCAAACCAAATCGGTAGGCTGGGTGCGAACCGAGAAGTCACGCGAAGCGACCAGCCAGATGCCAGTGGCATCGTCGTCACCACGGTGTACCGAACCCGTCACATCGTAACGAGTATTCGCAGTGCCCGTACCGCTGACCTTGTCGGCCATGTAGTTGACGTACTGGCTGGTGAAACCTTCGCCGCCGCCGCTGATTTTGGCAGACAGTTGGTCAACGTTATGGCTGCCAGGGGTTTTGACCTGCATGGTCTTGCCCGTCACGTGAATGAGACCGACATAGCCGCTCGAATTCACTTTGATTTGCGAGCCAGCTTGTAATTTGACCCCGTTGGTCAGGGGTTTCCATTGGCCGGCGTCTTTGTATTGTGGGCTGCCTTTGGTGGCAAGCACCTTGAACACGTAGCCCTGGGCCTGCGCGCCTGCGGCGAACAGCACGAGAGCGAAAAGCAGGAGTGTGCGTGTGAGTCTCATAATCAGTGGGTTGTATCTATAGGAGGTGGTGGAGGTTCGCTGGTGGATCGATTCTTTTTTCGTAACCGTCGTTCGTTGAGTTTAAGTGCCGAGTTCTTGATTAAACCATAGTAAATCTCAAGAAAATCACCGGAAAGAAGGATCGCTCCAAAGTATATGGCGGGAAACCGGATTTTGTAATCGTATTCAGCAAAAATAAAGCCAACAAAAAACAAAAGGATCGCAGCGATGGCCAAGGCAAGCACTTTTGTCAATCCGTCATACCAAATCTTGTAGTTGTTGTAAATCGGCCGAAAGCACGCGAAAGTGAGGTAAACCAGGATGACACCGAGCAGGTGCCCTGCCCATTCGGGCATGTCTTCAATATACAACCCTTCCATGACCATTGAAATGATGTTCGCGTGAATTACCACGCCGTACATGTCCTTGGCCGCCTTCCCGATGTACTTGTCGTTCAGGGGGGTATAGAATTTATCCTCACCCGTGCGGTCGTCAAGGTTGGCACCCAGAAAGCCGATCAGGACGATTTTGCCCGTGATGTCTTCTTGCTTGAGGTTTCCGTCAAAGACATCGTACCAGTCATAGACAGTAAAGCGGGGCTTAGGCTCGAAGTAGGCAATGTTGCCCGTGTAATTGATGGTCTCCAGGAGCTTACCCCGCGCCAGGGCCTCTTCCAATTTTTCGGGGGCGTAGTTGGCGAGTAGTTGGTAGGCAAAGCACAATTCTTCCTTCTCGCTTGCGCGGTCGTAGGTCTTGGTGATGTAGCGCCGACAGACGTTGAAGTTGCCCGACTGCATGCCCAAGTCCTCCGTTTCCAAGTTGGCGATGCCCGATTGGGCATGGCTGGAAAAGCGCGGGTTGGAATAGAGAATGACCTCACTCTCGCCGCTTTCGGGCTCGAAGGCTTGGGCGACGCTGACCATCACAATGTTGTCGTAGCGGCTGAGGCTAGCCTCCAGCAAGCTGTCGTCCCGAGGATCGGTGTCCATGTGAAACTCAATGTCAATCCCGATGACCTGGGGCTCGAAAAGCTCAATGATGTCGATCTGCTCAGCAATCCCACCGCGCGGCAGCTTGCTGGCGTTGATGATCACCACATTGGTGTCGAGCGTTTGCGGAACACCTTCCTTCACGATGCGGTATTCAGAGTTCTTATCGAACTGAGAATAGACCACATCGGTCAACTCCACATCGGCAAAGGCATCGCCAATCGGATTAAGGGCTTCAAACTCCGCTTCACCGATTAGCCAAAAGAGCCCGAAAATCAAGCCGGTGGCGATCAGATTATCACGGTGAAATAGACTGCGCAGAAGACGTTTCATCGGGGGGAGATTCCTCCCAAGAACGCAATCGTGGCCGAGCGTTCCAAGCAGATTCCCCGCCGCTGGGTACCTTTGTGCCCACCGCCATGAGCAACGAACGCATCCTCCGCCTGGGCTTGGTCCAATTGGCCTATACCGGCGACCTGGCTTCCATGACCGAACGCACCGTGACGGCCGTCCGTGAGGCGGCTACGCAAGGAGCGAAACTGGTCTTGCTTCAAGAGCTGGCTCTTCTCCCCTACCTCTGCACCGAGGAGGACCCTACCGGCTTCGACACCACCGAACCTATCGGCGGATCGACCCAACAAGTCATGTCGGCCTTGGCCCGCGAGCTGGGCATTGCGTTGGTGCTCCCTTACTTCGAGAAACGCACGGCGGGGCTCTATCACAACAGCCTGGTGGTCTTCAGCCCCGATGGCGAGGCCGTGGGGCACTACCGAAAACTCCACATCCCCGACGATCCGGGGTATTACGAGAAGTACTACTTCACCCCCGGCGACCGGGGTGTGCTCGTTGCCAACGTAGCAGGGGTTTCGCTTGGCACGCTGATCTGTTGGGATCAGTGGTTCCCCGAAGGCGCACGACTGGCGGCCCTGCAAGGCGCGGAGATCATTTTTTACCCCACGGCCATTGGCTGGGAAATCGGCCAGACCGAAACGGTCCACAGCAAGGAACTTACCGCCTGGCAGACCGTCCAACGGGGCCACGCGGTGGCGAACGGTTGCTTTGTAATCGCCGTCAACCGAGTGGGCGAGGAGGGGCCCACGAAATTTTGGGGCCACTCCTTCGTCTCGGGACCGATGGGCGAGATGCTTTACGAAGCTGGCACAGAGGAGACGATTCACGTCATGGACCTGGATCTGTCATTGATCGAAGAGACGCGGCGCACCTGGCCCTTCCTGCGCGACCGACGCATTGATGCCTACGAGCCCCTCACCCGCCGCTTTCTGGATTGATGGCTGCTGCCCCTACCCCACGCGAACGGGGGTTTCGTTTGCCCGCCGAGTGGGAACCGCAGGAGGCCGTGTGGTTTTCCTGGCCGTGCAATCCGGAAACTTGGCCTCGCCCGATTTACGAGGCGATGCTGCCCGCATATGCGCAGATGGTCGCCTTGGTATCGCAGGGGCAGCAGGTTTACATCAATGTGATCGGCCCGGAGATGGTCGACGATTCCAAACGATTGCTGGAGCAACACGGTGCCTACATGGCCAATGTAACATGCTACCTACATCGCACCAATGATTCCTGGACCCGCGACCACGGGCCCGATTTCTTGCTCTCGAAGGACGGAAAAGACTGCCTCGTGCTCGATTGGCAGTACAATGCCTGGGGCGGCAAGTATCCGCCTTACGACGACGACAACAAGATTCCCGGGCACATTGCCAAGGCCCTCGGATTGGAGTGTCGCACGATCAAGCAGATTCTGGAGGGAGGGAGTTTCGAGCCGAACGGCGAAGGTGTATTGCTCACCACCAAGCAGTGCCTGCTGCACCCCAACCGCAACCCAAAGATGAGCCAGGTGCAGATCGAGATGTCGTTGAAGGACAATCTCTGCGTGGACGAAATCTGGTGGCTGGAAGAAGGCGTGGTCGGCGACGACACGGACGGCCATGTGGACGACATCGCCCGCTTCGTGGGGCCGAAGCGCATCCTTCACATGGTGGAAAC
>CAYGKP010000026.1:12530-17659 GCA_964350605.1 uncultured Cytophagales bacterium
AACTACGAAGCCCTGCGCCGCAACGCCGAACTGCTGAAAACCTTCCGCTTCGCCGATGGCTCGGCCCCTGAATTGGTTGAAGTACCCCTGCCCGCACCCGTGTATCACGAGGGCGACCGCTTACCGGGCAGCTACGCCAACTTCCTGATCGCCAACCAAGTGGTGATCGTTCCGATTTTCAACGACCCCAACGACAAGCTGGCCCTGGACCTGATCCAAGACTGCTTCCCGGACCGGGACGTGGTCGGCCTCGACGCGCGTTCGGTGGTCTACGGCCTTGGTGCGTTTCACTGCCTCTCGAAGCACCAGCCCGCCACACGCCCCTCGGCTACGCCTCGCTGAAGCTGATCTGGCGGAAGCCCCGCGGCACGATCAGTTCGACAATCGTGCGGTTCTCCGCGTCGGTCACGCGCTTGAGTGCCGGAGCCACTTGACCATCGATGGTCGCCACCTTGATTTTCGCTGGCAGTCCGTGGACAATCACGCGGAAGTTCTGGTAGGTCGGCTCGTAGCCCCCTGCGGCATCTTGGGTCAGGGAAAAGCCTTTCTCTGCTTTTTCGACCGTGAAGGTCCGCACGCAAGAATCGCCCTGTTCGTAGCCGTAGCCATCGCCCGCGTCTTCGTACAGCTCGCTGTAAACAGGCTCGTCAAGAACGGGGGGATAGACATGCAAGGTCAACTCTTCGACTTTCTTCTCGCCCACGTACTGCATAATCGGGTAGAACGGCACCACGCCGCCCGCCCGGATGAACAGCGGCACGCGGTCGAGCTTTGCATCGGCCCAGACCTCTTGGCTGCCGTTGTGGCACCCATCGTCCCAGAAGTAGTACCACGCGCCTTCGGGCAAGTACATCCAACGGCCTTCCGCGGCTGGCTCGGTGATGGGGCTAATCAGTAGGTTATCACCCAGGCCGAACTCGTCCTCCTTCGCATACGATTCGGACTCGCGTTGCGCCAAGTAGGTCAACGGACGCAGCATCGGCGTGCCCCGGTGCGTGTACTGCCAGAACGTGGTGTACAGGTAGGGCAGGATTTGGTAGCGCAGCTCAATGAAGCGCTTGACCAAGCTGGTGTACGGCTCGCCGAAGGACCAGGGCTCCTGCTCGCCGTGATCGCCCGAGGAGTGGGTGCGACAGAAGGGGTGGAAAATGCCCAGTTGAATCCAACGGGTGTACAACTCGCCATCGGGTGTTTCGATGAAGCCACCGATGTCCGAGCCCGCGAAGCTGACCCCCGAAATCGAGAGGCGCTGGGCTTGGCGGTTGGCAATCTTCAGGTGGTTCCAGTTGGCCACGTTATCGCCCGTCCAAACCGAAGCGAACCGCTGCATGCCCGAATAGCCACTCCGCGTAATGGTGAAGGGGCGGTTCGGTGCAGCGAAGCGTTTCACGCCTTCGTAGGTCGCGCGGGCCATCTGCATGCCGTAGACGTTGTGGGCCTTTCTGTGCGAACACGGATGCCCATCATAATCGTGGCGCACGTCGATGGGGAATGTCCCGTCCTCGAACACCGCCGGTTCGTTCATGTCGTTCCAGACACCCTTCACGCCCACTTCCTCAATCAAGCCTTTGAATAGACCTGCCCACCAAACGCGCACGTCGGGCTTGGTGTAGTCCGGGAAGTTGCAGAGCCCTGGCCAGACCGAACCCTTCATCAGCGGGCCGTCCATGCGGTGGCAGAAATAATCGTTTTCGATCGCCTCGTTATAAACCGAATACTCCTTATCGATCTTGATGCCCGGGTCGATGATCACGATGGTCTTGAAGCCATCAGCCGCTAGTTCCGAGACCATCTTCTTGGGGTCCGGGAATTTCTCGGGGTCCCAGGTAAAACAGCGAAAACCGTCCATGTAGTCGATGTCCAAGTAGATGGCATCACAAGGGATCTCCCGCTCGCGAAAGCCCGAACAAATGTCGCGAACTACCTTCTCGGGGTAGTAACTCCACTTACACTGGTGATAGCCCAAGGCCCACATGGGGGGAAGCTCCGGCTTACCGGTCAGGTCGGTGTACTGCTCACAGACTTCCTTAATATCAGGACCATAGAAAAAGTAGTAGTTCATCTCCCCGCCCTGGGCCCAGAAGCTCGACACGTTGCTGCGCTCCGAACCGAAGTCAAAAAAGGTGCGGAACGAATTGTCGAAGAAAACCCCGTAGGAAACCTTGTTATGCAGACCGATGTAGAAGGGGATGTTCTTGTAGATCGGGTCGGTGCGGTCGTCGTACCCATAGGTATCCGACCCCCAGTTTTGAACACGCTTGCCGCGCAAATCGAGGGTGTGCGGCTTGTCGCCCAGGCCATAGAAGTGTTCGCCGCTGGAAATCTTCTTTGACATCAGGACGATCTCGCCCCCGTGCTCGCGGTTGTTCTCCCAGTGGAAGCCCTTTTCATCGTCGCAGAGGATCGTACCCGAACGGTCGAGGATGCGGGTTTCCAGGTGTTTCTTACCGATAGTACAAATGATCCGCTCGGTGGTGAAGCGGTAGTGGTCGTCCTTCTCCTTGAACTCAAAGAACTCGAGTGGTTCGGAAATGTCTTTGTCGATGGCGTACGAGAAATCGTCGTCGAAACGCCCAGTGGTCGAGAACCGAAAGCGAAGCACTTTGTCTGTAATCACATGGACCATCAAGGCCGCGTCGTTCTCGCAGGTAAAGAAATAGCGTTGACCCTCCTCTTCGCGCAGCGAGACCACCTCGCCGGGAAAGAACTCTTCCTTGCGCGTGGCAAGGTCGTTGATCATGTAGTTGCCTGGTTGTTCGGTTCCGGCCATGGGGGAAGGAGTAGCGTGAAGGTGACTAAAGTACGTATTTCTCTGCCTCAGGATTCAAAGAGTCAATCAAGGATAACGATTACGCACCTGGATCGCATCCTTTCTTTTTTAAATGCAATAAAATGCACGACTTCGGCTTTTTTTCCCGATCTCTGATACGCATCATTGTATGACAGACTGGTAGGCGATACCTTTTGAATATCGCCTTCCTCCCGTTGATAGGCAGCTAACGCGCCGCTAACCTCGGGGTAATCCGGCATCTGTCAACCAGTTAGGCTGAATTCCACTCAAAAACGAAAGTACAATCCCGAACCCCCATGCAACGTCCTCGAATTTTAATGCTTGGTTGGGAATTTCCACCGGTCGTAAGTGGTGGTCTAGGCGTGGCCTGTTATGGCCTAGCCAAAGCACTCGCGCCCTTTGTCGAGTTGACTGTGTTGCTGCCGAAGGTCGACCCGAAGATGAAGATCGACGGCGTGCGCTTGATCGGATTGGACCAACTGGATTTGAAGGAAGCCCAAGCCCTCCCCGAGTTCAGCACACATTCTTACGAGAAACTGGAAACGGTCCGCGCCGAGGTACAACCGTATTACGCCCCCAGTGATTTCGAGGAACGTATTCTGGGGACCACCATCGAGGAGAAGGTCAAAAAACTGAGCTTTGACGAGCTGGACATTTTCCGCACCGGGACGCTTTATGACGAGAAAGTGGTCATGCGGGTCATTCAATTCGCCAAGTACGCCGCCCGTGTAGCAGCGACCCTGGACTTTGATGTGGTCTATGCCCACGACTGGATGACGTTCCTCGCGGGGGTCGAAGTGAAGAAACAACTCAAGAAACCGCTAGTGCTACACGTTCACTCGCTGAACTTCGACCGAGGCGGACCACTGAACCGCGGCTGGATCTACGACTTGGAACGCCACGGGATGCAGGAAGCCGATTCGGTCATCGCCGTATCCGCCTACACAGGCGGCATCATCCAATCGCACTACCAGATTGCGGGCGCAAAGATCAAAGCGGTTCACAACGGCGTGGATGCCATCGAGCCCTTTACCACCAAGAAAACCTTCAAAGAAAAACTGGTCCTCTTCCTGGGCCGGGTGACCGAGCAAAAAGGCCCCGAGTTCTTCCTCGAGATTGCCAGCAAAGTGCTCGCCGAGAACAAGAGTGTTCGATTTGTGATGGCGGGCACGGGCGACCAGCTAAAAAAATTGATCGAGACAGGGGCCTACCGCCACCTCGGCGATAAGTTCCACTTTACAGGCCATTTGGAGCGCGAGAAAGTGCTTCGTTTACTCTCGATGACCGATGTGTATTGCATGCCTTCGGTCAGTGAGCCCTTCGGCCTTTCCGCCGTGGAAGCCGCGCAATTCGCCATTCCTGCGGTCATTTCACGGCAAAGTGGTGCAGCTGAAGTCCTACCCCATGCCAAGACGGCGGACTTCTGGGACGTGGATTTGATGTCGAACCACATCCTCGAGCTGCTGGGCGACAGCAAGCTGAGCAAGAAGGTCGGTGCAGACTGTCAGAAGGATGTTTCTCCACTAACCTGGACACATGCGGCCGAAAAAGTGGCCGCGCATGTACGCAAGCTGCTAGCTTAGGGGATGCCTTCGGTTTGCCTCTACTTTCAGGCGCACCAGCCCTACCGGCTGCGGCCCCTGGACTTTTTCTCGCTGGGAACTCACGCCGACTATTTCGACGAGCCTGAGAACCGCGCGATCCTTGATCGTGTCAGCGAGAAATGCTACCTACCTGCCAATGCCCTCTTCCAGCGCCTCATTGAGGAGTCGGACGGTGCCTTTCGGTTGGCTTACTCGCTTTCGGGGGTGTTTCTCGATCAATTGGAGCGCTATCGCCCCGACGTGCTGGAATCCTTCCAGAAACTGGTAGCGACAGGAGGCGTTGAGCTCTTGGGTGAAACTTGGTCACACTCGCTGGCTGCGAGTCATGGCGACGAGGCAGAATTCAAAGCCCAACTCCAAGCGCACCACAAACTGATTGAACGGCTCTTCGGGCAAACGCCCACCGTCTTCCGCAACACGGAACTGATTTATTGGGACGACCTCTGCCCCCGGGTCAAGGACCTAGGCTTTAACGGCATCCTGACCGAAGGCGTGGATTGGTTTCTTGACGAACGTACACCCAACCAAGTCTTCAAGCCTTCGCGGCTGCGCGCATTCGGCCTATTACTGAAGAACTACAAGCTGTCGGACGACATTGCTTTTCGGTTCTCGAACCGCCATTGGCCCGATTACCCGCTCACGCCGCTCAAGTTCGCGGGCTGGCTCGCCGAACAACCGGGCGAGACCATCAACCTGTTCATGGACTACGAGACCATTGGCGAACACCACTGGGC
>CAYGKP010000026.1:17669-18662 GCA_964350605.1 uncultured Cytophagales bacterium
TGAGTTTTGGGAGCACCTGCCCAAACGGGTGCTAGAAGCGGGGCTTTCTTTCAAGA
This sequence comes from uncultured Cytophagales bacterium, assembly GCA_964350605.1. GTDB lineage: Bacteria > Bacteroidota > Bacteroidia > Cytophagales > JAAEPT01 > CAYGKP01. The sequence goes on from CAYGKP010000026.1 coordinate 17,726, forward strand.
CCCCTGCCGAAACCCTGGCGGCTTACAAAGCCACCGAGAGCTATTTGATCGAACGGCCCATTTCTTGGGCGGATAAAGAGCGGGACCTATCGGCCTGGATCGGAAACCCGATGCAACAGGAGGCCATCGCGCGGCTCTATCGGATGGACAAGCGCGTGAAAGCGAGTGGAAACGAAGAAATTTTGGCGACGTGGCGTCGCTTGCAGTGCTCGGACCACCTCTACTATATGAGCACCAAAACAGCGGGCGACGGGCAGGTGCACGGCTATTTCCGGCCCTACGAGTCGGCGTACGATTCGTACATCTATTTTATGAACGCCCTCTCGGACCTGGAGATCCAGTTGGAGGGCTTGGAGTAGCCTGATGGCTACTTTTTGCTGAACAATCTGGCGAAGAGCGACTTGCGCTCTGATTCGTCAGATTTCTCGCGCTGGGTGCGCGGCTTTTCGTCGGCTGAACGCTTCCAGTTGGTCGCGGTAGCCTCCCCGGCTTTCATGTCGGGGTCGTGGAACATACTAGTCATGGCAAGGGGAGTATCAGAGTTCTTATAACGAATCAAGATTGATTTGTATCCTAAGTATACGAAGAACTACGTAGCCCAGCAAGGATTAGTGGAAAAGAGATGAAAAAGTAGTTGGCCACTTCTATCCGAGTCGGAGGTCCTCCAACTGGAGTTCTTTGACAACCAACCGCTTGAACGCATCCCGACGCGTCCAGTATCGAAGAATCCCGACCAGATAAACCAAGCCCGGCAACGCGAAAGGGAGGTACAGTGTGTACCTGGGAAAGGCCATCGGCCAGGGCACAAACCAAAGGACAGTGAAGACCATCAGCGCGACAATCAGGTAAAGAATCATCCGTGCGTTGGCCATCCAGCCCCAGCTGCCGACGCGCAGCTTTACCTCGGTGGTACCTGGTGTGCGGCCTGGGCCGAAGG
>CAYGKP010000027.1:0-1319 GCA_964350605.1 uncultured Cytophagales bacterium
CCCCATGTCCCGCCTCCCCTCCCGCTCCGATACGATTGTTGCCTTGGCTACGCCCGAAGGTGTGGGCGCGCTTGGCGTCGTGCGCGTGTCCGGACCGAAGGCCGTGGAGGTGACCAAGGCACTCTGGAAAGGCGCGGACCTGGGCAAACTGGAAGCCCCAGCCCTGCGCTTCGGTCGGATTCTCGACGGCGAGAAGGTGTTGGACGAGGTAGTCCTCAGCCTGTTTCGCGCGCCGCGTTCCTACACCGGCGACGACATTGTGGAACTGTCAGCCCACGGCTCACCGTATGTCCTGCGGCGGATCGTGGAGTTGTACCAAGAGAACGGCGTGCGCCTCGCGGGGCCAGGTGAGTTCACGATGCGGGCGTTCCTAGCGGGCAAGCTGGACCTGACGCAAGCGGAAGCTGTCGCCGATCTGATTGCTGCGGATTCGGAATCAGCCCAGCACGCGGCCATGCGCCAACTGAAGGGCGAGACTTCGGACGCGTTGAAGCTGCAACGCCAAGCACTCATTGACCTGGCTGCGCTGTTGGAATTGGAACTTGATTTTGGCGAAGAAGACGTGGAGTTCGCCGAGCGAACCGAACTCACCAATCGCCTGACTGCGCTCAAGAAAACGCTGCGCGAACTGGCGGATACTTTCGCGTTGGGTAACGCCGTGAAAGAAGGGATTCCGACTGTCATCGCCGGGCGACCGAATGCCGGGAAATCGACGCTGCTCAATGCCTTACTGGATGAGGAACGCGCGCTGGTCAGTGACATTGCCGGGACGACACGGGACAGCATCGAGGCCAGCTTAGTGATTGAGGGCCTGCGCTTTCGGCTGGTCGATACCGCCGGGCTGCGAAAGACGGAAGACCCCATTGAGGCCTTAGGGATTGAGCGGTCATATTCTCATTTGGCAAAGGCGGCGCTGGTGCTCTACCTGATCGACCTGAGCCAAACCACACCGGGGGAACTGGAAGCCGAACTTTCCGAACTGCCCCGCGACACGGGCCATTGGCTACTGATCGGCAACAAGGCGGACCTGATCAAGAACCCCCAAGATTGGGCGGCCTTCCCCCTCCTGCTCATGAGTGCGAAAAACACCGAGCAGATTGTGACGCTGCGCAAGGAAATGGCGAAGGCGAGCGGTGCCGCCAACTTGCCGCAGGACCGCCCCATCCTGACCAGTGGACGGCACTTGGGCTCGATCCGCGAAGCGATGGCCGCCATCGACCGGGCCGAACAAAGTTTGCAGGCAGGCCTAAGTGGCGAACTTTTGGCCCAAGACCTGCGCTTAGCCCTTCAGGCCCTAGGCGAGATCACCGGCGAGGTGA
>CAYGKP010000027.1:1329-8864 GCA_964350605.1 uncultured Cytophagales bacterium
ACACCCGACGATGTGCTCGGGGCCATTTTCAGCAAGTTCTGTATCGGGAAATAGCCACTAGAGTTTATCGCTATTGAACCACCAACCGGTGCTTGAGTAATCGCTCGTCGCTTGATGCGGTGACGATATAGACACCCGGAGCCAGGCCGTGATCGATGTCGAAGGCTTCGCCCAATTCACTGACGTATAGCATTGTATAGTGCTGAACTCCGGTCATGTCATACACAACCACCAGCACCTCCTCGCCGCCTTCCCAGGTCACTTGCAATGGCGAGTTCGCTTGGGCTGGGTTCGGGAAGACCGTCAGATTGGAGAAAACCGCCCGCCCGATCACACAGGTGCGAACTTCCGAATGCTCACTTGCCCCATCGAAATCCAGTTGTCGCAAGCGATAGTAGGCAATGCCAGGCTCGACCTGGTAGTGCACGTACTCATAGTGAGTGAGCTGGTTACTGGTCCCGCTTCCCTGAATTTCAGCAACGTCAATAAAGTCGGTGCCATTGGTCGAGTACTCGACAATGAACTTCCAGTTATTCTGTTCGGTGGCTGTTACCCAATTCAAGTGGGCTTCCGCACCTTGCGATTCAACGTCAAACTGAGCCCATTCGACTGGCAGCGGTGTGGTTAGGCCATGCAGCCAAAACTCTGCCTGCGAAGTGATTGGCCCAATGGTCAGATTGATGTACTCAGCACCAAACTGCGATCCGTTGGCCGATTGATTCACGACGGTCACTGAGCTAGCATCTGAATCATCAAACGTCTGATCGGCTGTGGGGCCTTCGTATTTGGTCAACGCCACTTCCCCAATTCCGGTTAGGTCATCTGCTGCAGAGGGCGAGCCACTGGCCTCAGTAATCAGCGCACTCAGTTCCGACCCAGTAAATGGCAAGCGCACTTCTGTGCTCGCTCCCGCCGGATTTTCGGTCTCAAACAGGAATTGTCGCTCCAGTACTGCAAAGGTGTTGACAAGTTGAGGCGTGCCAAAGTGAGTCATCATGAGGCGTACTTCACCCAAGTTTTGTCCCTGATCGTGCACTGCACCGATCACCTCGCCCGAGGCATCGGTAAAGTAGACCCACTCGTTTCGGCCATCCAACTGACAGGTTCCACTGGAAGAACCACTGACCAAACTCGACCCTAGCGCAGGTATATTGACACTGATGCTGTCGCCACACAGGTCCGCGTCTTGAATCGCAAACTCGTAGATCGAGCCGTGAGGAACCCGCACACGCAGCGACGAACTCGCATAGCTTCCCGAATACGGGAACGCGCCGCCCGTCTCCTGAGCATCGTACAGCCCGGTGCCGCCCTGGATGTACAGGTCCACGGGCGTCTCGGTCAGGCCGGGGCACTGCACCACAGCGGAGTCGATGATGACTGCGCCACTGATGGTTGCCGTGACGGGAATGCGACTGGTCGCGCATCCCTCGCAGGAAGGGGCAAGAAAAGCCGCCGATGTCCACGTCCCACCATTGATCAGATTCGCTGCGCGAGCCGAGCCACTAGCTTCACCCAACGTCGCGCCACTTGCCTCCTCGATCCGATACTCCATTTCCAAGCCCAGGGTTCCCTCCAAGCAACCCACGTTTTGATTGGCACTGAGTTGGGGTTGGCTGCGTGCTACCGACCAGATGCGCACCTGATCCAGCTCGCCATTGAAGTAATTGTTCGGCCCAGTGGTTCCATTATAAGTAGTTGCTTCTGAACCCACACCGATGAAGCCATACCGGGTGTTCCCACTACCAAACGTGGTGCCCTGTGTTGTGCTAGCATCCAGCACACCGTCGATGTAGATGCCCACAAAACCATTGTCATAGACAGCTGCAACGTGATGCCAGGTGCCGTCGTCAACGCGGGTCGTGCTGCCAAAGTCAATGATGCCCGCATTGGTGAGGAGATCAAAGCCCACTTGGCCCGTGCCCGCACCATCCCCATTGATTTCGAGCCGCCAGTAGTCTGAGCGGTCAAACGAAGCGATGACCTGATCGCCGCCCGAGCTGGTGCGAACCCATGCCTCCACCGTCAACTCGGAGTAGCCAGTTCCTTGATAAAAGAAGTCACTGATCGCAGCGTACTGGTTTGAGCCGTTGAGCGATAATGCCGAAGTATCGGTAGAAATGGTGTTGGCCTCCACGTAGTAGGTCGTCGTTGTGCTCAAGACTGGTGTGGTGAGGGTTGACCCCGAGCCGACCAGAGTCCCACCCGTAAGTGAATCGTACCAGAAAAGCGGCGAACCGGGCGAACTGGTTGCCATCAAGTCCAAACTCGATGGTCCGCAGCTTCCCGCTGGGGTAACCAAAGGAGTCCATAAGACTTCGACTTCGATGGTATCGCGGTTGGTACACGGACCGCCGTCGTCCACTTCCACCCAATACTGGCCGGAAATAACGGTCGACAAAGTTTGATCGGTCGAGCCATCCGACCACAAGTAGCTTACCATTCCCGGCCCAGCATCCAGGGTCACCGAATCGATCGCACAGGTGTCTGGCCCCAAATCGACTGGAGGCAAGGGGTAGACCGTTGCCACAACTGGAACACGGCCCGACTGGCACACCCCTACCTGAATGGGCCCACTGCCAATCCAGGAGGCATCGCTCATGTTGTATAAGGTGCCGTCCAATCCACTGGCCGCATCCGTGAGAGTCGTTCCAGATGCATCTGTGGTTGTGTAATTCAGCCACAAACCCGGGGCTGTGGCAAACTGTTGGTAGCGCGATCCTGCGAGTTGCGCCTCACTGCGCACCGTCGTCCAAACACGAACTGAAGCCAAGTCGCCATCGAAGTAAACGTTGTTTCGCCCTGCATTGAAACTGCCTGCTTCTGAACCATCTCCGATAATGCCAAAGCGGGTGTTCGTAGTTCCAAGTGCCAAGCCGCTATGGGCATTGGTAACCCGAGCCACCTCGACCCCGTCGATGTAGATGATCTTGTCGGTGCCGTCGTAGACCCCAGCAATGTGGTGCCAAGTGCCATCATTAACCGTTTGAGTCGAATACATGTCATCAATCGCATCGCTCGCGGCCATCGTACTGAAGCCGACCCGTCCGTCGCCATGCACATACAGGTTGAAGAACTCGCTGCGGTCAAAATCGATCAGTGACCAGTTGTCGCTTTGGCCTCCCGAACTGAAAGAGGTACGCACCCACCCTTCCGCTGTAACGATTGGAAGCGTATTTGCTCCCGAGAGTAAGGCAGGCAGAGCCACGTAATCATCCGTGCCGTCAAAGCGAAGGGCGTCGGAAGCACCAGGTGTGTCAATGCCTGCGAGGTAAAAAGTGGTGGTGGTGCTAAGCGAAGGAGTCACAAAGGGGCTACCCACACCCATGAGATTGCCGCCGGTTGCTGCGTCGTACCAAGCATAATCCGTTGCGCCACTTGCCGTCAAGGTCAACGTTCCATCCCCACAGCGATCGGAAGAGGTCCCGCTTGCACTCATGACAGAGGAAACAAAAACCGTATCACGGGATGTGCATGTGGCATCGGAGACCTCGACCCAATACTCGCCGGTCGTACCAACAGTAATTGTAGGTGTGATCGCACCGGTCGACCAGAGGTAGCTCACGTAGCCACTTCCTGGGTCCAGCATCGTTGTTCCATCAACCACGCATTGATCCGCACCCAGGTCTGGGGTTGGGGTCGGATTCACCGTAACGGTAACCGCCGAGCGGCTTGCCGAGCATTCGTAGACGCGAAGCGGCCCATCGGTGATCCACGAGGCGGTGGAATCCATGTTGACCATCACGCCATCGCGACCTGCGACCTCATCCACAAGAATTGTATCAGCCCCTTCCTCGGTTTTGAAATACAACCACAAGTCGGATTCTGCCGATACATCCGGCGAAAGCATGAAGTTGTTGATCTCGGTGGGGGTGCGCACATCGTGCCAAAGGCGGATGGCCGCCAGATCGCCCTCATAGTGAATGTTGTTGCGTGTGCTATCAAAGCTGGGCGACTCCGAGCCGTCGCCAATGAATCCGAAACGCGTCAGGTTTGTACCCAAGGCCGCCCCTCCGTGGGGATTGACGGCTCTTGCGTCTTCAACACCATCCACGTAGATGATTTTATCGGTCCCATCATAGACCACTGCTACGTGGTGCCAAACACCATCGTTAACCTGGCTGGTTCCGAACATATCGTGCGTGCCACTTCCGTTGGCAGTTGTGCCAAACCCGACAGTTCCATCCCCCTCAATGAAGAAGTTGAAAAACTCACTGCGATCGTAATCAACAATTGACCAGTTCTCGCTCGTTCCACCAGTGAAACTAGTCCGAACCCACGCCTCGGAGGTAAATGTGCTGAGCGTATTGCTTCCGCTGAGCGAATCGTTCAAAGCAATGTAGTCGTCCACCCCATCAAAGCGGATCGCTGAGGTCACAACCGAATCAAAACCACCGACATAGTAAGTCTGCGATCCTACCGGCAGGCCAGGCGTTACAAATGTGGCAGTCGTGTCCAGTGCTAACCCGCCCACGGGCGAGTCGAACCAAATGTGATTCGGTGTACCCGAAGCCGTCAGGCTAAACGGTCCGGGTCCGCAACGCTCCTGATCCAAGGGAGCGGTCGGTGTGGGGCACTGAGCCCAAAGCAAAAAAGGTGTGCTCAGAAGAGCAATCAGCGTAACGCGTTTCAGCATAGGCATAACATTGCGGCAGGTCTTCTGCCAAGGGGATTGTAAGTGACTACGAAAAAAGCGTAGCAGGGATTCAAAATTTCAAGCAGAAATACCCCCTTTATGTTTCAAACCATCGAAAATATTCTCATCACACAATTAATTATGTCAATAATCACATTAAGCAATTCTAGGAGTACGTTCCCGAGCAATGGTGAGTTCTCGACCGAGAGTCAGCTTCCGGCAATTATGGGTGGATGGCTCCGAACATTTGCGCCAAAAATGCAGTTGACGAGCTTTAGCGGAATCTGAACCGACCTGCCTTTGACCGAATTCCTCCAACGCTGGGGCCAAGCCGCCCATACCACTCTTGGTTTTTTCTGGATGGCCCTTTGGGCCTTCGTTATCGGCTACTTGATCAGTAGCCTAATCCAGGTTTTTGTCACCCCTGAAGGCATGCGCAAGACCATGGGTCGACCCGGAGGGCGCAGTATGCTGCTCGGCACCTTCTTTGGTTTTATCAGCAGTTCGTGCAGTTTTTCCGCCCTGGCCACCGCTAAGACCCTCTTTGCCAAAGGCGCGAACTTCGTCGCCGCGATGGCCTTCCTGCTCGCCTCGACCAATCTGGTCATCGAGTTGGGGATCGTGATCTCGCTCTTTCTGGGCTGGCAGTTTGTAGTCGGTGAATACGTCGGCGGCGTACTGCTGATCTTGATCGTTTGGCTTCTGTTCTTCCTCTTTCGACCCAACGGGCTCATCAAACAAGCCCGTGATCGGCTCAACGAAAATAAAAGTCAAGAGCATGATCACGAGCACAACATGTCGCTTGGCCAAAAACTCACTAGCCGCCACCACTGGATTACGGTGGCCCACAAATACAAGATGGAATGGGGCATGGTCTGGAAGGATGTGACCATCGGCTTTACCCTGGCGGGCATCATCTCGGCCTTCGTACCCAACAGCTTCTTCGAAACCCTCTTCATCGGCGCGGGCACCGACCCAAACCCTGGGTTCTGGACACTAGTGGAACACGCATTCGTGGGGCCCTTTGCAGCCTTTCTCACCTTCATTGGCTCGATGGGGAACATCCCACTCGCTGCACTCTTGTTAGGAAAAGGCGTGAGCTTTGCGGGCGTCATGGCTTTCATCTTCAGCGACCTAGTCGTCTTTCCCGTCTTACGGATCAACGCGAAGTATTATGGCTGGAAGCTCGCACTGGTGATCATGGGCTTCCTGTTCATCGCGCTGGTGATCACCTCCCTCCTGCTTCATTATGGCATGGACTGGGCGGGTGCGCTCCCCACCGAGCCCGCCAATCCACTGATGCAGCAGGACTTCTTCGCCTTCGACTACAGCTTTGTACTCAACCTGATTTTCCTGGCCATCTCCTTCCTGCTCTTGGGTATGGTCTGGCTGGGAAAAGACAAGAACCACCAACACCAAATGGCGATGAAAAGCCCCTGGCTCGAAAAGCTATTGTTGGTGTTGGCCTTCGCAAGCTATGGGTGGCTTGCGGTCGGCCTGGTGATCTACCTCATCTAAGCCTGCCTACTTCTTCCCGCCCCACTGCCAGTAGAGGTAAGGAAAAATGGGGAGCGGGAATAGCTCCTGCGCGTCGATGTCAGGAAAAAAGGCATTGATCGCCAGTAACTCCGCGCGAAAGCAGCGAAAGAAGCCATGCTTGCTCTTGTAGAAGGGTGCCATCCGAAACCCGTAGGTGATCTGGTGCTTGCGCGGCACGTTCTCTAGGTAGGTTAGCGTGGCACCGTATGTGTAGCCCGCGTGGTAGCTGATCCATTTGGAGGGGCGGTAATCCACCCCAAAGGAAAAGTTTGGGTTCCAGCTTCGCTGAAGGCTGGCTGTCTTTGGCTCCGACTCTTCCTTTCCTTCCAGAATCAACTCATACATATAGTCCACCCCCGCCGAGAAGTTCAGATAGAGCTTCTTGTCAAACTGGTAGCCGAACGAAGGCTTCAAGTGGAAATAGGAACCGTTCTCCGCGACCCGCAGGTTCTCGGTCTCGAAGCGTTCGAGCGTATCCCAGAAGTGAACAAACATCGCTTCCACTCCGATGGTCGGAATCGCCCCGTTCTGTTCGTTGAAGCGGTAACGAAAGTTGAGGCTGGGGATCGGCTTCTTCAGATCGGTGAAGGACCCAAAGAGCCAGGGCAGCAAGTCGATCTGCATGGTCAGCTTGTCGGTGAGCCCCACGAAGGCCCAACTGGGGAACGGCAAGGTCTGAATCGACTGGGCGTAAATCCACTCGCCCTTTTTCAAGGTGTAGGGCGTGATCGCATCAACGGGGTGCAGGTAGGCATCCTCGTTCAACGGACGTTCTTTCCTGAGGCTGTCCTGGGCAAACGACGAACCCGGGAGGATCGCCAGGATGAAAAATGTGAGAAGGTTCTGTTTCACCACTTGAAGACCAATCCTGAAAAAGCTAGTGACTTCAGGGATAAGCTGCAAAAAAAAATGCCCGCCCTGGGCAGGAGCAGGCATTTACGTAGAATCAGGCTGCCTTAGTTCGGCTGCCCCTGCGGACGGATGGTGATCTCGTTCACACCCACGTTGTTGGGACATGAGATCGCAAAGGAAATGGCTCGGGAAATGTCGTCGGACTCGAGCGCATCGAACTGGCCGTCTCTCTTCTCTTGCTCGGCATAATGTGGTTCGGTAAAGGCATGATGCACCACCACGGAATGGCCCCAAAAAGTGCCTGGCTCGAGCGCACCCTCAAAGTATTGGCTTTCGTGAATTATGCCTGGCTAGCGGGTGGTCTGGTGATCTACTTCGTGAAGTAGCCGACCATTCGGTTACTCGACGTAAAGCTTCACGCTGTACCAAGTCTGCCCATCACTGACGCGCAACAGGTAGAATCCCGAGGACATGGCGGCAGGCAGCGAGATGTCTTGGTGGGTAACGGAGG
>CAYGKP010000027.1:8874-18366 GCA_964350605.1 uncultured Cytophagales bacterium
CGGAGGGCTCTAACTCGCCGGAAAGAACGACTTGTCCGGTGATCGAATGAATCAGGTAGTGGGTTAAGCTGGTGCCTTGCAGGCCAAGCGTTCCGCCCACCGAAACTGGGTTCGGACCGACCGCAACGCCAACCGGCGCACCGATTGACACTTGCCGCCATTCTGTCCATTCAAAGGCCCCATCCAAGTCGACCTGTTTGATCTGGAACAGGTGAATCCCGGCCTCCAATCCGTCAACACCATACTGGTAACCCATTGGCGTAGTGGATTGTCCCACAGCAGGAACCGAAGCAATAAATACCACCAACCCGTCAGGCTGCTGCTGATACAACTCGTAATGGCTTGCGCCTTCCTCGCTTGCTGTGACCCAGCTCACACTCGCACTGCTCTCAACCGATACCTCGGCGTTAAAAGAAAGCCAAACTACTGGCAAGGGTGGGTTCACCGGGCAAGCGATGGTATCCGAAGTACAACCACAGTCGAAGGTAGCGGTCTGCATGCGAGCCAACTGTACAGGGTCGCCGGACAGATCGCCGCACCAATACACTTCGCTGTCAGCTGTCAGGTTTTGATTGATCTGTAGGTTCCCCGTATTGCCGTTAATGATTTGTGCGCACTCGCCCGGTGCTCCTGTGTAGTCGAAGCCATTTGGCGTGCTGGAGGTGAAGTTGCGACCGAACTTCACCTTCGAGCCTTGCCCCATGTTCACCACCGCACCCGGGTTCGTATTGACGAGTAAGTCCCGGGTGGCTTCGATCAGCCCAGCATTATTGACAGTGATTCCCTGCGGACCGCTGGCAAACTCAATGTCCTGTGCCCGAATGATCGATTGCCCACAGCCATTATCGGTCTGAACCCCCGTGCCCTGGAAGGTTAGTTTATCGGTGAGCTCCAGAAGGCCATCGTTACTTACCTGCACCCCGCCGTTAAGAGTCAGGTTTTGCCCATATATCTTTGCGTTGAGTCCGATGTTGATGCTCGCATTGGAGATCGATACATCGTTGTCGAAGGTCAAAATCCCCGCACTATCTACATCAAAAACCAACGGATCGGTAATCGTTGTGTTCGCGCTGAAGCTATTTTGAATCGTCAGATCACCCTGCTTGCCGACTCGAATGTTGGCATCGTTCGTATTAAAACCGAGCCCCAACAAGGTGGCTGTGCCGTCAACCTGGAGGGTGAAATCAAAGTTTTGGCTGTTGATGCTGAGAGTAGTGGCAAAATTGATGTTCGAGCCATCCAGCACTACCAGATTCATACTGTTTCCGTTATTAAGATTTAGGCTAGTGACATCGAAAGTCCCGTCTAGACAGATGGTCTCCCCGTTCGTGTTGTTAAAATTCACGTTCGCCGGACCGGAGGTGATGGTCACATCACAGGTCTGCCCAACAAGTTGATGAAGTGCTACAAAGGCAATACAAAGAGATAAAATTGCACGTTTCAAAGTTGTGGGCCGCTGAGGGATGCGAATAGTGCGTCTTAGTATGAAGGTACCCAGGTCACAACCTTCCCACAACGTCATTCAGTGTATCTCTTATTGAAGGCACACTCTTTCTTCTGTAGGTGCAAATTTTACCCCACTCACTGACACAAATTGCTACCGGATACCTGAAAGGAATGGTCCTAATTTGGCTGCCCCTGCGGACGGATGGTGATCTCGTTCACACCCATGTTGTTGGGACATGAGATCGCAAAGGAAATGGCCCGAGCAATGTCGTCGGGCTCGAGCGCATCGAACTGGCCGAATTTCGAGAAGGCTTTATCGAACACATCCTGATCTTTGATGTGCTCTTTCAACTCGGTTTCCACGGCACCCGGCTGGATGTCGGTCACTCGTACGTCGTACTTCTGAGCCATCTCCTGACGAAGGCCGTCACTAAAGGCACGTACGGCGAACTTGGTCGCGCAATACACCGCTGAGCTGGGGAAAATCACTTTCCCTGAGACCGAAGAAATGTTGATGAAGTGGCCCGAGTTTTGCTCGATGAACGTAGGCAACACAGCGTAGGTAAAGTCAATCAAGCCAATCACGTTCACGTCAACCATGCGCTTGGCTTCGTCGCGGCGGCCTTTGTCCAGGTACGAGAGCGGCATGAGGCCTGCGTTGTTGACGAGCACGTCAATGCGTCCGTACTTGGCCTTCACTGCAGCGGTCGCCGACTTAATTTGCTCGTAATCAGTCACATCACATTCGAAGACACTCGCCTCGCCCCCGTCTTTCTTAATCTTGGTGGCGATGGCCTCCAGCTTGTCGACCCGGCGGGCCAATAGTGCTACGTTGTGACCTTCGGAAGCCAAGCGGTAGGCAGTAAATTCGCCGATGCCTGAGGAGGCACCCGTGATGATGACAGTCTTTTTCATGGTGGTAAAGTTCTGTTACGTACTGTGGAGACCACGAAGCAACAAGGAAATCCGGCGTGGGGCAAATGAGCGGGAACCACAGCACGATTCTTTTGATTGAGATGTATGGATACAAATGAAAAAGATCCCTCCGCCCCTGCTGAATCCAGGTTGACTGCCCCAGTTCCGGCAAAGCCCGCCCAATTACCAACGGAGTCAGAGTGGGAAGACATGGTGCACAATTTTTGTGCGTGCGACCATGAAGAGATGGGCTATCGAGGTCCGCGCCTCCACAAGACGCAGGATGAAAGCCAATCAAAGGAGGCCAAATCCGCTGACCCTGGGCTGAAATAAACCGCTTAGAACTTGTTCACAATCATTGTTTGGCCCGTATAGACAGGAGGAAAATCGGTCTTTCCTGCGTACTTTTGGATTTAGCGGAGAACTGCTGTTCCAATATTTAGAATCAAAAAAAGCGGCAATGCGGCAATTTCTACACGTTCTGGCTCTGGCAGCCATCACTACTTTTCTGGGCCTCAGTTCGACGCAGGCGCAGATTTGCCCCCAAAGCGTGGTACCGGGTGCCAACTTGGTTACCAATGGTGACTTTGAAGCGGGGAATACTGGGTTCACCTCTGATTACACATTCACAGCCCCCACACCGCCTATTCCCCAAGAGCGTTACGGAATCGGAACGAATCCCAACGACTACAATAACGGGTTCATGGCAAACATTGGGGACCACACATCCGGCGCAGGCAACATGTTTGTCGCTGATGGTAGTGATGATACTTCGCTCGATGTTTATGAAACATCTGTAAACGTCACAGCGGGGCAGACCTATGCGTTTTCCGTCTGGGTGGCGAACGTTCATACCTCCTTTGACAACCCCTCATCACTTACCTTTTTCATCGATGGTGCGCCAATTGGGACACTCACTGCGGATGCATCAAGCAATGATTGGTTTCAATTCTTTGTAGGCTGGACGGCACCGGCCACGGGACCGGTGATTATTTCGTTGCGGAACTCCACCACCGGTCTTTTTGGCAATGACTTTGCGCTTGATGATATTTCTTTCTCGACTGACTGTTCCATCCTCACGGGCCTATCAATTCCCAGCACACTACCAGACAGCATCTATATCTGCTCAGGAAGCTCTGTCACGCTGGATAGTGAGTTAGACCCGACCGACTATGATTTCCAGTGGCGTGATGGGGGCGGCTCAGCGATTGGGGGCGCAACCGGCCCCTCCTATACGACCTCTACTGAGGATCGCTATTTTCTTTGCATTGATCCTTTCGGATTGGGGTGTGATGTCGCAGATACAGTTGATGTACTCGACGGCGACTTTACAGTCAATGACGGTTCGTTTTGTCCTACTGGTGCACCCACAACTCCCACGCTCACAGCTTCAAAGCCCGGCCAACCTGGCTATTGTCCCTTCAATTGGTACACAGAGTCAAGCGGGGGCAGCCCAGTCGGTAGTGGTTGTTCGTTTAACCCCACGATTACTTGTGCGGAGAGTTACTTTGTGGAGGATACCGTGGCAAACGTCCCCACGCCCGAGAGCAATCTGGGTTACCCTTCCACGGGCCATGGTTTTACCTCCCAACAAGATGGGGGGTCGGTCACTGGTAACGACAAGAAGCTAGTCTTTGATGCCTCTTATGCCTTCGACCTAGAGTCACTCTACATGTTTTACAACGTAGGTGGAGGGCCTGGTACAGCTACAGTCGAATTCGTTGTGCGCGACGGCGTTGGTGGTACCATCCTTTCAACCTCCGATCCCGTTGCACTTCCGATCACAGCGGGTGTTGGAACTCCCACCGAGGTACAAGTTGGCGGGATGTATGTCCCAGCTGGAACTGGTTTGGTTTTGGAAATCAATATTCTGTCTGGCTCCATTTTCAACTTCCGACACTGGACTTCGGGTCACACAGCTTTCACCGATGGGCCCATCACTTTTGTAGGATCTGCCTCGGACAACTCGCTCTTCCCAGGGATGCATGCTTTCTCCATCACCGGCTACGTCCCCTGCCCTCGCCAGCAAGCCGATGCCATTTTAACTTGTGTACCGGTTGAAATCTGCGGCAATGGCATCGATGATGACTGTGATGGCTTGATCGATTGCTACGACGGCGATTGCTGTGGAACGGTTGCTTGCGAAGACTTCTACTACTGCACGGTTCCTGGCTGTGAGCAGGACCCCGGTGGCTTGGGTGATGTTCAGTTGCATTGGGAAACTAGTACGACTGACTTCGACACGCGATCCAGCCCGGTTGTGGCCGACGTTGACGGTGATTGCGAGCCGGAGATTGTGGTTTCGCGCAATGGAAACTCGCAGATTCGCATCGTCAATGGCCTGACTGGCGTGACGGAAACGACCATCACCACACCAGCACTAGCGGCAACCTGCACAGGTCCGGCCGTAGCGGATGTAGACGGAGACGGAACCGCCGAAATCTTCATTGTCACCAACAATCGCCAGCTGTGCCGGTACGAGCACACGGGCGGAGCAGCGACTTTCTGTACCGCCAGCAACCAAGTTGGCTACACAGCAAACGCCGTTGCCTACGCACCCAACTTTGCGGATTTCAATGCCGACGGCACCCCAGAGGTCTATATGGGTAACCAAGTCTTTAACTCCGCTACGGGCGCGAAGATTGGTGAAGGAGGCTCCGGAAACTCTCGTGGGCGGATTTCCAACAGTGACGACAAGGGTCGATTGGCTGTTGCCGCAGACATTTTGCCAGACGACTATTGTGCTGACTGTGAAGGGCTCGAGCTAGTCTGCGGAAATCAAGTGTTTGCCGTAGATGTGACAGGTACTTCGGTCTCTTTGGAGTCTTCCGCACCCGGCTCCACAACGGACTACCCCGATGGCTTCACGGTTGTAGCTGATCTTGATGGGGACGGAGATCTTGATGCCATTGTGGTGACCCGTCAAGATGGAGGCGGTAGCAACTCCCGGTGCTATGCCTGGGATCCAAACGCTGGCTCGATCACTGCGGCTGCGTATAACAGCGGTGATCAGCACCCCGGTCAACCAGCTGTGGGTGACATCGACGGAGATGGAGACCTGGAAGTTGTCTACCTGCGGGGTAATGGCGAATTGCTTGCCCTAGAGTATGGAGCAGGCGCATTTACTCAAAAGTATTCCGTGAACATCAACGAGCAGGGCTTCGCAAACAAAACAACCCCGACCCTTTTCGACTTCGACGGTGATGGCGATCTGGAAATTGTGGTCCAAACACGCGGAAGCGGTCTAGAGATTCGTGGCGGCGCAGATGGTCTCATTGACACTGAGATTCCGACTTGTAGCTACGGTAACAACAACTCCTATGCCTTCCGCCGCCCGGCAATTGCCGACGTGAACGGCGACGGGGAAGCCGAGATCATCGCGGTTTGCGGTACCGATGCCAACAACCCTGTCGGTCGTCTTTCAGTACTTCACAGCGACACAACAGACTTGGCCAACACCTGGATGTCAACCCGCGAGTTGCACAACACACACAGCTATACGCCCTGGATGATCAACGACGACTTGACAGTGCCGTCTGTACCACAGGATGTCAACCTTGCCGGCATTGACGGCGATCTTAATGTGTACAATGCGCAGTATCCGCTACGCTCCACATCGGGTGGCTTGCTCGGAACTCAACTCCCTGACCTGGAAGCCACCATTGACTCGGTAGTCTACAACACTTCGGACTGTGTGGCCAACCCTGCGACAGTGTACTATTCGATTTGTAACAGTGCGAACACCATCATCCCCCGCGGTTTCTATGTGCGCATCTATGAGGTAAGTGGTGCACTCCTCACTGGGTTCCCGCAATTCGTTGACCCAACCGGGGCACAAATTGGTTGCGACAGCTGCGCGCAATACACCGCGTCGATTCCGTCAACTGCTGCGCCTTACGACCTGTACGTTTCAGTGAACGATAACGGCACCTTTGCCTCAGCGGTTCGCACGATGCCAGAATGCGCGTATCCCAACAACCGCCCCTCCGAGGAAATCGAGTGTCCTTCACCGGTTACACTTGTAGAGTTCTCGGGCGAGCGGGTGAACCTGGTTCACCGCCTTACGTGGGTCACTGCGCTGGAAGAGAACAACGCCTACTTCATTGTTGAGCGCAGCGCGGACGGTGAGAACTTCGAGGCCATCGGTTCAGTGCCTGGACAAGGCACTACATCGGTGACTACCTCATACACCCTCACCGACCACCAGCCGCTCGAGGGCGTGAACTACTACCGTCTGCGCCAAGTGGACAACGACGGCACGGGTTCGTACAGTAGTGTCATTACGCTTCGGGCGGACGCAGTGGGCATCTCCCCTGCCTATCCGAACCCGACGAGCAATACAGTAAGCCTTACAGTTAACACCCAGTCGACCAGCGATCAGGTGAGCGTCCAGCTCATCAACCTGCTTGGTCAAGTGGTACGGACCTACCAGGAGAACTTCTCGCTCAGCACCAGCCTTACGGTTCCGACTTCGGACTTGGCTCCTGGTCAATACCTGATGCGTACCACCACGAGCAGCGGCCAGATCCGCGTGCAAAAGCTCTGGATCGAGCGCTAGTCACCTCACACTATTGCACATCGCTGCGGGCGGGCCATTGGTCCGCCCGTTTGTGTTGGGCCCCTTCGCTTTCTGAATGCTCAGCCTTGCCTGTTTCTCTGGTGGTTGTACCTTAGTGGATTCCCCCACCAGCGCATCTCCTTATGAGCGAATCGAAGCATACTTACGACTTCGGTGTCATTGGCAACTGTTCTTACATGGCCTACATCGACACCAAGGCCCACCTCCAATGGATGTGTTGGCCCAAGTTCGATTCCAGCTTCGTGTTCGGCGGCCTGCTCGACGAGGAAAAAGGCGGCGAATTCTCGATTTCGCCCAACAGCGACTACTACACCTCTAAGCAGAGTTACGTAGAGAACACCAACATCCTGCGGACCGATTTCGAGAGTGAATTCGCGAAGTACCGGGTGACTGACTTTGCCCCTCGTTTCGAGCATTATGGCCGTCCTTACAAGCCGCTGATGCTGATCCGCAAGCTCGAACCGCTGGAAGGCACCCCACGCATCGTGGTCAAATGCCGGCCCCGCGGCATGTACGGCGACCTGGTGCCCGAGGTCTACCAAGGCTCCTCACACATTCGCTACCTGGGCCTCGACAAGCAGATCCGCCTGTCGACCGACATCCCCTTGAATTTCATCCTCAAGGAAAAAGCCTTCATCCTCAACGAGCCGATGTACATGATCCTGACCTGGGGCGTGCCGCTTGAGGGGCCAATCGCCACCACAGCCGAGGATTTCCTACGCAATACCACTGAGTATTGGCGCAAATGGGTCAAATCAACTTCGATTCCTGGGTTTCACCAAGAGCGCATCGTACGCTCGGCTCTGACCCTGAAGATTCACCAGTACGAAGATACCGGCGCAATCATCGCCTCGGGCACCACGTCGCTCCCCGAATACCCGCAGTCAACACGCAACTGGGACTACCGTTACTGTTGGTTGCGCGATGCCTATTACACCCTCACGGCCTTCAACAACTTGGGGCACTTTGAGGAGTTGGAAAAATATTTCCATTACATCGAGAACACCACGATTGCCGAGCCGGATCGCTTCCAGCCGCTCTACTCGATCACGGGTACCAAACGCCTGACAGAGCGCATCTTTGACCTCAAAGGCTACTTGGGCGATAACGCCCCGGTCCGCGTCGGCAACCAGGCTTACGAGCACATTCAAAACGACGTGTACGGCCAGGTGATCGTTTCTCTCCTACCGTTATATGTTGACTCACGCTTCACCGCAGCCGAGAAGGTCAAGAGCGACCGCTTGGTGCGCCACTGCTTGAAAATGATCGAGCAGACGATGGACGAGCCCGATGCGGGCCTCTGGGAGTTCCGCACCAAGAGCCAGCAGAACTGCTACACCTTCCTCTTCCACTGGGCCGGAGCTTCTGGCGCAATGAAAGTCGCCAAGCAGTTGAAGGACGACGAACTATTGGCTTATGCCACCGACCTGCGCGACCAAGCCGCTGCCAAAATCGAGCAGTGCTACGTGGAGGACAAAGGCTACTACGCTCAAGCTATCGGCACCGAAAACATGGACGCCAGTTGCTTACAACTGATCACCATGGGTTATTTGGATGCGAACGGCGAGCGAGCCAAAAAACACCTGGAAATGATGGAAAAGGGCCTTCGCACCCCAGAAGGCCTCATGTATCGCTACGTGCACGAGGATGATTTCGGCGCGGTGCATTCCACCTTCCTGATCTGTGCCTATTGGTACATCGAGGCACTGGCGACAGTTGGCCGCATTCCAGAAGCCATCGAGCGGTTCGAGCAAGTGTCGAAGTACGCCAATCACTTGGGCTTGCTTTCCGAAGACATCGACGCAAAGACAGGGAGCCAGTGGGGTAACTTCCCACAGACCTACTCACACGTCGGCTTGATGAACGCTGCCTACCGGATCGCCAAGAAATTGGACATGCCGAACTTCTTGTAGGTCAATCCGACTTGGTCCCGACCCACCACTGATTGCCGCAAGGCCCAAAGAACCCGCCGCGCAGGTCGTTGTCGTCTGGGTCGTTGGGGTTAACCTGTGGCTCCATAATGGGCGAGCCGCCGGCCTGAAGTGCGAGCACGTAGGTGGCCCTCGCATCGGACACATAGACGTGCAGCATGCTGGGGTTGGCCGGAAAGTCCTGGGTGGCTTGGCTAAGCATGATCGTCGAATCCTCGATCTGGAGTTCGCCGTGGCGCACCTTTCCGCCTTCATCACGTCGGACAGAAAGCAACTTGGCAGAAAAGACCGCTTGAAGGAACTCAATCAACTGATCGGGCGACTCAACGATCAAGTAGGGCGCGACTGTGGATTGGTCTTGTGGTTTGTAACTCATTGGGTTCCTGCGGTCACTACGCCTTCACTCCCGCCTGCTGGCTGACAGCCACCAGCCGCTTGAGTAGGTCGCGGACGGCTCGCACATCGGCGATGTTAAAGCGCGCCTCCGACGAACCGAAGCCAACTTTCAGGTCGTAGGCCGTGTCGGGCAAGACGTGGAAGGTATCCTCGTCGGTCCAGTCGTCGCCCGCCGCGAAGATGAAGTCCCAACTCTCCTTCCCGAGCCAACGCATCGCCGCGCGG
>CAYGKP010000028.1:0-9120 GCA_964350605.1 uncultured Cytophagales bacterium
GCACGAAGGGGTCGGCCAGGGGATTTTGAACGAGGAGTTGAAGCAAATAGCCCGCAACCGAAAGCGCTGCCCCCACCAGCAACGCCCCCAGCAACCGCGGCATTCTAAGGTCCCAGACAATGAGGCCCAAGTCGCCCTTTGCGGAAAGCAATTCCGAAAGGCCCTCATCCCGCCCCTGGGTCAAGCCCAAGACCAGCAGACCGAATAACGCAGCCCCGCCCAATGCCACCAGAAGAATCAGGCGCTTCATTCGGTCGTAACAGTAATGAGCTCGGCAATGGCCTGCCCGACGCGCGGTCCGGGCCGTTCGATCAGGTCGGGGGTCAGGGCGCGGATGCGGTGCTGTTGGTAGGCTTTCAACTGCTTCATCTCGGGATGGACCGCAAAGAACGCGGAATCCAAGTAGCCGGGCTGGGGACCCAAAATCCAATCGGGATCAAGCTTCAGCAAATACTCCCGATCCAGGCGCGGAAAGCGTTCGGCAAAACGATCTTCCACGGCGTTCTCCAAGCCAGCCGCTGCCAACCAATCGTCGATGTAGCTACCCGGTCCGTAGGCATAGATCGGGTCGACACCGATCAACACCACCACACGTGGGCTTTCAATCATCGCTCGTGTGGGAACCGAGGCACGAAGCGAATCAACAATCTGCTTGGCCTTGACGCTGTCGCCACACAAACAACCCACGTCCTCCAAGCCGGAAAACATCGCTTCTAACGTCGGCCAGTCACTGGCATACAACGGGATGCCAAAGCGCTCCAGCCGCTCAAATTCCCCGGCGGGGAGCAGGTCGCTTTTCACAAAGGCAAGGTCGGGGCGGATCTCCAGCAACGCTTCCACATCGACCGAGGGGAAGACCTGAATGCCGTTGACTGGCTCGGCCTCTTCTGGATAGGTGCAGAACGTGGTGCGGCCCACAATTTTTTGGTGAGGACAGAGCAGAAACAGGGCCTCGGTCAGGTTGGGCGACAGGCTCACAATCCGCCGGATCGAATCGGACACCTGAATCTCACGGCCCAGTTCATCGACCACCACGCGGCCCACGGGTAGATCGGTCGCCACCGGGTCGCAGGCAACCGATGTCATCAACATCCACAATCCGATTAGCCCCTTCCCGCGCATCCTGTACCTTTGAGGCCGAAGGTACAAAGCAAGCAGCAAGCCCATGATCGTCGTTACCGGAGCCGCAGGCTTCATCGCCAGCGCACTCGTCTCGCGCCTCAACCAGGACAATTTCAACTACTTGGTCGCCGTGGACGATTTCAGCCACGCCGAGAAGGAACCCAACCTGGCCGGAAAGCGCATCCTCCAGCGCGTGGACCGTGACAACCTGGAAGCTTGGTTGGAAGAAAACGGCGAGGACGTGGAGTTCATTTTCCACCTAGGGGCGAGGACTGATACCACCGAATTTGACGTGGGCATCCACACGAAGCTGAACCTTGAGTACAGCAAGATGATCTGGCGTGCGTGCGTCAAGTTTCAGATCCCCTTGGTCTATGCCTCTTCGGCAGCGACCTACGGCTTGGGCGAGTTTGGCTACGAGGACAACCATGAGGTGCCTTTCCAACTGCAACCGCTGAACCCCTACGGCGTCTCAAAGAACGAGTTCGACAAATGGGCGCTCCAGCAGGACGAAAATCCCTGGTTCTGGGCGGGCCTCAAGTTCTTCAACGTCTATGGACCAAACGAATACCACAAGGGCCGCATGGCTTCGGTGATTCTGCATGCCTTCCGCCAGATTGGGCAGACGGACGCAATGAAGCTCTTCCGCTCGCACAACCCCGACTACAAGGACGGCGAGCAGATCCGCGACTTTGTCTACGTGAAAGACCTCCTTGAAGTGATGATGTTCCTGATGCACGACCGCCAACCGGCGCATTCGGGCCTCTACAACATGGGCACGGGCGAAGCACGTACCTTTCTCGATCTGGTGAAGGTCACCTTCCAAGCGATGGGAAAGCCAGCGAACATCTCGTTCATCGACACACCAGCCGACATCCGCGACAAGTACCAGTACTTCACCGAGGCCAACATGAGCAAGCTGCGCACGGCAGGCTATGACAAGCCCTTCACCAGCTTGGAAGACGGCGTGGCCGACTACGTGAAGCACTACTTGATTCCAAACGCCTACTACTAGCCGATGGCCCGCCGAAAGACCCGCAAAAAGAGCAGTCGGCGACAAGCAAGCAAACGCCGCGACGGCTACATGACCCTGCTCGCGGTGGCACTGGTCGCGGGGACGCTGGCGGTCATCTTCTGGCCCGAACACAACGAGCCCGCCGCCAAGTGGCGACCTGAACCGTCCCCGGACAATTCCATCTCGGATGCAAGGGCGCGAACGGAAGCCAACTACGGGGCCGAGATCGACAGCCTGGCCAAGGATTTCAACCTGCCGGCCAGCTACCTAAAGGCCCTGATCGTCCTGGAATGTTCGGGCAAGCGACCCGCCGGGACACGGGCCGAGAAGCACGTCTTTCACGCCTTGCAAGAGGTGCGGGAAGGAACACGGAAACGCTATGGCCACATCAAGCGCAAGGACATCGTTGATGCCACAGATCAAGCACTGGAAAACCTTGCAACCTCTTGGGGGCCGTTTCAGTTGATGGGGTATCAATGCGTCGCGTTGGACGTGATGGTCGCCGACGTTCGTGGGCCCGACGGGATTTATTGGGGCATCGTCTGGATCGACCGGAACTATGGGAAGCGCCTTCGAAAAGGCCAGTTTAAAGATGCGTTCCACATCCATAACACCGGGCGGACCTACCCGAAAAACGGCATCCCCCTCACCCATGACCCGAGCTATGTGAAGCGGGGCCTGGAGTACATCGACTATTTCGAATCGCTGAAGCAGCAGAACTAGAACACCCGCCTAAAAGACCCGCAGTTCGATGCGGCGGTTCTGGGCGCGGTTCTCTTCGCTGGTGTTGGGCACTTGTGGCTCCTTCTCGCCGTAGCCTTTGGGCAAGAAGCGGCGGCGGTACATCCCCTTTCCAACCAAGTAATCGACCACTGCCTGCGCGCGGGCTTGGCTCAACTTGAGGTTCGCCGCATCGGCGCCAACATCATCGGTATGCCCGGCGATTTCCAAGCGCAAGCGCGGGTGGAGTTCGAGCAGCCGAACCACCTGGGTCAGTGCGGGATAGGAAGCCGCTTCGATCTCTGCGGAGCCCGAAGCGAAAAACAAGTTTTCGAGCAGCACCTTCGCCCCCACTTCCAGCGGGATCAGCTGGATGTCGAGCTCCTCGGCCCCCAAGTCGGTGACTTCCCGAACATCGAACAGGTGGCTGAAGAGTAAATAACCCTTTGCTTCCGCGAACAAGCCATAGCGTTTGCCTTCGGTCAGAACGACCAGGTAGCGCCCCGTCTCGGGGTCGGACTTCACGAACTGAAGGGTGGAATCGGCATCCAAGTCCGAGAGTTGCACCCGCGCCTCGACGGGCTTTCCTGTCTTGGCATCGGTCACTGTGCCAATGGCCGTCACGGTGTGCTGCGCCGGAATCCAACTCTTCGGCATCTCAAAGCGATAGAGGAACGACTCGTACTCGGTGCCAACCTTTTTGTACTTAGTCATGTAGCCCTCCGAGTAATCGGCGGCAAGGAACAGCGACACATCGTTCTGAGCCGAGTTGACCGGATAGCCCAAATTGACGGGCAAGGTCCACGCGCTGTCTACCAACTCGCTCACAAACAAATCCAACTCGCCCATGCCAGGACGGCCTGTGGTGCTGAAATACAACCGCCGACCCGAGGCATGCAGGAACGGCGCCACCTCGCGGCCCGCCGTGTTGATGAGCGGCCCTAGGTTTTGGGGGCTGCCCCAATCGCCCTTCTGATTGCGGCGAACGATGTAGAGGTCCTCCTCGCCATAGCCACCGCCCCGATACGAGCTAAAGACCAGGGTATTGCCATCGGAAGACAAGGACGGCTCCGAATCCCAACTGCGCGTGTTGATGCCCCCGCCCAGGTTCATGGGCTGGCTCCAGGTCGTGTCGCCAATGCGGTAACTGATGTACAGGTCACAACTCCCCGCGCCGTCCTCGCGGTCGCAGCTCGTGAGCACCAAGGTCCGCCCGTCCGCCGCGATCGAGGCGGTGCCTTCGTTCTTTGGTGTGGTCAATCGCTCGCCAAGCGTTTGAGGTTCGCCCCATGCGCCCCCTTCTTCGCTGCGCACACTGCGGCGTAAGTCTTCGTTGCCGTCGGGCAATCGGATGGTGAAGAAGAGTTCGAGCCCATCGGCGGTCTGAACCGGGTGGCTCTGGACTGCCCATTGGTTGAGCGGCGGCGCGAGCAGCACCGGCTCAAAAGGGATGGGGTTCTTTTTTGCCTCGCGAGCGAACTCGCAGTTCTGCAACAAGCCTTCGATCTGCTGCTTGATGTGCAGGCGGCCCTCGTAATGAGTTTGGGCCAACAGCAAGTACTCATAGGCTTGCTCGTAGTTGCCTTCCTTCAATTCCTCGTTTCCAACGGCGAGGTAAGCGTAGCCCAGCTTTTTCTCAGGCGTACCCATCTTCACCGCCCGGCGGTACAAAGCGATGGACTGCTCTGGCTTTCGGTCCAACTGGTAAAGATTGGCCAGCGAGAGGTAGGCATCCAAATACTGCGGATCGGCTGAGATCGACTTCTCGAACAAGTCCGTGGCCGAAGGATAGTCGCGGTTGGCCATCGCCTCTTGGGCTTTCTGGTAGTACTTGAGGGCCTTCTTGTTGGGCGATTGCGCAGAAGCGCAACCGACAGACAGGCAGAGGAACAGCAGCAGAAAAAGTCTCATTTCAGGGAAGATCAAGTCAGGGCGGATCGGGGCTACGGAATGCCCAGGTATTTGTGGGTTTGCAGCGAGATGCGCCAGCGTGGGTGCTGGGCCACGTGGTCTAGGATCCAGCTTGTGGCCTCCTCGCGGCGGTCCCATTCCGGTTGAAGGTAGAGCAAACAATGCTCGGGGGCTTTCTCGGCTTCTTTCTCGGCCCAGGCCAAGTCGCTCTTGTGGAAGACAATCACTTTCAACTCGTCGGCCCGCTCGTAGGCTTCGGGCAAGGCGGCTTTGAATTTCTTGGGCGAAAGCGTCACCCAATCCCAGTCGCCCGACATCGGGTGGGCACCCGAGGTCTCGATATGGGTCGCAAAGCCCCGCTTTTTCAAGGAACGAGTCAACGAGTTCAAATCGTGCATCAAGGGCTCGCCGCCCGTTACCACCGCCAACCGCATGGGGCATGCAGCTGCTTGGTCGGCTAATTCCGTGACAGTCGGCTCGGGCCAGCCCTCTTCCTTCCAAGATTCCTTCACATCACACCAGACGCAGCCCACATCGCACCCACCCAAGCGTATGAAGTAGGCCGCACGACCTGCGTGTGCGCCTTCCCCCTGAACCGTAGCGAAGGCCTCCATCAACGGGAGACGGTCGTGGCTAGGCGTCGGCAAGGGAGTTCGGATAGACTTCGTGAGTAGCAGCGCGCAACGTGTTTAGCAGCAGCGAGGCGATGGTCATCGGCCCCACCCCGCCCGGCACAGGCGAAATGGCTTCGCACTTGGGCGCAACAGCCTCGTAGTCCACATCGCCTTTCAGGGCAAAGCCGCTCTTCTTATTCGCGTCGGCCACACGGGTTGTTCCCACGTCAATGACCACCGCGCCTTCTTTGACCATGTCCGCCGTGATGAGCCCCGGCTTTCCGACGGCCACCACCAAGATGTCTGCTCGTCGGGTGTAACTACCCAGATCAACGGTGTTAATGTGGCAAAGTGTGACTGTGCAATTACCCGGCTGGGCATCGCGGGACAGCAACACCGCCATTGGCGTGCCAACAATCAAGCTGCGTCCAACGACAACTGCGTGTTTCCCTTTGGTTTCCACCCCATTGCGGCGGATCAATTCCATGATACCGTTCGGCGTCGCGGGCAGAAAGGTTGGCAAACTTGCCACCATCCGCCCCACGTTGACAGGGTGAAATCCATCCACGTCCTTCTCGGGCTTCACGGCTTCAAGGACACGCGTTACGTTGATGTGCCTCGGCAACGGCAACTGGACAATGAAACCATCCACCTCTAGGTCGTCGTTCAGTTTTTCGACCTCTTCAAGCAACTCGGCCTCGCTGAGGTTCGCCTCAAAATGGAGCAGAGACGAGGCAAAACCCGCCCGTTCACAGGCACGCACCTTGGCATTCACATAGGTATGACTGGCTCCGTCTTCGCCCACTAGAATGGCCGCCAAATGCGGACGCTTGTGTCCAGTGGTCACAAGCGTCTTCACCTTCTCGGCAATCTCGGTTTCGATTTCAGCGGCTGTCGCCTTTCCGTCGAGTAATTTCATGGGCACTACCGATCCTCGGGTATGGGCAGCAGGTTGTCGAGTTCTTCCGGACAATCGGGTCGGTACATCCCCAGGCCACCTTCGTACGCAAGGTAACAAACCGAGCGGCCATACGGGTCGATCAGCACCTGAACCACGTCAGATTCCCACTTGCGCTTCTTGAGCTGTTTGAGCAGCGGCTTGAGCGCTTTGTTCTTCTTTGACTCGGCCTTGAAGTAGGCCTCAGACTCATTGAAGGGTACCGAGGCGATGGATTTCTGTAAGCCCGAGAGATTGTCCTGGTGATCTTCTGGGATGATGATCATCCACTCCTTGGGTTTGTAGGTTGCCTTCCCTTCTTGGATCACCATGGACTCAACCAGAACGATCTGGTAGAGGCTCATGGGCAGGATGTGAGTGGTGTCAAACAACACATCACCAAAGGGATCCACTTCATAATCAACCTGCTCATAATAGACCTCCATGCCGCTCAAGACTTCAGCATGGCTCATCCGATCCCCCGCTGGGCTCTTCGCCTGTAGCTGATTGGTTTCAATCCCTTTAAAAAGAGTCGTGAGCAGGAGGCCACCCTCGCCCGGTCCGTTCAAGGGTTGATTTTCTTCCGAGTTGATGGGGATCAGACGGTGCGAGGTGTACGACCACTTGACTGGCAATTTCGAGGCGTACGCAGGGAATGGTGTCGGGACATTTCCAGTTTTCAGCAAGCCAGGGTACTCAGCTACGTAGGGCGCAAGCTGATCGCGCCAGGGTTGCGGGTCAGTGATCGTGAAATCGGCCACATCACAGGTCAACGTGGGCACATAGGTCTGGTAGCCCTTCACGGGGTGAACCTCATGGTCGTCACCGCCGAAGTACCACTCGGTTTCGACCCACCTCGAGGTGCTATCCCCCATCGACCAATTGAAATTCAACAGGGTCAAGGCCGTCACGCCGTGAATCACCTGAAGGTTCGAAGGCGCAAACCGACGTGCCTTCAATGCCTCAAGCATGGGTAGTCGATCAGCGTGGTTCTTGGGATGAATCCAACTGAATGTCAAACCTTCGTCCTGTAAAAGCGCGGACAGCTCGTTCAACTCCACCACCACAAACGCATCGTGAATGCCCCTCATGTTCTCGGGGTGCATGGCATCAAGTTGTAAGCTCAGGTACAAGGGCTTACGCTTCGAAATCGTGGTGGGGGTACTGAATTCCACACGCTCGACGAGCCCGAAGGTGGTTTCACTGGCCTCGTACATCAGCCCGCTTAGAGGTTCTTCGTCGTTCCACGGATTCTCAAGCCACAGGTCGTCACTTTCGGGAACCGTGAAATTGAAGATCACCTGGTCAACATCTAGTTGCACCAAGTCACCCGATTCAAACTGATAGCCTGTCAACCGACCATCCGTGAGCCAGGCCAAAATTGAGTCTTTCAACGCCGCTGCCTGACCGTATTCGAAGGGTGTGTTCGCGGGATGGCCATACGCCAGATGGGTCTGCAGCCAGTGACGTTGCAGGTAGCCAATCCCCTGAGGGGCCACCCTCAATTCGGGGTCCAGGTACTTTTGAAGGAAGCCATATAGCGAATCATTGCGCGAAACGCTGGACAACTCCTCCTCGCTGACGTCATAAACATGCTCGTAGTCCTCTGATGGGCTAGTGACCTGAACATGGTCCCCCCATACGTCGGAATGGGTGCCCGCTACTTTGGTGTAAGGCACGCGGTGAGCCATTAAGGCCTGAGCCAATGGCAAGCTGTCGGCCATATTCAGGGGGTTGTACCACCAAAGGTTTTCCTTCTTCGACCACGCAGCAAACTCCGCCCATTTCACATTGATTGGCACCCAGGTGTACGTCTCAAACCCGAAGGGGTCTAAGTCGAATTCCGCCTCCAAATCGACACTGAATTCCAGATGGCGCGGCGCGCCTAAGGCCCAAGTTTCTCCGCTTAGTTCAGCCTCCGCACTCCAGTATAGTGTAGACGTTTGGCTGGCCAGCGCGGCGGCTAAGTCTTCGGGGTCAGAGGGGGCTACCACCTCCTCATACATGCCCCAATCGCCCCACATCGCGTTCATGGCGTCATGATAAGCCTGGTAATTCGCACCAAAGAGCGAGTCAACTTGATCGGCAGAATAAGGACGTTTCAAGTCCTCGCTCGGGTAGATCACGATCTCACCGTTCAGGGCGGCGGCATACAACCGCTCAGGCAGATTCAAGTAACCCCCGTTCAGGTAGCCTTGAGGGCCGCCGTTTCGGATGTCGGTATAGAAATCGACCTGGGCCGTCTGGGCCGACAAAAGACCCCAGGCCAGTAGTATGGGCAGGAAAAGGAGGCGTTTCATAGAGAGAAGAAAGCGTTTGGTTCAGGGTAGAATGCCCCAAAATGAGAATCGTCACCCATGCTTTCCAAGTTTCTCCCCAAACCTCAACTAGTCGTCCAACTTGAGTACCGCCATAAACGCATCCTGGGGAATCTCGACGCGGCCCACCTGGCGCATGCGCTTCTTCCCTTCCTTCTGCTTTTCGAGCAGCTTGCGCTTGCGGCTGATGTCACCACCGTAACACTTGGCCGTCACGTTCTTACGAAGTGCCTTAACCGACTCTCGAGCGATAATTTTTGCGCCAATCGCCGCTTGAATCGCGATTTCAAACTGCTGACGGGGCAAGAGTTCTTTGAGCTTCTCACAGAGACGTTTGCCCCAGTTCTGGGCCTTGTCACGGTGAACAATGGCCGACAGTGCATCGACCTTCTCGCCATTGATCAGGATGTCGAGCTTCACGAGTGTCGAAGTCCGAAAGCCGATCAGTTCGTAGTCGAGCGACGCATAGCCACGCGAAATGGT
>CAYGKP010000028.1:9130-18150 GCA_964350605.1 uncultured Cytophagales bacterium
GTCTTCAGCTTATCGAAGAAGTCAAAGACGATTTCCGCCAGCGGCAACTCAAAGCGAAGCTCGACGCGATCCGCCGTCAAGTAGACCTGGTTCTGGATGATGCCGCGCTTCTCCATACACAGGGTCATGATCGGCCCCACGTAGTCGGACTTGGTGATGATCTGTGCTGAGACGAACGGCTCCTCAATGTAGTCGATGTAGTTGGGTTCGGGCAGGTCTGAGGGCGCGTTGACAATCAACTTTTCACCCGTGTTGCCATAGGCATGGAACTGAACCGACGGCACAGTGGTGATCACCGTCATGTCGAACTCGCGCTCCAGGCGTTCCTGAATGATCTCCATGTGGAGCATCCCCAAAAAACCACAACGGAACCCGAAGCCCAGGGCCACAGAAGTCTCCGGTTCCCAAACCAGGGCCGAATCGTTGAGCTGCAGCTTTTCCATCGCGGTGCGCAGCTCCTCGAACTCCGAAGTCTCGACCGGGTAAATCCCCGCAAAGACCATCGGCTTCACGTCCGAAAAGCCCTTGATCATGTCTTTGGTCGGATTCTCGACGCTGGTGATCGTATCGCCCACCTTGACCTCCTTGGCGATCTTGATGCCTGAAATCAGGTAGCCCACTTCGCCCGCCGACATTTCTTTTTTCGGCTCCTGGACCATGCGCAAGACGCCAATTTCGTCCGCGTCGTAGACCCGATCGGTGGCCATGAACTTGACTTTTTGGCCCTTCGTGATCTTGCCGTTGCGCACCCGGAAGTAGACTTCCACACCGCGGTACGGGTTAAACACCGAGTCGAAAATCAGGGCTTGCAGGGGCGCATTGGGGTCGCCCACCGGGGCTGGAACGCGGTTAACAACTGCCTCCAGAATCTCGGGCACGCCGATGCCTTCCTTCGCGCTGGCCTTAATGATGTCCTCGTGTTTGCAGCCGAGGAGGTCGACAATCTGGTCGCTCACTTCTTCAACAAGCGCACCGGGCAAGTCGATTTTGTTGAGCACCGGAATGATCTCCAAATCGTGCTCCAAGGCGAGGTACAGATTCGAAATCGTCTGGGCCTCAACCCCTTGTGCAGCATCTACCAACAGCAGGGCCCCTTCGCAGGCAGCAATCGAACGGCTCACCTCGTAGGAAAAGTCCACGTGGCCGGGCGTGTCGATCAGGTTCAGGGTGTACAGCGCATCGGGGCGCTGGTAACGCATCTGAATCGCGTGGCTCTTGATGGTGATGCCCCGCTCGCGCTCCAGGTCCATGTCGTCGAGCAACTGATCTTGTCGCTCGCGATCGGTGATCGTCTGGGTAGCTTCGAGTAAGCGGTCGGCCAGGGTGCTTTTCCCGTGGTCGATGTGCGCGATGATGCAGAAGTTGCGGATGTGCTCCATAAGGCCGTTAAGGTCCGCGAAGTTACAAACGAAACTAACCCCCACGCTTATCGGGCCGATGTTGGGTTTCACAATCGGAAACCCCTAGCTTCGAATTGTCCGTTAGAGGGGTAAGACAGCACAACATTGCGACATCGCCTCCGCCAATTTCTCGATCCGATTCTCTCGTTCTTCCCGGTGCAACTCCTGTTGCTCAACGTGAAGAAGAACCAGATCCTGCTCCTGTTTTGGGGCGTTTTGTTCCTGACGGTAACCGGCCAGCTCGGTCGGGGCATCGGCCTCCCCTACCTCTTCCTTGACCCCGAGTATCAGAATGAAGTGGGCTTCACCAGTCTCTTGATTTTGGGTGTAGCGGTCGGTCTTTTCACGGTTTCTTTTTTCATCACCAGCTACATCCTGGACAGTCGGCGCTACCTGTTCCTTGGCACGGTACGCTATCCGTTCATCTGTTACAGCCTGAATAACAGCCTGATCCCGGCTGCCTTCTTAGTCGTCTACCTGATCAGCTTTATTCAGTTCCAGCTTGGCAACGGCCTGCAATCCGGCGGACAGATCGCCGTCGAGTCGTTCGGCTTTTTCGGGGGGCTGGCCATCACCATTACACTAGTATTCCTGTATTTCACGCGGACCAACCGTCCTTTCTTCGACACCTTAGCGACTGGTGTGGAGTCTCGCTTGCGGAAGGGCCGCATTACCCGCGTTCGCGTGATGAAAGACATCACCGAAGCGCGAAAGCGACGGTTTGTGGTGAGCAGCTACATCGGCACCAACTTCCGGTTTCACAAAGTGGATCAAGAGATCGAGGTGCGCGAGCCCATGGTCTTTAAAGTGTTCGACCAACACCATTTGAATGCCGTGGCAGTTGAGCTTGTCATTGTGGCCTCAATCATCATCCTGGGCATTTTCCGTGACAACCCCGCAGTACTCATCCCCGCAGCGGCCAGCGGTTTTTTGCTCTTCTCCTTCCTAGTGATGTTCACGGGTGCCTTCTCCTATTGGCTTCGAGGATGGGCCATCAGCGGAATGGTCTTGGTGTTTTTCGGGGTCAACCTGCTCTTCAAGTACGAGGTGATTGACGCGAACTACGCGGCCTTCGGCCTCAACTACCGCACCGAGCACGCCGATTACTCGCTCGAAAACATGCAGGCGATCACCTCGCCTGAAAACGTAGCGGCCGACCAAGCGGTGACCATCGAAATGCTCGAAAACTGGCGGGCCAAGTTCCCTGCCGACCAGCCACCCAAGATGGTCTTTGTCCTAGCCACGGGGGGCGGCCAACGTTCGTCGTATTGGACGGTTCATTGCTTGCAGCAAATGGACAAGTCGCTTTCCGGCGAGGTGATGAACCAGTCGGTCTTGATGACCGGGGCTTCCGGCGGGTTGATCGGGATGTCCTATTACCGCGAGCTGTATTTGCGCGAACAACTCGGCCAAATTGAAGACCGCAGCGACCCCAAGTACCTAGCGAACATCAGCAAGGACCTGCTCAATCCCATGATCTTCTCGCTGGTAGTCAGCGACTTGTTCTTCCGAGTCCAGAAGTTCGATGATGGTCGTTACCGGTACCCAAAAGGCCGCGGCTACGCCTTTGAGTTGCAACTGAACCGCAATACTGACTTCATGATGGACCGGCGGATCACCGACTACGCGCCCTTCGAGCAAACAGCCCAGATTCCGATGATGATCATGGCCCCCATCATCGTGAACGACGCTCGTAAGCTCTACATCGGTGCGCAACCGATGAGCTACATGAGCAGTGCGATGCCCGATAACCGCGACTGGCTCCGCCCCCGGATTCGCGGGGTCGAGTTCCGCCGCATGTTCGCCGAGCAGGACGCCGACAACTTGCGCTTCACTTCGGCCCTGCGCATGAGCGCGACCTTCCCCTACGTGACCCCGAACGTCACCCTGCCCAGCCTTCCAGAAATCGAAATCATGGATGCGGGCTTGGCCGACAACTACGGCATTTCTGATGCGGTGCGATTCCTGTACGTCTTCCGCGAGTGGATCGAGAAGAACACCAGTGGGGTGGTCTTCGTCAGCATGCGCGACAACCAGCGGGACCCAGAAATTCCCAAACGCGACAACCCGAGCCTATGGGGTAAATTCTCGCGGCCGTTTCTTTCCTTGCTTACCACCTGGGATTTCTTGCAGGACTTCGCCAACACCAATTACTTGGAGTACGCCAAGACCTGGTACCAAGGCCCACTGGATGTGGTCTACTTTGCCTACGACTCCGAGAAGCTCAAAATGGAACCTGATGCAAAAGACATGGTCGGCGGCCACGGCATGATGGCCGAACGCGCCTCCTTGTCCTGGCATTTGACCACCCGCGAGAAGGAGCACCTCAATAGCGCTTTTTACGAGGACAAGAACCAAGCCTCGCTCCGCCAGCTTCAATCCCTGTTGCAGCCGAGCCGATGAGGGCGCGGGCCCTGGGTACGCTTCTCGCTCTTACCGCTGCGCTTGGGTCTGTAGCGGCACAAAGCACTTACCTGCTCAATGGTCAGGTGGTCGACGCGAACAGCCGCCAGCCCCTGCCCTTCGTCCACGGAACGATCAATGACGGTGCCAACCACTTCCTGACCGATGCCAAAGGACGGTTCGCCTTGACGCTTTCTCAGCCCGTTCGGCGCGTTCGATTCGAGACCTACGGCTACCGAAAGCTGCTCTACGAAACCGACCTAAATCAAGGCATCTCGCTTTACGTGGAACTGGCCCAGGAAACCATTGCTTCGTTCGAGACGAGCACCGATCCGAAGACTGCCGCGCTGGTTGACTCCATCCTCGCCCACCGCGAGCAAAACGATCCCGCCCAGCAGGGACCCCACTGGTACCGTACCTATTCGAAGCTCGTGCTCGACAGCGACAAGCCGCACATCAGCCGGGGATTGCTCAAATGGCTCTATGGTGGTGATACGACGGGCACATACGGGGGCCCCCATCACCTGCTCATCAACGAATCCACCACCGAGCGGCGGTATTTGGACCGCATTCACGAGGACGAGGACATCCTCGGCTCGCGTCTCTCGGGCCTTGAGCGGCCCAGATTGTTTACTGCGAATGCGAACCTTCAACCCTTCTCGATCTACAACCCTTGGTTCGAACCCGCCCGCGAAACGTTCGTCTCGCCCCTTGCACCCGGCTCGCTCAAGCGCTACTTCTTTCGTTTGGTCGATTCGGCCACGGTCGAGGGCGTTCCAATCTATGTGCTGCACTTCACCCCAAACCTCAAACGACATTTTCGGTCGCTCAGCGGCTTGTTGTATGTGAATGGTGAAACCTTCGCCGTTGAGCGTTTTGTTGTTGAACCGGGCTTGCCCTACGAGTTAAACCTGCGCATTGTACAGGATACACGCGAGATTGAAAACGGTACCCGCTTCCCGACCCTGACCTTAACACAACTGCGCCTTACGGGAGTAGGCAAACAAAACGCCGAGTTGGTGGGTCAGGTGGAGACTTTCTATACCAACCTGGTGCGCGACACGACCTTCTCGAAGGACGATTTCACCGAGGTGGTCATTGACTACCGAAACGAGCAGAGCTTTCGGGCCGAGCCCTATTGGCAAGCCGTTCGTCCCGCCCCTTTGACCGACAAGGAACAGAACACCTACGCGTTTTACGACAGCCTGGGCGCACCCCGCGATCTTCAGCGGTTGCTGATCGTCGGCGAAGGGCTTTACCTGCGGCGGATACCACTCTATGTGGTCGACATTTCAATCCCCTACCTGCTGACTGCCAACGACGTAGAAGGACTTCGGCCCGGTTTGGGCCTGGTGACCGATCCGCGTGTGAGCAAGCGCATCCGCCTGGGTGGTCACACTGGATTCGGAACCAAAGACGAACGCTGGAAGTGGGGTGCCTTCGGAGAAGCACTGCTGATTCCCTCGGCCGAACTGTGGGCACATGTGGGGTATACCGATGATGTGGTGGAAACTGGGCGCACGGGCCGGGTCGCGTTTGACCGCTACCAGCATTCGAGTGAATGGCTGCGCAAGCTGCGAATTCAACGCATGGATTGGGTCGAGCGGTGGAGCTATGCGTTACGCTTTCGCGCCGCTCGAAACCTGAACATCCAAGTCAACTACTCACGGAGCGACAACACGGTGTCGGATGGCTATCGCTTCGAGGGCCAACCGGATGCACACTTCGGTTACGAGGAAATCGGCGTGGGCTTTCGGTGGGATTATGGCATGCGCTACTTGCGGTTCTATCGCGAGAAAATTCCGCTCGGCACCACCTACCCCACCTTGTGGGTTCAAGCCACCCAAGGCCTCGACGGGAACCTGGGTGAATTCAACTACCTGAAGCTGGAAAGCAAAGTCAACTGGTCCAAGTCGGTGGTGGGCTGGGGCACCACCAACCTGCAACTGGCCGGCGGCTGGATCGACCGCAGCGTGCCCTACTTCCAGGCCTTCAACGCCAAGGGTAGCGAACGTGTCTTGACGGTGCCCCACCCCAGCTTCGAGACCATGGGCTACAACGAGTGTCTGGCGGCACCCTACCTCAATTTCCATTTCTCTCACGACTTCGGTTGGCTCTACTCATTCTTCAACCCCGGTTTCCGCCCACGCTTCGAGGTGGCCCAGAACATTGGCTTCGGTAGCCTGATTTCACCTGAAGATCACAGCGGGGTGCCCATCCGCAGTTACGAGAAGGGCTACTATGAATCGGGCGTGCTCGTCAACAACCTGCTCTCGTTCAACAGTTTACTGATCAAAGTTGGGTTCGGGGTGGGCTTGTATTATCGGTACGGCCCCTACCAAAAGGAAGAAGCCTCCGACAACCTGTTCATCAAGGTGGCCACCACATTCCGGTTGTAGCGAATCGACGCTATTTTGGGTGACACCTGCCTTACGCCTGGCATACTAAAGGATAATGACTCCCTCCGAATGGCTTACCCAACTGCGCGCCGGTGACCCGCGCGCCTTCCGCAAGCTCTACCGGAGCTACCCGGCGGTCGAACGGTACGTGCGCCGCAATAGCGGTACAGTGGCCCAGGCCGAGGACTTATTCCAAGAAGCCCTCGTGGTGTTGCAACGCCGGTTGGGCGACCCCGAATTCACCTTGAGCACCGAACCGGGCTGCTTTGTGTTTGGGGTGTGCCAGCGGATGTGGAAGAAGTACCTGACGCGCGGCACCACGCTCCGAGAAGTTGGAATGGAGGAATATTACGAGCCAGTGGTCTTGCCCATTGAACTGCAACTTGCCCCGCCGCCTGAATCGCTGATCGATGCGCTGGGCAAACTGCTCGACCAACTTGGCGAGCCCTGCCGAAGCCTCCTGCGCCTCGCCGAATTCGACCGGCTGTCGATGGAAGTCATCGCAGGGAAGCTGGGGTATGCAAACGCGCACACCGCGCGGCAACAGAAATACAAGTGCCTGGGCCGCCTGCGCAAGCTGGTGCCCGCCGACTGGCAACAACTCTACCTGAAAGGGGAATGAACCAGCACGACCAACTCGAACACTACCTGGACGGCCAATTGGGTGCCAGCGATCGGGCTTCGATTGAGGACGCGCTACGGACCGATCCATCGTTGCGCGCAGAATTGCAGCTTGTAATGGCCCAACGAGCCGCGATTGGGCGCGATGGCGAGGCGACCTTCCGTCGCCAACAGTCGCAGGGCTTGACCGATTGGAAACGCCGTCGATTGGTACGACGGATCTTGTTGGCCGGCCTTGGGCTAGTCGTACTGCTCGCAGGTTTGGTGCTGCTCCGTTCTAATGGGAAAACACCTACCGGTCAGGGTGACCCGAAAACACGAGTAACGAAGACCTCATTGGGTGAAAAACAACCCGTAGAAGGCAAATACTGGGATGCCGATAGTCTTGCGCTTCCAGATAAAGCGGGCGATAAGGGGCCAGGTGAGTCACAAGACACAAAACAGATCGTCCTGATTCACAAATCTTTGCAGGCCGATCCGGTGGAAGTGTCGGTGGTTCCAAAGTATACTTGGACCGACGCGGGGCTCGAATTGTACGGTGTCATCTCCGGGCGTTTCGATCGATACGAGGTAGTGCAATACAAAAACCAGACTTACCTACTGACCGGCGGAGAAGTGCGGGATGTTTCCAAACCTTCCGGCGCATTGACACCCCTGCCCTACCCTGAGCGCTTGCCGTTTTCGGTGGCCAGCGGACGCGGAAAAGCCATCACTTTGAGCCATCAAGTGTCCCGCCTGGGCGAGGGCTTCGAGAAATTTTCCCTGGAAGTGGTCGAGCCTGCACCCACGCCTGAGAAGATGGTGCGCATTGGCAATATCCTGCGCGTAAGTACACAGACATGGGAGAAGATGGAGGGAATGATGCGCCTCTACTATATCGAGGGGCACATGTACGGCCACGACGGCGCGGGGCGGTGGTATCACATGCCCATGGCTGATGGTCCTTGGTCGCTGAAAGCACTTGCTCAAACTCCACCCTTCTTTGCCAAGCTACAAACCAAGGAACGGACTCTGACACTCAAGATCCTCACCGACCTAGACGTGCTTGAATGGGAATCAAGCCGATAGCTGAACTCTTTTTCTCAACTCACGGTCTAGATGTATGTTCAAACAAATAATTTATCGATGAACAAGAAACTCCGCTACGCCTTACAGGTCCTGTTGGCCCTTCCGCTGATTGTATTTGGCATCAATGGCCTGTTCCCCTTCCTGCCCATGCCCGACCCTGAAACGCTACCCCCAGGCCTGGCGAATTGGATGGGCGCGTTGATCTCGACGGGGTACGTCTTCCCGGTGGTGAAGATCACCGAGATTTTGGTTGGCATCTCCTTGATATCCAACAAGTTCGTGGCCCTCGCACTGATCCTATTGGTACCCGTCAGCATCAATATCGTGGGAACCCACTTGGCCTTCGATCCGGCAGGTGTCGGTCCGGCTGCCGTCGTGGCACTCCTGAACGTGATCCTGCTTTTCGCCTACAAATCACGCTACGAAGGAATCTTGAAAGCCTAACCGCGCACTGCACCCTTGAAAAGCGCCTCAGAGATGGGGCGCTTTTTTTGTGACTTATGGTTCGCCTTGTGGAATCCGGCGGGTTCCTACATCTTACTGCTGAACCACCACCTCCCTCTCCCATGCGCTACTTTTTGACCTTGGTCCTCGCGGGCCTGTGCAGCCTCGCGTTCGCTCAGAAAACCGATTGGTACGACACCCAATTCGAAAAAGCCGATTCGGTCTTCGAACTCCACCAGACGCGCACCGCGCTGGACATCCTCGACAAAGCCGCCATACGCGCTGGCAAAGAGAAGCGCGAAGACCTGCGGATCAAAGCACTGATCCTCCAAGCCAAATACGTCTCGCGGATCGAGGAGAATACCTTGGTCGAGACCATCGAACGCCTCAAGTCGGCCCGTAAGGGTTCGCCCGCCCCAACGGTGGCCTTGCTCAACTCGCTGTTGGGGGAGCTGTATTGGCAGTATTACCAGAACAACCGCTGGCAGTACCAAACCCGCTCAGAGCTGGCCGCCGATACCGCCCGCGACCCGAACACTTGGAGCATCCGCCAAATCATCGATACGGCCAAGTATCATTATCTGACCTCGCTGGAACCCGCCGAGCAATTGTTCCGCATCCCAGTCGGCGACTTTGAATTGCTCCTGGTCTACGAAATCTGCCCCCGGACCGAGCTGCGTCGAAC
>CAYGKP010000029.1:0-18073 GCA_964350605.1 uncultured Cytophagales bacterium
TCGATTAGTAGCATTTCATCCGGGCAGCCATTGGGCAAGCTCGGGCCGGTTTTTGCGTTACTTGTAGCGATGAGAAGCCACGCGCTGACATTTCTATTGTTGTTCCCCGTCGCCTTGGCGGTGGCCCAGCCCCCCACCCGCGTGAAGGAGGAGGGCCGAGATTCGGTGCTGGTCGAGGACCGCTACATCCGGTTTTACAACGAGGACGACCCCCTCAAGCTGAATGAAGAGGAGGAGGAAGACGAGCCGCAAAAGCGCCCCAAAGGGAAACGCCCCAAAAAGCGCGTGTACTATGGGATGAAGACCCGCCGGGGCTTTGCCAGAACGGGGGCAGGCGGCTCGACGACTATTTTGTTTCACTTCTTGAAAGAGCCCCGCGACCCGGACCCGTACATCCAGGAATTGTGGTGGTTCAACACCCAGAACCGCAAAATCGAGAGCGGGGACCACTACAAGTACGAGAAGAACAAGGACCACCTGTTGATCCTCCACGGGCCGTACCGGGAAATGTACCGCGACACGATCCTGATGGAGGAAGGCATTTTTTATATAGGCACCAAGCACGGCCGTTGGACCTATTGGGAGAAGCCTCGTGACTTGAAAGTGAAGGGCGAGGTCATTCCCCAACAGACGCTGCTCGGCAAGGAGAAATACATCCGCGGCTGGCCCAAGGCCAACGAAGTGACCTATTACGACCCCAACAACAAACAGGTCAAAGAAATCCGCCCGCATCGCTTTGATGATGAGTTATTGGAAGGCCACTACTACCGATTCTTTCCCAGCGGACGCATCGCCGAGCAGGGCGACTACCGCAGGAACCAGAAAATTGGAAAGTGGACCGAGTACTACGACAAGGGCAAGCGTTACGCACTGCGCAAGCGCGAGCTGTTGTACCCCGCCGAACCGGGCGAAGTCCAAGCCGAGCCTGAGGTGCTGAAAGAGTGGGACGAAAGCGGCAAGCTGGTGATCAACAACACCGACGACAGGTACTAGTCGCTGGCTAGAACGCGTCCTCAAAATGGGTCAGGCGGTGGCCACCCGCCGTTCGCTCGATGGCGATGACATCAAAACGGACTTCGCCCAGCCAGTCGATTTGGTGCAGGTACTCTTCGATGGCGGCGCGAATTCGATGTTGTTGACCTTCGTCCACGAATGATTCGGGCGGGCCGAAGGCATCGGTGCTGCGCAATTTGACCTCGACGGCCACTAGTAGACCCTCCTTTTCAACTACCAAATCGACTTGGGCCCGGCCCACGCGCAGGCTTCGTTCCCGAATTCGGTAGCCGTGGCGCACCAAATGACTCTCGGCCAGGTCTTCGCCCCGTTCGCCTCTTGCTTGACTCAGCGGTTTCATCGGGTCCAAATACGGGCCTTTTGCTAACTTCCGCCCGCTTCAATCTGCTATTGCCCCCATCCCGCGATGTTTCCTGCCATCAATCCGACCACAACGCCCGCCTGGGCGGCCCTCAGCGCGCATTTAGAAGAAATGAAGGACACCCAACTGCGCGACTTGTTCGCGCAGGACGCGGGTCGGTTCGATCGCTTTCACCTGAAGGTGGGCGACATCTTGGTCGATTATTCAAAAAACCGCCTGAGCGAGCGAACCCTCGAATTGCTCCAGGCCCTGGCCCAGCAGTGCGGCTTGCCGGATGCCATCTCGGCGATGTTCGCGGGTGAACCGATCAACCAGACCGAAGGCCGTGCGGTGCTCCACACTGCGCTGCGCAACCGTTCAAACCGTCCCATTGAGGTTGACGGCGAGGACGTGATGCCGAAAATCAACGCCGTGCTTGGTCAAATGAAGAGCTTCACCGAAAAG
The DNA here is from genome assembly GCA_964350605.1 of uncultured Cytophagales bacterium. GTDB lineage: Bacteria > Bacteroidota > Bacteroidia > Cytophagales > JAAEPT01 > CAYGKP01. The sequence continues at coordinate 1,820 of CAYGKP010000029.1, forward strand.
GTGCGTTCGGGCGAATGGAAAGGCTACACCGGAAAGCCGATCACTGACCTAGTTAACATCGGCATCGGTGGCTCGGACCTGGGCCCAGCGATGATCTACGAGGCCCTGATGCCTTACAAGAAGGAGGGCCTGGACTGCCACTTCGTTTCGAACGTCGATGGCACGCACATCTCCGAGACCTTGAAAAAAGTGGACCCCGAGACCACGCTGTTCTTCATCGCATCCAAAACGTTTACCACGCAAGAGACCATGACCAACGCCCACTCGGCGCGTTCGTGGTTCCTTGCGCAGAAAGGTGCCAACGAGGCCGACGTGGCCAAGCACTTTGTCGCCCTTTCGACCAATGCCAAATCGGTCGCGGAATTTGGGATCGACACCCAAAACATGTTCGAGTTCTGGGACTGGGTTGGCGGACGCTACTCGGTCTGGTCGGCTATCGGTTTGCCTGTCGCGACGGCCATTGGCTTCGAAAAATTCGAGGCCCTGCTCGCCGGTGCGCACGACATGGACGAGCACTTCCGCACTGCGCCGCTCGACCAAAACCTCCCAACAATCCTCGCCCTGATCGGGATTTGGTATACCACCTTCTTTGGTTGGGAATCGGAGGCGATTCTGCCCTACGACCAATACCTGCACCGCTTCGCCGCCTACTTCCAACAAGGCAACATGGAGAGCAACGGCAAGTATGTCGATCGCAAAGGCACGAAGGTTGGCTACGCAACCGGACCGATCATTTGGGGCGAGCCTGGAACCAACGGTCAGCACGCCTTCTATCAATTGATCCACCAAGGCACACGGATCATCCCCTGCGACTTCCTTGCGCCAGCGCAGAGCCACAACCCCATTGGTGATCATCACCCCAAGTTGCTCGCGAACTTCTTCGCCCAGACTGAGGCCCTGATGAACGGCAAAACGCCCACCGAGGTCCGCAACGAGTTGGATGCTTCGGGCAAAACCCCCGCCCAGATCGACGAACTCGCGCCCTTCAAAGTCTTTGAAGGCAACCGCCCGACCAACTCGATTCTGGTGAAAAAGATCACCCCGTTTACCTTGGGGCAACTGGTGGCCATGTATGAGCACAAGATCTTCGCCCAAGGGGTCATCTGGAACATCTTCAGTTTCGACCAGTGGGGCGTGGAGCTTGGCAAACAATTGGCCAACAAAATCCTCCCTGAGCTTACGACCGCCGAGGCCCTCACTACGCACGACTCGTCGACCAACGGCTTGGTGAATGCCTATAAAAACTGGCGGTAACCTCTTTTTCCGCTTAAATGCCCAAACTTTCCATCGTCATTCCGGCTTATAACGAGGGCCCAACCATTCACTTCATTCTCGACCGGGTTCGTGATGTTACCCTCCCTAAGGACTGGGTCAAGGAGGTCATCATCGTGAACGACTTTTCAAAGGACGATACCGAGGCGGCCATCGAACGCTATATGAAGGCCAACAGCGTCCTGGACATTCAGTACCGAAAGCACGAGGTGAACAAGGGCAAGGGTGCCGCCCTACATACAGGTATTGCGGAGGCGACGGGCGACTACATTCTGATCCAGGATGCTGACCTAGAATACGACCCGCAGGAATACAACATCTTGCTTCACCCCATCATCCGTGGCGGAGCCGATGTGGTGTATGGCTCCCGGTTCATGGGCGGGAATCCGCACCGGGTCTTGTTCTACTGGCACTCGATTGGGAACAAGTTCCTTACTAAGCTCTCCAACATGTTCACCGACTTGAACCTGACCGACATGGAGACGTGCTACAAGCTCTTCCGTGCGGACATCATCAAGGGCATTAAGCTGCGTGAAAAACGCTTCGGCTTCGAGCCGGAAGTGACCGCAAAAGTCTCGCGGGTGAAAGGCGTTCGGATTTATGAAGTGGGGATTTCCTACTACGGACGGACCTACGAGGAGGGCAAAAAAATTGGTTGGAAGGATGGCTTTCGGGCCATTTACTGCATCCTGAAGTACAACATCTGGCGGCGCAAGTAGCACCATTTGAGCCGCTCGGCGGTTCTCTTTGATATGGAGCCCACGCCACCCAGCACCGGTATTAAACGCCCAGCCGTTGCCCTGGAAGACTGGGGCCTGATCCCCTATGGCGAGGCTTGGAGTCGTCAGCGTGCCTACCTGGATGAAGAAGTGGCCCGCAAGCTTCGAAACCGAAAAGAGGGAACCGCCGATCCCGCTAACCACCGCTTGATTCGTTGCGAGCATCCGCACGTCTACACCTTGGGTCGCAACGGAAACGCCGAGAATATGCTCTTAAGTCCCGAGCGTTGCGCATCGGTCGGTGCCGAGTATTACGAAGTCGAGCGCGGGGGCGACATCACCTATCACGGCCCTGGGCAATTGGTCGTTTATCCCATCATTGACTTGGAGGCGTTCTTCACCGACATCCACCGCTACATGCGGTATTTGGAAGAAGCCGTGATCCGCACGTTGGCCGAGTATGGCATCGTGGCGGGCCGAGTGGAGGGCATGACGGGCGTCTGGGTCGAGCCCGAGGACACCTTGCGCCAGCGCAAGATCTGTGCGATGGGCGTGAAGGCCAGTCGTTGGGTCACGATGCACGGTCTGGCCCTGAACGTCGAGCCAGACTTGACCTATTTCACCTACATCGTTCCCTGCGGCCTGGAAGGAAAACCAGTGACCAGCATGGCTAAGGAGTTGGGCCGCTCGGTTTCCCTTCGTGAAGTGGGCGACAAGCTCCAAGGCCACTTGGCCGAGTTGTTTGGCATGCGCCTTTTCTAACAGACATCTCTCGTATCTTGAGGCATGGCCTTGCCCGAGCTACTGCGTGATGTATTGGTGATCGACATTGAAACCGTCGGTCAACACCCCGATGCCTCGGGGCTTGACGAAACCTGGGCCGCCCTCTGGCAGCGAAAAGCCGCCACCCTTCGCAACGACGAAGAGAAGCCCCTCATGGACTTGTATGCCGAGCGAGCGGGTATTTACGCCGAGTTTGGCCAAGTGATCGTGGTGGGACTGGGCGCTTTTTATGAGCCGCGCCCGGGCGAGATTGGCCTGCAAACCAAAATGCTGATGGGTACCGATGAGCGCGCCTTGCTCATCGACCTAGCCGACACCTTGAAAACGCGCTTTTCCAGTCCCCGCTTGCGGCTGTGTGCCCACAACGGCAAGGAGTTCGACTTCCCCTATTTGGGCCGACGCTATTTGGCGAACCAATTGCCGCTGCCCGGTCCGTTGCAATTGGAAGGGAAGAAACCTTGGGAGATTCCGCACATCGACACGATGGAACTCTGGAAGTTTGGCGACCGAAAGTCCTACACCTCGCTTGACTTGCTGGCGGCGGTCTTTGGCTTGCCAACCAGCAAAGGCGATATCGACGGTAGCCAAGTACACGGGGTGTATCACAAGGATGGACAGGCTGGGTTGGAACGCATCACGGTCTATTGCCAGGAGGACATCGCCCTGACCGCGCAACTGTTGCTCTGCTTGTGGCAACGCCCGCCAATGGAACCCGACCACATCCTTCGCACCTTCAGCCAGTCGCCCGAATAATTCGTAGTTTCGAGAAGGCGTCCCCGCCAGTCGGGGATCACTGCTTGGCATGAGCGAACCCAATCCGTCCACCACTCCAACCCCTGAGGCCGACAAGAGCCCTTTCGTGCTCCAGGTCGAGAACCTCTCGACGCATTTCAACAGCGAAGAGGGGGCGGTAAAGGCTGTCGACCAGGTCAGCTTCCAGCTCCGAAAGGGCCAAACCCTGGGCATCGTGGGCGAATCGGGCTCGGGCAAATCGGTTACGACGCTTTCCCTCATGCGCCTGGTGGATCGGCCCGGCAACATCGTCGGGGGCGAGCTGCGCTTTCATTCCCAACGCAATGGCTGGGTCGACTTGGCTCAATTGACTGAAGCCCAGATGCGCGACATCCGTGGCAACGAGATCTCGATGATCTTCCAGGAGCCAATGACCTCGCTGAACCCCGTGTTCACGTGTGGGGATCAGGTAATGGAGAACATCCTGCTGCACCAGAAAACCTCGAAGAAACAGGCCAAGGCCCGCACCTTGGAATTGTTCTCACAGGTAAAACTGCCCGATCCCCAGCGGATTTTCGGGGCCTATCCGCACGAGATTTCCGGGGGGCAGAAACAACGGGTCATGATCGCGATGGCCATGTCCTGCAACCCCGCGATCCTGATTGCGGATGAGCCGACCACGGCCCTGGACGTGACGGTGCAAGCCACGATCCTCGAGCTGATGAACGAGCTGCGCGACGAGCACAATACCTCGATCATTTTCATCACCCACGATTTGGGTGTCATCGCCGAGATTGCCGATTACGTCATGGTCATGTACCAAGGCAAGATCGTCGAGCAAGGGACGGTCTGGGACATTTTCTCGGAGCCGAAGCATCCCTACACCAAGGGTCTGCTTGCCTGCCGCCCGCGCATGGAGATCAAGCTCAAGGAGTTGCCTACGGTCGCCGACTTCATGCGGGTGGATGCACTTGGCGAGATCGTCGAGCGTAAGGACAACAAGTTCTCGTCGGTGGGCCTGGCCTTGCTGCACAACTTCACTTCGGACGTGGAGATCCGTGAACGCCTTGACGGCCTCATGACCCAAACGCCACTGCTTGAGGTCAAAAACCTGAAGACGCATTTCACCACCAAACGTAACCTGTTGGGCAAGTCCATTAGCCAGGTGAAGGCTGTCGATGATGTGTCTTTCGTGGTGTATCCAGGAGAGACTGTTGGGCTGGTCGGTGAATCGGGTTGTGGTAAAACCACCTTGGGTCGCTCCATTATGCGCCTGGTCGAGCCCTCGGCGGGGGAAGTCTTTTTCGAAGGACAGAACATCCTGAAGTACGACGCACGTAAGCTCCGCGACCTGCGCGCCGACATCCAGATCATCTTCCAGGACCCGTATTCCTCGCTGAACCCACGGATGACCATCGGCGAGACGATCATCGAGCCGATGCGCGTGCACGGCGTGCTCGACAGCGATTTTGCCCGCAAAAAGAAAGCCATCGAACTGCTCGAAACCGTTAGCCTGAAAGCCACACACTTCGAGCGGTACCCCCACGAGTTCTCCGGCGGCCAACGCCAACGGATTGCGATTGCCCGGGCCTTGGCACTGGGACCTAAATTCATCATCTGTGACGAGTCGGTTTCGGCCCTCGATGTGTCGGTTCAGGCCCAGGTGCTCAACCTGCTCAATGAACTAAAAGCAGAATTTGGGTTTACCTATGTATTCATCTCCCACGATCTCTCGGTGGTGAAATTCATGTCCGATCGAATTTTGGTCATGAAAGACGGCAAACTGGTCGAGGCCGGCCCCGCAGAAGACATTTACGAAACACCTCAAAGCGATTATACCCGCATGCTCATTGATGCCATCCCTACTGGCGATCTGTACCAGATCCGCCAACAATACGCCCAGCGTTCAGCCTATCACTAATGGGTCGTAGAAACAACAACTCCGGCGGTGGAGGCCAAAACCGCGGCACTTCCAATTCACAAGGTTCCGGACGGGGCGGCAAGTCGCAAGGCCAAGGCCGTAGCGGTGGCGGAGGCGGAGGCCAATCAAAAGGTGGCGGTGACTGGCGCGACAAAAAACGTGGCGGCGGCGATCGTGGCCCACGGAAAGTCAGCACCGAGGTGTATGAAGGCGTAGTCGATCACGTCAATGCACGCTTTGCGTTCATTCGCTCGGCAGAGTTGGAGAAGGACGTCTACATCAACAGCCGTGACTTGAATGGTGCGATTGATGGCGACAAGGTTCACTTTCGCACGATCGGCCAACACCGCGACAAAATCAGCGGTGAGGTGAAAGACATCATCAAACGCCGCCACGATAAGATGGTCGGCGTGCTGGAACTCAGCGACAAAGGCTACGGCTTTTTGAAGCCCGACTCGCGGAAAATCCACCAGGATGTCTTCATCGCTGCGCGAAACATCAACGACGCAAAAGACGGCGAGAAGGTGTGGGTCGAGGTCATCGAATGGTCTGAGGACTACGAACGCGGCCCTGAAGGCAAAATCATTGAGATTCTTGGCGAGGCGGGCACCCACGACGTGGAGATGCACGCGATCCTCTACGAGTTTGATTTACCACTGGAATTTCCCGCGGAGGTCGAGCAGGAGGCGAACGAGATTCCCGACACCATTTCGGAGGCCGAGATCAAAAAACGCCGCGACATGCGCGGGGTGACGACCTTCACCATCGACCCCGTCGATGCGAAGGACTTTGACGATGCCTTATCGATCCAAAAACTCGACGATGGGTATTGGGAGATCGGCATTCACATCGCCGATGTGACCCACTACCTGCGCGAAGGCACGGCCTTGGAAGAGGAAGCCTACAAGCGCGCGACTTCGGTCTATTTGGTCGACCGGGTGGTACCCATGCTGCCCGAACGACTGTCGAACAACCTGTGCTCGCTGGTCCCCAACGAGGACCGCTTGTGCTTCGGCGCGATTTTCGAGATCAACGACGAAGGCCAGCTCCGCAAGGAATGGTATGGCCGCACCGTGATTCACTCGGACCGCCGCTTTGCCTACGAGGACGCCCAAGAGCGCATCGAAACGGGCCAGGGCGACTACGTGGAGGAGATCCAGACCTTGAACGCGATTGCCAAGAAATTCAAGGCGAAACGCTTTGCCGCAGGTGCGATCTCGTTCGAGAGCGCGGAGATCAAGTTCAAGCTCGACGAGCAGAACCGCCCCATCGAGGTGTTCCCGAAAGTTCGAAAGGACGCGCACAAACTGATCGAGGAGTTCATGCTGCTGGCCAACCGAAAGGTGGCCGAGTTCTGTTACGGTTGGAAAGGCCGCAAGCAGGACAACCCAATGATCTACCGGACCCACGAACCGCCAGATCCAGAGAAAGTGCAATCGTTCGCCAGCTTCGCGAGTCGCTTTGGCTATCAATTGCAGACCGACGGGAAGGCTCTGGCCGCCTCGATGAACAAGATGACCGAGCAGTTGGCGGGCAAGCCAGAGGAGGGCATTCTGCAATCCTTGGCGATCCGCACGATGTCGAAGGCCATCTATTCCACAGAGGCCCGGGGGCACTATGGGCTGGCGTTTGACCACTATTCGCACTTCACCTCGCCGATTCGGCGCTACCCTGATGTGATGGTTCACCGACTGCTCCAGACTTATCTGGACAATCAGCCACCAAAGGATCGCGCGCCCTATCAAGAGGCAACTGAGCATTGCAGCGACCGCGAGAAAAAGGCCGCCGATGCCGAGCGCGCCTCGATCAAGTACAAACAGGTCGAGTACATGACCGCCCACGTTGGCGAGGAATTCGACGGGATCATTTCGGGTGTGGCCGAGTTCGGCGTATTCGTAGAAATGAATGCCTTCGGCTGCGAAGGTTTGATTCGCACCGCCGATCTGGACGGGGACGAGTACATCCACGAACCCGACCAGTACCGAATCATTGGTCGTTTTCATGGCCAGACCTTCACCTTCGGCGATCCGCTGCGCGTGAAAGTCATTGCCGCGAAGCTCGACCGCCGCTCCATCGACCTGGAACTCGTCTCGCGACCCGACTAGTATGAGCTTGGTGCAAGCGACGAAGACCGAACGTGCCTTCGCCCAACTGAGCGAGGCCCTGGCGACTTACCCGTTCGGCAGCCATCCGGCGGAGTTGTACGGCCCGATTCGCTACATCCTGGCGCTGGGGGGCAAGCGGCTGCGCCCGCTCATGACCCTGGCGGCTTGTGAAGCCTTGGGCGGCGACCCGACCGAGGCGATCCATCCGGCGATGGCCGTGGAGGTGTTCCACAACTTCTCGCTCGTACACGACGACGTGATGGACGAGGCACCGCTTCGCCGTGGAAAAGCCACTGTTCACCACAAGTGGGATGTGAACACCGCCATCCTGTCCGGCGACGTGATGCTGGTGAAGGTCTATGATCTCTTGCTCGGCTTGCCGACCGACCGACTGGCCGAAGGCATCAAGTTGTTCAACGACGCAGCTTCGCGGGTCTGTGAAGGCCAACAGCTCGACTTGCTCTTTGAATCCAGAACGGATGTCAGCGAGTCCGAATACCTCGAAATGATCGAAGGGAAAACGGCCGCGCTGCTCGGGGCTGCGTTGGAACTGGGTGGGCTCGTCGCGAAAGCCAACGCTTCGGATTTGGCGCACTTGCGTTCGCTGGGGCTGTGCCTGGGCGTGGGTTTTCAGATTCAGGACGACATCTTGGATGCCTTTGGCGATGCCGAGAAATTCGGCAAACGGATGGGGGGTGACATTCTTTCGGGCAAAAAGACCATTCTACTCATCGAAGCCCAACTGAAAGCCAGCCCGTCTCAGCGCGCCGAATTGGACCGTTGGATGGCCGATACCCTTTCGGACTCAGCGCGCAAAGTGGCCGCCGTCAAGAAAATATTCGTAGCGACGGGTGCACTGGCGTATTCCGAATCGAAGCGGGATGCCTGCATCGAAGAGGCCGAAGCCCACCTGCGCGGCTTGAGTACTGACGATCAGGGAAAGGCGGCACTCCGTGCGCTACTCGAACGCTTGATCGTTCGGGAATACTAGTCGCTCGTTTTCTCTTTCACCCCACCCACGATGTTTGCCGACCGCATTGTTACCCTTGTCATCATGGCCGCGATTGCCGCCGTCACGTTTTGGGGCTGGAACGATCCACGGATTCAGAACCGATTGGTCCTCAATCCGTTCTTAATGCGCCAACGCGGGCAGTACGAACGCCTGTTGACCGCCGGATTCCTGCACGGCAACTTGATGCACCTGCTGCTGAACGTGTTTGTGCTCCTCTCGTTCGGCCCGGTGATGGAGGCTTGGTTCCTGAGCATCTTGGGCCTGGTACCTGGACGGTTGGCCTACCTGGGTCTCGTGCTCTTAGGCATTGTGGTTGCCAGCCTGCCGGCCACGATTCGTCACCGAAATAACCCGACCTATTCTGCCCTGGGAGCGTCGGGTGGCGTGTCGGCGGTGGTGTTTGCCTTCATCTTGCTGGCCCCAACGGCACCGCTGCGGTTGTTTTTGATTCCCATCGACATCCCTGCCCTGATTCTGGGGGTGCTCTACTTGATCTATTCCTATTGGATGGCCCGGCGGGGCGGCGACAGCATCGGCCACGAGGCGCACTTTGCTGGTGCCGTGTTTGGGATGGTGTATACCATCGCCATCTACCCGGCCAGCTTGATGGAATTTGTGGAAAAGCTGCGCGCATGGGAGTGGTAATTCGCGTGTTTTTCGCGCCCACCCTCGCCAATTAATACTTCTAGCGGCCCGTAAAAAGAGAAATCCCGCAGGCTCTCAATCTGCGGGATTTCGTTGCTGCCCTTGGTTGGAAGGGCAACGCGCTTAAAAAGTCGTGGGGTTAGGCTTGCGCCTCGGCACCGGGGGCAACCGAAACGTAAGAGCGGCCTTTGGTAGACTTTTTGAATTCGACGGTACCGTCGGTCAAGGCGAAGAGTGTGTGGTCTTTGCCCATGCCGACGTTTTCACCGGGGTGATGGGTGGTGCCGCGTTGACGCACCAGGATGTTCCCCGATTTGGCCACTTGGCCACCGAAGATTTTCACCCCCAATCGTTTGCTGTGCGACTCGCGTCCGTTGCGCGAGGATCCGGCTCCTTTCTTGTGTGCCATGGTCCTTGGTGTAAATCGGAATTACCCGATGGATTGGATGAGAACTTTGGTGTACGGCTGGCGATGGCCGTTGCGTTTTTGGTAGCCTTTGCGGCGCTTCTTCTTGAAGACAATCACCGTGTCGGCCTTCACCTGGCCTTCGATCTTGCCTTTGACCACAGCACCTTTAACGGTGGGCGCGCCCACTTGGACTTTGCCGTCCGAGTCGAGCAGAAGAACTTTCTCGAAGCTCACCGCTTCGCCGTCCTTGCCTTCCAGGCGGTCTACATAAAGAAAGCGGTCGGCCTCGGCCTTGTATTGCTTTCCTTGGATTTCAACGATGGCGTACATGAGAGAGAGCTGTCGCTTGGTCTTACGTGATCTAGAGTGTCTTCTTTCCGTAAAGAAGGATCGCAAAAGTACGCCTTTTCATTTGATCCAGCAAACAGTGTGTTGTAACCCGGCTGGGGAAAAATTCTAATCCACAGGGCTGGGTTCCCTCAGGGCGCAGGAGGGGCGAAGTAGTTTGTGAAACAAGTGAGCGTATGAGGTTGAATTTCTTTGCGTTATCCTTTGTTGAGGGGTTGATGGGTGTGGAAAACTTCCAACCGCTTGGGGCGGCTCTGGTCTTTGAACAGAGAGTCGTCGTGGGCATATTTGTTACAAGCCAAGCGGCTCAGGGTGCTACCACAAGCCCGTCTGATTCGGTACTGCAAATCCCCTCGGGGCACGAGGGTGGGACAGAAGTCCCGCTCAACTGCCGGAGGCTTTTTTGTCCCCGGCCCAGCGGTTATCTTGAATGAGGTAGAAGCCCGTACCGCCCAGAGCCCTACCAAGAGAAGAACCAGCACCAGGAAACCGACCCACCGCAAAACAATCGGCCTTTTTCCCAGTCTATCCAGTAGTCAACTCCTTCCGATCGAACCCAACGTTACCCCACCGGCCCACTGCGTGCCCAGACCCATCGACCATGAGCAACCCACAACAGGAACTCCTGCTTCGCGCGAACCCCGGACGATTCGTCATTTTTCCCATCGAGCACCACGACATCTGGGAGTTTTATAAGAAGTCACAGGCTTCGTTTTGGACTGCCGAGGAGATCGACCTGTCGGCCGACCAGAAAGACTGGGAGAACCTCAATGATGGCGAGCGCCACTTTGTCTCGCACGTGTTGGCCTTTTTTGCGGCTTCGGACGGAATTGTGAACGAGAACCTGGCCGAGAATTTCCTGACCGAGGTGCAATTGCCCGAAGCAAAGTTTTTCTATGGCTTCCAGGTGATGATGGAGAACATCCACTCGGAGACCTATTCGCTGCTCATCGACACTTATATTAAGGACCCCAAAGAGAAGGACAAGCTGCTGAACGCGATCGACACCATCGATTGCGTGAAGAAGAAGGCCGACTGGGCCCTGCGCTGGATCGAGGAGGCGAATTTTGCCGAGCGCTTGATTGCCTTTGCGGCGGTGGAAGGCATTTTCTTCTCGGGCAGCTTCTGCTCGATCTTCTGGCTCAAGAAGCGTGGGCTGATGCCCGGTCTCTCGTTCTCGAACGAACTGATCTCGCGCGACGAGGGCATGCACTGCGACTTCGCTTGCTTGCTCTACACCGAGTACATCGAAAACAAACTGCCTGAGGGCCGCATCGAACAGATCATCACCGACGCGGTGGCCATCGAACAGGAGTTCGTGGTCGACTCGTTGCCTGTTGACCTGATCGGCATGAATTCGAAACTGATGAGTCAGTACATCGAGTTCTGTGCCGACCGCTTGCTGCTCGCCTTGGGCCGCGAGAAATACTACCACGCGACCAATCCCTTCGATTTCATGGAGATGATTTCCCTTCAAGGGAAGACCAACTTTTTTGAAAAGCGCGTGGGTGATTACCAGAAGGCCGGCATCATGTCGGAGAAAGCCAACCAAAAATTCTCGTTGGACGAAGATTTCTAGGCCCACACCCGCCTTCGAAAAATGAACCCAACTGCCCCAACCTACCGTTCCATCTTTTTAGCCCCCGCCCTGCCATGTTAGTCATTAAACGCGACGGACGCCGCGAGACCGTCAAGTTCGATAAGATCACCGCCCGCATCGAGAAGCTTTGCTTCGGGCTGGATACCCGTTACGTCGACTCGGTGATCATCACCAAGCGCGTGATCGACGGCCTGTACGACGGTGTGACCACCGTGGAACTCGACCGCTTGGCCTCGGAGACGGCCGCGTCGCTGACCACCATGCACCCCGACTATGCGATCCTAGCGGCGCGCATCGCGATCTCGAACCTGCACAAGGAGACCAGCCAGTCGTTCTCGAATACGATGAAGCGCCTCTACCAGCACGTCGACCCACGCAATGGCGAATACGCGCCGCTCGTATCGACAGAGGTGTACGGGGTCATCAAGAGCAACGCGGCCCGGTTGGATGCGGCAGTTGTTTACGACCGCGACTTCAACTACGACTTTTTTGGCTTCAAGACCCTCGAGCGCTCCTACCTGTTGAAGATCAACGGCAAGATTGCCGAGCGGCCCCAGCACATGATCATGCGCGTGGCTGTCGGTATCCACGGTGAAGACATCGACGCGGCGATCCAGACCTACGAGCTGATGTCGGAGAAGTGGTTCACCCACGCGACGCCGACCCTCTTCAATGCAGGGACGCCCAAGGCGCAGCTTTCCTCGTGCTTCCTTCTGACCATGAAGGACGACAGCATCGACGGCATCTACGACACCCTCAAGCAGACCGCGAAGATCAGCCAGTCGGCCGGCGGCATCGGCCTTTCGATCCATCACGTGCGTGCGACGGGTTCCTACATCAAACGCACCAACGGCACCTCGAACGGCATTGTGCCCATGCTGCGCAACTTCGACATGACGGCTCGTTATGTCGACCAAGGCGGGGGCAAGCGCAAAGGCTCGATGGCCATGTACCTGGAGCCTTGGCATGCGGACATCTTCTCGTTCCTCGAACTGCGCAAGAACCACGGGAAGGAAGAGCTTCGCGCCCGCGATTTGTTCTACGCCCTGTGGATTCCTGACCTGTTCATGAAGCGCGTGGAAGACGGCGGCAACTGGTCGCTGTTCTGTCCGAACGAAGCACCTGGCTTGTACGATGTGTATGGCGAGGCCTTCGAGAAACTCTACGAGAAATACGAGAAGGAAGGCAAAGCCCGCAAGACCATCCCCGCGCAAGAGCTGTGGTTCGCGATCCTCGAGTCGCAGGTCGAGACTGGCACGCCGTACATGCTCTATAAGGACCACGCGAACCGCAAGTCCAACCAAAAGAACCTGGGCACGATTCGTTCCTCGAACCTGTGCACCGAGATCATCGAATACACCGCGCCCGACGAGGTGGCGGTCTGTAACCTCGCTTCGATCGCGTTGCCCAAGTTTGTCAAGGACGGGAAGTTCGACCACCAGCGCCTCTACGAGGTGACCAAAGTGGCGACCCGCAACCTGAACAAGGTGATCGACGTGAACTATTACCCCGTCGAGGAGGCGCGCAATTCCAATATGCGCCACCGCCCGATTGGCCTGGGGGTGCAGGGTCTCGCCGATGCATTCATCATGCTGCGCATGCCCTTTGATTCGGAGGAAGCCAAGGGCCTCAACGAGGACATCTTCGAGACCATCTACTTCGCGGCCATGGAAGCGTCCATGGAACTCGCGCAAGTGGAAGGCCACTACGAGAGCTACACCCGCAACGGTGGCGCGCCCGTCTCGAAAGGGATTTTCCAGTTCGACATGTGGGGGGTGACCCCGAAAAGCGGACGTTGGGATTGGCAGGCCCTCAAGAAGCAAGTCAAGCAGCACGGCGTGCGCAACTCGCTGCTCGTCGCGCCAATGCCGACGGCTTCGACTTCGCAGATCCTGGGGAACAACGAGTGCTTCGAGCCCTATACCTCGAACGTTTACACCCGCCGTACCCTGTCGGGCGAGTTCGTGGTGGTCAACAAGCACCTCTTGAAAGACCTCATCGAGCTGGGCTTGTGGAACGACGCGATGAAAAACCGCCTGATCGCGGCGAACGGTTCGGTGCAGGGCATCCCCGAGATTCCCCAGAACATCAAGGACCTCTACAAGACCGTTTGGGAGATCAAGCAGAAAACCCTGATCGACATGGCCGCCGACCGCGGGGCCTACATCGACCAGAGCCAGAGCTTCAATGTATTCATTCAGGACCCGAACTTCGGCAAGTTGACCTCGATGCACTTCTACGCCTGGAAACAGGGGTTGAAGACCGGGATGTACTACCTGCGCACGAAGGCCGCGAGCCAAGCCATCCAGTTCACGGTGGACAAGAAGGCCGCCGCTGCTGGACAGCCGCAGCCGCAGTTGGCCGCCGTGCCGATGTCGGCGGAACTGGCCGCCCGCGAAGCGGAGCTGGTCCAGAAGCAGCAAGACCTGGCCTGCAGCCTCGACAACCCAGATGATTGCGAAGCCTGCGGGAGCTAGAGACTTTAGGTACTTACTTTTTCATGGAAAGCCCCGCCCGATTGTGGTGGGGCTTTTTTTTGAGTGATATGTAAGGCTGTGCCCCTTATTCTCTTTACATCACCTGATGCGCGCTTGGAGAGAAGGGTCCAAGGCCTGATCTTAGGAAAAGAAAGCCCTAGGGGCACCTCTTATTATGAATGATAGAATCACCACTTGCCACCGATCCAAATTTGGGACTTGGTGTATGACAGTAGAAGGAAGGGCCGCCATCGTTATGGTCCTCCTCCTGGTCGGATTTATCGGTTACATGAAGTACCGCTAAGCCGCCTCCTTCTCGAGCTGCTTGTCGTGCAAGGCCCGGTAGATGCCGCCCAGGGCCATCAACTCCTCGTGGGTGCCGGCCTCGGCCAGCGCGCCGTCGTCGAGTACCAAGATGCGGTCCGCCAACTTGACCGACGACACCCGGTGCGAGATGATCAGGGCCGTGCGGCCCGTCATCAAGCGGTCCAGGTTGCCCAGGATCTCGTCCTCGGTTTTCGTATCGACCGCCGAGAGGGCATCGTCCAGAATCAAAATCTGCGGATCGAGCAGCAAGGCCCGCGCCAACGAGACGCGCTGTTTCTGCCCGCCCGATAAGGTCACCCCGCGTTCGCCCACCAGGGTGTCAAGCCCCTGCGGCAAGTCCAAAATGTTGTCCCACACGCCCGCGTCCTTGGCCGCCTGGATGATCTGTTCCTCGGTCGCCTCGTCGCGCCCAAAGGCAATGTTGCGCCGGATGGTTTCCGAGAAGAGGAACACGTCCTGGGGCACCACGCCCATCTGCGCGCGCAGGTAGCCGGGCTCGTAGTCCTTGAGGTCCACCCCGTCGAGCAGGATGCGCCCGCCAGTCGGATCGTACAGGCGCGGCACGAGGCTGCAAATGGTGCTCTTGCCCGCGCCCGTTCCCCCGACGATGGCCACAGTTTCGCCCTGCTTCACTTGGAAGCTCAGGTTGCGAATGGCTTCGATGCCCGAATCGGGGTAGACGAGCGAGACGTTCTCGAACGTGATGGCACCTTGGACCGGGGGCGTTAGGTTTTTCTCCGAGACGATGTCCGACCGCTCGCGCAGGAACTCGTTGATGCGCTCCTGCGAGGCGGAGGCTCGTTGTACCAAACTGGTGATCCAACCCAGCGAGGTCACCGGCCAGGTCAAGAGGTTGACATACAGAATGAACTCCGCGATGTTCCCCACCGTGATGCTCCCCTCAATGACCTTTCGTCCGCCGATGTAGGCCGCCAGGATCGTGCTGAGGCCGATCAAGCAGAGAATCAGCGGATGAAACAGGGCTTCGGTGCGCACCAGTCGCATCGATCGGTGTTGGTACTCCTCGGCTTTGTCCGAGAAGCGGCGGGCCGAATCCTTTTCGCGGACAAAGGCCTTGAGGATGCGGATGCCCGAAAAGCCTTCCTGCACGTTTGTCGAGAGGTCGGACTGGGCGGCTTGGATGCGCTCGCTTTGGCGGTTGATCCGCGCGCTCACAAAGTAGATCGAAAGGGAAAGGATCGGCAGTGGGGCCAGCACGTAGAGCGACAGCTCCACATTGACCGAGAACATGTAGGGGATTGCGATGGCGAACAGCACCACCATGTTCAGCCCGTACATGATGGCCGGACCCAGGTACATGCGCACGTGGCCCACGTCCTCGCCGATGCGGTTCATCAAGTCGCCCGTCGAGTGGCGGCGATAAAAGGAGAGTGGCAGCGATTGGTAGTGCTTGTAGATCGCGTCCTTCAGGTCGTATTCAATGTGGCGCGACCCGGCGATGATCGTCTGGCGGGTGAAAAACAGAAACAGACCCCGCATGAGTGCCAGCCCCAACAGCAACAACCCGAACAGGACCAGCGTGGCGATCAGGCGGTCGCTCAGGGTGTTTTCCAGCGGCACACCTGTAAAGAGCCGCGAGACGCGGATGTTGTGGATGATGTAGTCGATCGCTTGGCGGACCACCTGGGGCACGAACACCTGGAAGACGTTCGACAGCGTGATGCTCAACACCCCGAGGCCCAAGAGCCAACGGTAGCGCCACAAGTAACGATTCAGGTACGCAAGGGCTTTCACAGAGGGACTTGGGGGGCTCAGTCTTGGCGGGGGCGGGGAAATCGCGTAGCTTTCGGCCCGTGCCGGGCGAAGGTACTACGAAAACCCACCAGCCCCCCAACACCGTGGGGCCCATTTGGGTTGCACTCGCCACCCACCCGGCCGCGTTC
>CAYGKP010000030.1:0-18016 GCA_964350605.1 uncultured Cytophagales bacterium
CCAATGACTATCTCGATAAGCGACTTGCCCCCGTCCAAAATCAAAAAAGCACCGCCGTTGACCAGCACGCCCACCACCGCCAGTACCATCATTGCTTGGCCATGTGGCTCGGCGGGTTCCCAAAATCGGGGCACGGCCCGCACCACCATGATGACCGATCCGGTCAAGAGGATGACCGCCGAAATAATGGCCCCGAGGACGCTGTACCGGTGGTAGCCATAGGAGTAGCGATCGTCGCGTTTCTTATTGGCGAACACCTGGAAGTACCAGGCCAGCCCCAACGCGACGATGTCGCCGAAATCGTGGATCGCGTCGGAAAGGATCGCCAAGCTGTTGGCCCAGAATCCTCCGATGACTTCCAGGATCGTGAAGCCAATGTTGAGCAGCAGCGCCCACATCAAGCGGCGCGAGTGCCCGTGGGGGACGTGATGAAGGTGGTTTTCGCCCATCGTTTCTTCTACTGGCGAGTTAAGGCTTTGCCGCGAGGCGATCAAATGGCCCGTTGTACCTTTGCCCCATGACCACGCGCTCATGACCATCGGCCGCATTTTCGCCCTGCCGCTCATCGGCCTGGTGCGCTTCTACCAAGTGGCCATCGGCCCGCTGCTGCCGAAGGTCTGCCGCTTCGAACCGTCTTGTTCGATGTACATGCTCGAAGCCCTCAAACTCCACGGCCCGTTCAAAGGCACCTGGATGGGCCTGTGCCGCATCGGGCGGTGCCACCCCTGGGGCGGCCAAGGCTACGACCCCGTTCCGGCTAAGGGTCACAAGCGCGGCTGTGCCCATGACCACGAAGAGCCACAGAAAACGGTACCTTTGCCCGATCGTGGTCAAACCGAGTAGCCCTTTGAGGAGTTACTCTCTTTCGAACCCTTCCCTTCCCCATGAACAGTACGGAAAACGGCAGCCCCGCCGACGAGCACATCGACAACATCGGCGACGACCACCTGGCCAGCTCGGTGAACACACCCATGCGCCCCGGTGCCTTCGATTTGAGCGAGGACGAGAAAATCGAAAAGATCGCCGGGCTCTTCGCCCAGGTGATGGACACCTTGGGCCTCGACTTGAAGGACGACAGCCTGCAAGGCACCCCCAAGCGCGTGGCGAAGATGTATGTGAAAGAGATCTTCGGCGGCTTGAACCCCGAGAACATGCCCCGCGTGTCGGTCTACGACAACCAGTACAAGTACGGCGAGATGCTGGTCGAGAAGAACATCTCGTTCCACTCGGCTTGCGAGCACCACTTCATGCCGTTCTATGGCATGGCGCACGTCGCCTACTTCGCCGGCGGTAAGGTTATTGGCCTCTCGAAAATCAACCGCTTGGTCGACTACTACGCCCGCCGTCCCCAGGTACAGGAGCGCCTCTCGCGCCAAGTGCACCAGGAGATTTGCCGGGTGATGGATACACAAGATGTGGCCGTGGTCATCGAAGCGAAACACATGTGCGTGAGTGCCCGTGGCGTACGCGACCACAGCTCGTCGACCGTGACTGCCGAATTCTCCGGCAAGTTCAACGACCCACAGGTGCGCGAGGAATTCCTCACCTACGTGGGCCGTCCACTTCTCGGCGAACAACTCTAGGCCTGGATGCTGCGCGTTGAAGGCCTGACGAAAACCTTCGAGGGCCTTCAACGCCCGGCGCTTCGTGGGCTTCGCTTCGCGCTGAACGAAGGCGAAACCTTGACCCTGTTGGGCGAAAGTGGCTCGGGGAAAACCACACTCCTTCGCCTAATCGCCGGTCATGAAGATGCGGATGTGGAGGGCCGCATCATCTTCCGGAACAAGTACGTGCTGGGCCCGGCCCACAACCCCATGCCGGGCATTCCGGGCATCGGCTGGTTGCCCCAGAATTTCGGCCTGATCCCCAACTACCGCGTCGAGGATCAACTGCTCGAAGCACTCTTCCACACCGCCCCCGCCAAACGCCCGGCCCAAATCCGTCGGTTGCTGCGGCTCATGAACCTCAAGGGTCGCGAACGCGCGTTCGCCCACGAGCTATCAGGTGGCGAACAACAGCGTGTCGCCTTGGCCCGCCTCTTGGCCCGCAAGCCCTACCTCCTCCTCCTCGACGAACCGTTCAGTCAACAAGACCGCCCCCGCCAGGGTGACCTGTTGGCCGCTGTGCTGGAATGGATTCGCACCGAAGAGGCCGCTGCCATCCTGGTGACCCACGACGCGGAGCAGGGCCTTGCTTTTGGCCAACGGACAGGCGTCCTGCACCGCGGACGGTTGCTCCAACTTGACAGTCCCCAGGTCGTCTACGCAAAGCCAAAGTCGCGCTACGTCGCGCGGATGACCGGGTACGTCAGTGTGCTGCCCCTTAAGCTTTTGTCCGAACTAAAAGCACCTGAAACGCATCGCTACGCGCTGGTCCGGCCCGAGGAGTTTCGCATCGAACCACAAGGGTCATTATCGGGTACGGTCAAGGCCGTTCATTTTACCGGAAGCCGTACCTACGCCGAAGTCTCGGTCAGTGGCCATCCCGTCCTGATCGTTGTGCCGCCCGCTGGGCAACGCCTGCAAATTGGCCAATCGATTCCCTTGGCCCTGCCCAAGCAATTGGTTACGACCCGCTCCTAGCGGATTACCCCACCCCTCAAAACGAAGGCGCCCGGCTGGTCGGCCGGGCGCACTTCGGGTTGTTTTCGCTTGTTTCTTCGGAACCTTATCGGACCACCGTGATTCGGCCTTCTTTCTTGTAGGGGCCTTTGAACTCCTCGGAGTCGCCCTCATACTCGAGCAGGAAGGGATACACGCCCACTTGCATGATCTCACCTTTGTAGGTGCCGTCCCAACCCCACTCTGATGATGGGTTGCTCTCTGGCGAGATGTCTTCGATGTTGGCCGCCTCGTCAAAGAAGATGATCTCGCCCCAGCGGTTGAAGACCGTCAGTTTGATGTTCACAGCATTGCGGCCAAAAATCTGGAATACCTGGCCGCGACCATTCTCCGGTGTGATCGCGTTCGGATAGAACAGCGTCGGCACGCAGCGCGAGGTCACCACCACCGTATGGGTATCTGGACATTGGATGATGCCATAGTCAGCAGTCAACACCACGTCATAATCACCTCTGATGTTGACCATCACTGTTTGGTTGGTGCTACCCACAATCGGTGCCACTGGTGGATCAAACCGCTGAACCGGCGCGGAAATCCACTCGTAGAAGTCGGCCGTTCCTGCGCTGATGGTCACCGTATCCTCACAGAAGTTCACCGGCGTGAGGAAGTCAGGGACAATCAAGTCGAAGAAGTCCATGTCCAGGGTATCCTGGTTGTAGCACTCGTCCACTTGATAGCGTACCACGTACTGGCCGGAGTCAACAATCGCGAAGGTCGGCTGGGTGTTCGCAATGGTCGCGCCATCCTGGAACCAGGTGTAGACTCCACCCACCGTATCGGACGGCAAGAGGTTCGCAGGCGTGGCATTCACAAACAACGTATCCTCGTCGCACCGATCGGCATAGACCAGATCGGGGTTTGGCGTTGGATAGGTCGTCACCCGTACCGAGTCGTCCGCGATACAACCATTGATGTCGGTCACCTGCACATTGATGATCGTGTCGGTGAACGTGGCGTTCGTCGCCGTCACAGAGAAGGAGTTTTGCTCCAAGACAGGCGCACCCATCTCCCATGAATACATCGCGCCGGTGATGAGCGAGGTGAAGACGTTGGTCACCGAGTCCTGACAGACAATCCGATCCAGAGCCGTGACCAGCACCGGTACGTCAAAGATCTCGATGGTATCCTGCGCCGAGCAGAACCCGATCGTATAATTGATCGCGTAGTCGCCCGATTGGACGGGTACGATCACCGAATCGGTCTGGCCAAAGAGGGTGAAGCCATCCAGGTACCACTGGAAGTCGCCAACGACAGGCGGGGTGGTTTGGATCATGGCATCGACCACCAGACCGTCATAGAGACAGGTGTCATCCGGCATCGCAAACGTCGGCTGATCCAAGGCTACGACCTGCGCGGTGTCGTAAGAACTACACCCTTTGTTGTCAGTTGCCTCCACCACCAGGGTAGTATCCTGACTCGCCGTGAAGCTGAGCAGCAGATTGCCAGACATCAAGTTGGTCGAGCCATCGAACCATTGGTAGGTCACGCCCGGCTGAATGGTCGCCGGGGTCAGGTTCAAGATCGAGTTGCGACACACAATCCGATCCGGCCCAGCATTCGCTGTTGGCAAGGCGGTGATGATCAGCGTCTGGTTGTCCGCGTACGCATTACAGGTCCCGTTCCCTGTGCTGGTCAGGGTCAGCGTTACACTGCCTGCCGTAAAGTCCGCCGGCGAAGGGAAGTAACGGGGTGTCAACGTGTTCGGGTTGGGTGCAAAGACGCCCGTTCCACTGGTCATCCAGGTGCCGCCCGAGGCGTTGGTTACCGACCCGCTCAACACCACTCCGGTGATGATGTCGGCGCACAACGTGGCCGAACCAGCATCCACAATCGGACGAGGCGTGATGGTTAGTGTCAACGTATCACGATAGGCCTGGCAGGTGCCGTTCCCTGTGGTCGTCAACACCAAGTCGACGGTTGCGGGGGCACTGTTGCGCTCGGCGGTGCTTGGCACATACGAGGCCGTCAAGTTGCCTGGGTTGGGGGTGAAGATGCCGCTACCCAGCGTCGTCCATGTACCGCCCGTTGCGACGGTAACAGAACCCGTCATCGGCACACCCGTCACATCGGCACAGACCGTGCGATCCGGTCCGGCGTTAACGGTCGGACGTGGGGTGAAGGTGATGCGCACTGTATCGGTGACCGAATTGCAACGGCCGTTGCCCGTCGAGCTGAGGAACAGGTTCACAAAGCCCGCGTTGCGATCCGCCGTGGACGGCACGTACCGAGTGGTCAAGCCGACCGCACTGGTGAACGTACCCGAACCCGAGCGTGTCCAAAGACCACCCGCTGCATTGGCAATTGTTGCACTGAGGTAAACGGTATCCACGTCCACACACAGGGTCTGGTTCGGTCCGGCATTGACAACAGGTGCTGGGTCGATGACCAGGCGCATGGTGTCGGTTACTGGCTTACAGTCACCGTTGCCCGTCGAGGTGATGTACAAATCAATCTGGCCGAGGGCTGTATCGGATGGCGAAAGGAAGTAGCGCGGCGCCACCTGGAAGCGCGAGGGCGCATAGGTGCCGTTGCCGCCGTTCCAGACCCCACCAGAGGCCACCGTGACCGAGCCATTGAGCTGAACCCCCGAGGTGTTGTCGGCGCAAATGGTGTCGTTCGGACCTGCGTTGATGGTCGGGCCAGTACGCAGGGCCACCTTCACCGAATCAAGCGCTGGCAAGCAGAGGCCGTTGCCGGTGGTCTCCAAGTAGAAGTATAAGGTGTCCAGCGCACGGTCGGCCAACACAGGTGTGTAGGTCGGCGTCAAGCTGGTCGCACTGCTGAAGTTGCCCGTCCCGTTGGTTGTGGTCCACAGGCCACCACCCGCACCGCTGATCGAGCCAGTCAGTTGAACGATGTCGAAGTCCTCACAAACCGAGAGGTTGAGTCCTGCATCGACCGTTGGGGCCGCCGTGATGTTCACCACCATCTGGTCAGTGCGCGAAGGACAGTGGGCCGTCGGTGCCGAAGCGAGTTGCAAGGTCACCGAACCGGCACTCTTGTCTGCCGGACTCAGGAAATAACGCGCCGCCAAATCGGTGTTTGGCACACTGAAGGCACCCGTTCCAAAGGTCGTCCAGGTCCCGCCCGTCGAGTTGGTGATGACCCCGGCCATGGTGACTGAATCCTGCTGGCCACAGATGCTTTGGTCGATCCCCGCGTTGACGATGTGCACTCGCTCGAAGCGCAGGAACATGGTGTCGCGATAGATCTGGCATCCGCCATTCCCCGTGGTTCGCGCAATGATGCGGACCTCCCCTGCCGTCGTATCCGCATTCGTGAGGTTGTAGGTCGGCGTTGGGTTGGTGATCCCTGGGGTGAAGGTACCTGTGCCGTTGCCCGACCAGCTGACGCCAGTGGCAACCGTGAAGTTCGCCGAAAGTGCATAGCTGGTTTGGCTGGCGCAAATCGTGTCGTCTGGGCCGATGTTGATCGTCGGCGCAGGCGTGAAGGTGATGCGCACCGTGTCGCGCTTGATTTGACAGAGGCCGTTGCCCGTGGTCGAAAGGACCAGATCGACAAAGCCCGCTGTGGTATCAGCGACAGTCGGGGTGTAGGTCGCAACCGGAGAAGTGCCACCTCCCGAGAAGGCACCACCAGAAGGTGAACTCCACACAATACCCCCCGCAAGGGTGAAGGAACCGCTGAGGTTCACACTCGAAACGTCGGCACACACCGTTTGGTCGGTGCCTGCATTAACAGTCGGTTCGGGGTTGATGTAGAGGGTCACCTGGTCGGTTTCCTCCGAACAACCCACGTTCCCCGTCGTGCTGATGGTCAAGGTCACCACGCTATCGCTGATGTCGGTGACCGACGGCGTGTAGGTTGGGTTGGTCAACATGTTGTTGTTGTACCCACCCGATCCACTGGAAGTCCAAAGCACCCCGGCACTGTTGGTGACTGTCACGTTCGGGAACAGCACGCCCCCCGCATCGGCACAGATGGTGGTGTCCACCGTCAAGATGTCGACCGACGGCCCGGCGGGCAGGCTGAAAATCACCGTGTCTCGTGTTGGTGGGCAGGCACCGTTGTTGATCGAGCTGAGGACCAGCATGACCGTGTCGCCAATGTCGCTTAACGCAGGAGTATAGGTAGCGTTCAATACGCTGTCATGCGGGGCAAACGTACCCACGCCCGAAGGCACCGACCAGCGACCTGGCGCACCCGAGCCTTGCAAGGTGATGGGCCAGGTGTTCGAACAGATGGTGGTGTCCGGCCCGGCATTGATGACCGGTGCGTCGATGAAGGTCAAGACCAGTTGGTCATTCACTGGGTTACAGACGCCTGTTCCCGTCAGGGTGATGAACAAGGTCACCGACCCCGCCGTCGTATCGGCGACGCTCGGCCTGTAGTAGTTCAGCACGTTGTCCTGCGAGAGCGACCAAGTACCTGAACCAAAGCTATCCCAATAGCCCCCTGCGTTTGTGATGTTCGCGGTCACCTGAACACTATCGGTCCCTTTACAGACTTGGATGTCCGGTCCGGCGTTCAGCGTCGGCACTGGTCGGAAGAACAACCGTTTGGTGTCAACATAGCTGTTACAACCTCGGTTGCCCGTGGTAGTCAAGGTGAAGACCACTGAACCATTTGAAATATCAGCGGCAGAAGGCGTATAGGTGGTCGTCAGCATCGTCGAATCGGCGATGTTGCCCGTGCCCGCACGGGTCCAATAGCCCCCATCGGCGTTGCTGATCGATCCGACAAGGGTGTAGTTCTCCGCATCCGCACAGATCGTGTCGTCGATGCCTGCATCGACGACCGGACGGGGGCGAATCACCAATTGCATCGAATCGGCCACTGGCGGGCAAACACCCGCGCCATCGCTGGTCAATCGCAAGGTTACGTTGCCCGATTGGCCGGTAATGACATAGCTGGTGCTCAACGTCGTCGCGTTCGGCGAGAAGCTGCCCAGACCCGTGCTGGCGGTCCACGTCGCTCCCGCGTCGTTGGCTACTGTACCAGTCAGGGCAACCGAGACTACGTCTTGGCACGTCGTATCGTCTGGCCCAGCATTAACAACTGGGACAGGCTCAAAGAAGGCAAACATCGTATCGCGCGCCGGTTGACACAGGCCGTTGCCTGTGGTCGTCAAGATGTAGCGCACGCTGCCTGCTGCGGTATCCGCGCTGCTGACCGTGTAGCTATTCGCCAGGTTGGTCACCGGGGTGTTGAAGAACCCAGTACCCGCCGAGGACCAAGTACCACCTGTGGCAGTGGTCACCGAACCGGTCATTGAAACCGTCGCTGTGCTAGCGCACAAGGTTTGGTCTGGACCTGCGTTGGCAGTTGGCGCATCGGTCAGCGTGATGATCATCTGATCGGTATAAGCGCGGCAGGTGCCGTTGCCCGTCGAAGTCAGGGTCAGGGTGACGGTTCCCACGGCCGTATCGGCGGCAGAAGGAATGTAGGTCGCCCCCAAATCAGTAGGCAAGAGCGAGAACGAGCCCGAACCGCTGGTTGTCCAGGTTCCGCCGGTGGCATTAACCACCGAGCCATTCAGGATCACACCCGACACATCGGCGCAACGAGTTTGGTCGAAGCCCGCATCCACCACTGGAACCGGTGTGATGGTCACCAGGAGCGAATCGCTCACCGCTTGACAGGTTCCGTTGTCGGTCGTGGTCGCAATCAAATAGATGCTGCCCGAAATGGTGTCGGACACCGACGGCACGTATGTAGTCGCTGGGTTTACATTGTTCGGGAAGAAGGCCCCCGAACCAGAGGTGGTCCATTCCACCGTTGACGAAACGCTAAACACTGTGGTCGCGCTCACACCCGCTGTGTCGGCACAGACCGTTTGGTCGCCGCTGACCGTGAGGGTCGGCACCGGGGTGAAGGTGAGGACCGTCGTATCAGTCACCGGATTACAGAGACCGTTGCCCGTGGTGGTTAGGACCAGTTGAACAACGCCCGCCAGGGTATCAGCCGAGCTGGGCGAATAAAAGGTCGACAGGTTGCTGGCGTTCGTGAACGTACCTGTTCCTGTTGTGGACCATGCACCGCCCGTAGCCACCAGCACCGAGCCATTGACTGGCAGGCTGTCGATGTCCGCACAGTAGGTCAAGTCCGGCCCCGCGTTCGCGCGTGGTACCGGAGTAATGGTCAAGATTACTTGGTCGCTATCCGGCTGGCAAGAGCCATTGGCCGTTGTGATGGCTTGGAACGAAACGCCACCCGCCAGGCTGTCCGCCGACGAAATGGTATAGGTCGGGCTCGCCAGGGTATTGTTGTTAAAGCCGCCCGTACCCGAGCTGGTCCACAGCACCCCGCCCGCATTCGCGAAGGTGGCCGTCGGCATGTAGGTGCCCGCATCGGCGCAGACTTGTGCGTCAGGGCCGACAGTGATGACTGGAACCGGATCGAAGGACAGGGTCATCGTATCGCGTACCGCGTTACAGGTTCCGTTGCCCGTGGTGACGATCTCGAGTCGGATGGTGCCCGCGGCTGTATCGGTTGCCGAAGGCGTATAGATTGGATCTTCGGTCGCGAAGCTTGGCGAGAACACGCCGCCGCTTGCGCCGACTTTATACCATTCCACGCCCAGCGCCCCAGCAAACGTACCGTTGAGGCTAGCCGTGCTGCTGGCACAAATCACATCGTCTGGACCGGCACTAACTGTCGGAACTGGGGTCAAGGTGATGAGCGCCGTATCGCGCTGGACTCTACAAATTCCATTGCCTGTCGAGGTCAAGACCACCTGGACGAAGCCAGCGGTCCGGTCGGCCGCCGTGAAGGTGTAGGTCGGCGTCAGGCTTGTTGTGCCCGGCGAATAGTTGGCTGGGGTTCCGCCGCTCCATTGACCACCCGTGGCGTTTTGAACCACACCCACCAGATTGATGGTCGGTTGGTCGGCGCAAAGATCTCGGTCCGGTCCGGCAAAGGCAATCACCGCCGGGGTGATGCTGACCCGCACTGTGTCGCGTGCCGCTGCACAAGGGGCCACCCCTGTCGTAACAGCGATTAGGTTTACCGATCCGGTGCTGATGTCACCCGCTGACAGGTTGTAGACCGTCGCGGTCGAAAGGCTGTCGACAAAAGTGCCGTTGCCCGAGCTCTGCCAGCGGATGCCGGGTGCAAAACTTGTGATCGCGCTCAATTGAACGCCTGCCGTATCGGCACAAACCGTTTGGTCTACACCGGCGTTCAAGGTCGGGCCATCAAGAAGTGTGATGACAACTGTATCGGACAGTGAAGGACAAGCGCCACCGTTGGTGACGAAAGCCAGGGTAACAGACCCCGCAGTCAAGTCGCCTGCCGAAGGGGCATAGGTCGAATTCTGGGCAGTGGGCGTACCCAAGGCACCCGTACCCGAAACGATGTTCCACGAACCGGGCGAACCCGAGGCGTTGAGCTGGACCGGGAAGCTGTTCGAGCAAACCGTTTGATCCGGCCCGGCATTCACCGTTGGAACGGCTTGGAAGCTCAGTAGCATTTGGTCTTGCCGCGCATTACAGGTTCCGTTGCCCGTGGTGGTCAAGGTCAAGGTGACCGAGCCCGCCGTGCGGTCGGCTGCCGATGGCGTGTAGGTCGCCGTCAGGCTGCTTGGGGTGTTAAAGGTCCCAGTGCCACTTGTGGTCCAAGTGCCTCCTGTCGCAACCGTGACCACTCCGTTCAACGCCAAGTTGGGTGTTGCGCCGCAAAGCACCACATCAGCCCCGGCATTTACTGTTGGCCCTGGGGTGAACGTGATGGTCGTCTGGCGGTTTTCGGGGTTACAGGTCCCGTTGCCCGTCGAAGTCAAGGTCAAGGTCAAGGAACCCGCACTGACTTCCGCGGGAAGTGCCGTGTAGGTGGTCGTTAAGCTGGCACTGCCCGATCCAAACGTGCCGGCACCGCCGGTCCACTGCCCTCCAGTGGCAGGCGCGCTGACCGTTCCCGACAATGTTACCGTTGGGTTGTCGCTGCAAATCGATTGGTTCGGACCTGGGTTCACCACCGGCGCGGGGGTGAAGAAAATGGTCATCGTGTCACGCGCCGGGTTACAGTCCCCGTTGTTGGTGGTGAGCAGGATGAGGTCCACGCTACCCGCCGTCGTATCAGCAACAGAAGGTTGGTAGTTCGGCGCAGCCACGGTGTTGTTGGGGCTGAAGACGCCTGTGCCCGTCGTGGTCCAGTTGTAGCCCACACCTGGGGTAACTGCACCATCGAGAACCACACCGTTCACCAACGGATTCGTGTTGGCACAAACTGTCTGGTCAATGCCTGCATCTGATCGAGGTGGCGCGGCAAAGAAAACGGTCAAGGAATCACGAACCGGCGTACAATTGCCGTTACCAGTGGTCGTAAGGTAGACCTTCACCGAGCCCGCGCTGGTATCAGCAAATGAAGCCGTGAACGAGGTATTCAGGCTGGTCGAGGGAGTAAAGGTGCCATTGCCTGTTTCGGTGGACCATTGACCACCCGTTGCCGTCAGCACCGATCCACTCAAGGTCACCGTCGGGTTGTTGGCACAAACCGTCTGGTTGGCTCCAGCATCGACAGTGGGGGTCGGGGTAACGTTTAGGACGAAATTATCCACGACAGGCGCACACCCTCCGCCGTTGACTGTCAAAGTCAATGTCACCGTTCCGGCCGACAGATCATTGGCTCCTAAGGTGTAGGTCGCATTCAATTGAGCGGGGAAATTGAAGCTACCGTCGCCACTTGTGGTCCAATTCGATGAAGTTCCCGGTGCCGAATAAGTCCCGTTCAAAGTGATCGAGGGGTTGTTGCGACACACATTGCCGCTCAACCCATTGGCTGCGCTGACCGTTGGCGGTGGCGTCAAGATGATCGCCATCGTATCACGACCCACCGGACAACCACCGGTACCTGTGGTGGTCAACACCAGGGTGGCAAAGCCGGCCGTAATCTCCGAGGCACTGGGCGTAAAGTTGACCGGACTGCCCGAGGTCATGGCTGAGGTTGGCGTAAAACCACCACCGTTTAAGGCCGTCCAGTTACCCCCCGTCGCATTGGCAATCGTTCCGGTAATGGGAATGGGTGCTTGTGTGCGGCAACGCGTCAGGTCTGCACCCGCATTTGCACGTGGGGCCGGGCGGAAGTTGATCTGCATCGTGTCGCGCACGGGGTTACAAGTCCCGTTGCCCGTCGAAGTCAAGACCAAGCGCACAAAGCCCGCGGTCGTATCCGCGTTGCTGGGGAAATACTGGGCGTTCAACGCGGTTCCTCCGCCACTGAAGGTTCCGCTGCCCAGCGTGGTCCATTGCCCACCCGTGGCCGGGGCACTGACTGAGCCGTTCAGGTTGACCCCTGGCGTGTTGGCACAAACGTTATTCAGGTCGTTCCCAGCATTCACGACTGGGGCTGGCGTAAGCGTCAGTCGGGCCGTGTCTCGCTCGGCCAAACAACTTCCGTTACCCGTCGTTTCAAGAATCACGTCGGCAAACCCGGCACTAATCTGGGCCGCACTGGGCGTAAATACCGTCGTCGGGTTGGTGACCGAGCCATAGCCGCCCCCACTGATCCATTGAACCCCCGAGGAGCCCGAGAAGCTGCCCTGCATGGTGTAGGTCGCATTTCGGCAGAAGCTGTTGTCGGGGCCCGCGTTCACGACCGGCGCGTTGTCGATGATGATGACCATCGTGTCTCGCGCGATCGGACATATGTTGTTGTTGCGCGTGGTCAGCACCAAAATGGCCAGACCGGACGCACGTTCCCCAGCATCGGGGGTATAGGTGGTCGTAATCACCGAGTCGTGGGGAAAGAAAGTACCTGTACCCGTAGCCGAGGACCAAACACCTGCACCAGTGGCACCGAACGAGGCACCGGCAATGGTTGTGGCCGAGTTGTTGGCACACACGAATCGGTCAGGACCCGCATTTGGTGCGGGCGTGGGTGGGAAGGCGATGCGCACGGTGTCGCGACGAGGTGGACACGCGCCGTTACCAGTTGTTGTCAACACCAAATTGACTGATCCGCTGGATATGTCGGCAGCAGAGGGTTCGTAGCGGCCTGTTGGGGTGTTGGGATTGAAGATACCAGTACCCAAGGTGCTCCAGGTACCGCCACCAGCGTTTTGGACCTGGCCACGCAGATCAACAGCCGTCGCTCCGCCCAAACAGACGGTGGTATCCTGTCCGGCAGACACCGAGTCGGCATCCACGTCGATTGGTTCGACAACAGAAAGAATCGTCGTATTCGAATCCACACTGGCGAACCACCAGGTGTTCATCGTTCGGTTGTTACCGTAGTTGCTTGTCCAAGTGTGTTGGCCGGGAGGTGTTGTCGCTCCATTCAACTCGGTAGTCCCTGCAGGCAACTGAGAATCATCCCAAAACAAATTAGGGTTTGGGCCTGCGGGTCGAAAGAGCTGGACGATGTAGCCGTTGGTGTGTCTCTCTACATCAAAGAGCGGCAAGTGGGTTAAGCCGTTTCGATAAAAAACAGTTGCCTCAAAATTGGTCCCAGACGGGACCAGATTGCCCAAGCCATCCAGGCCATCCCAAGGCAAACAGGTCAGCCCTGCCGCTACAGTTGTCTGAAGCAGTAAGTCCGAACTTCCATTCTGATACCCCGGTATGCCATTAAAATTCAGGAGCACGTCAACCGAACCGGGCTGATCAACTTCCACGTTGATGCATCGATTGACTTGGGTACAACCCGTTAATGTCGCCGAGCTGGTGATCGAGCCCAAGGTTCCGGTTGGAAACTGGGTGGTGTCGGGGTTGTTCAGGAAGAGGCGGTACTGGGGGAAATTGACGTTCCCGTTCCGAGAGCGGCGGTCGTTGTTCACGTTCCCCGTGTTGGTGCAACCCGTTTGGTTCGATGAAATGACGAAACCAAACGGCTGAATGCCGTTGAAGTCCAAAGATGTTACAACCCCATCATCGGCATAAATGAACATCGTTGCATTGAAGCGATTATTCCCTCCCATCATGTTGATGTCCCACTGCTGGGACCACAGACGGCCTAGGATCTCGTTGTTTCCTGCATCGGTGACCGTGACATCAAGATAAGTAAAGGTCCGCTTCACACGGTTGGCCGCTACGATCGACGGGTGACGCGCATTGAACTCGATGTAGTAGTCCCCCGCCATCGTCGGCTGGTAGAACAACGCGTTGTAGCCGCCCGCACCGCCGGTTCGCTGCTGCGGCCCTATGACCGCCGAGTTATAGGTTGTAATGCGACCTGCGCCACCGACTGGGCATAAAATGCCGTTGCCTGCTGCCGAAACCACCGGGTTACCCAGGGGGTCCATGATGCGATAGTACACATCATTGTCGGTCTGTAGGAAGCCATAATAAATCCGCTCCGAAGGATCGGAAATGTGGATGTAGAGCCTGCGATTGGCTGGGCAACCGAACGTCATGAAGTTTCGGTTCGCATCGTTGTTGTCCCAAATCTGAAGGCGGCCTTGATCGCCAGCGGTAGGATTCAATTGACGAGTCCCCTCCGCGCGAAGGCCAGTGGTTCCCAGAAATGAAAACAGGGCGATGGTCAACAACCAGGCCTGTCGGCGTGCGTATCGTCCGTTCATGCGCTTATCTCGTCTAAACTATTATCTAAAGTTCTCTATTGATGTCACCTTCCTACGGCAGGTAACTATTTCTCCGCTGGGTCGGGCGGAGCGGTGGTTTTCGGAAGGATGCCCTTGGGGCAAAGACGAATGTTCTTTTCTACCTCTACGAAATCTTGTAGCCCAGTGTTGTCTACCGTCAGGTTGCAGAGCTCGTAGCCCTCTGATTCGATGTCGATTTGATAGTCGGCACCCTCCTGAACAACGATGATGTATTTGCCCGTCTCGCTGTTCGAGGTGAAGACACCAAGTAGCTCTTCAGTTCGTTTGTCGGTCAGGCGAATCGACGCCTCGATCGGTTTACCCGTGATCGAATCGACCATCAAGCCCTTAAGGACCATCAGGTTGGATGCCGGACGACCCAATTCGGCGGTGTAAATGTCGATGCCCTGGCTTCCTGGCCGCTCGGCGGCGAAGAAAACCGTGCGTCCGTCGGCCGAAACCGAGAAATGAATGTCGTCGTGCGCGCTGTTAATGGGAAAGCCAAGGTTCTCGGGCTCGCCCCATTCGCCCGTTTCCTCGTTCAGGTGCGAGACGAAAATGTCAAAGCCTCCCATTGTTGAATGGCCATTCGAGCTGAAGTACAACGTCTTGCCATCGGGGTGCAGGTACGGCGAATCCTCATCGTAGGGCGTGTTGATCACGTTGCCCACGTTCTGCGGCTCGGCCCACCCACCGAAGGGAAATTTCTTGGCCACGTAGATGTCGGTACCTCCGAACCCACCCTCGCGATCGCTGGAAAAATAAATCAGGCTCTCGTTGCTGCTGATCGAAGCACTGGGCTCCCATGCGGGTGAGTTGATGTTCGCACTGATCGGCTCGGCCTTGCTCCATTGGCTTCCTTTCAGTTGACTGATGTAGATGTCGCCAGACGCCTTCTCCCAAGGCTGGCCCTGGACATACCGGTAGAGCAAAAGCTTTTGCCCATCGGGGGTTAACGAGATGCTCGCATCATGGCTAGCAGTATTCACGTTAGGGCCCAAGTTTTTGGGTTCACTCCACGTTTCGGTCGAGTCAATCCACTCGCAGTAGTACACATCCTCATCGTAATCGCCCGTCACCCGGTGGGGGGCTTCCCCCTTCGCCTGAGGGCGGTCAGAAGTAAAAATCAACACCCGCGAATCGGCCGTAAGGAGCGCGCCATAATCGGCATACTCACTGTTGATGCCATCGGGCAGGCGTTTGATGGTCATGTCTTTGACTTCCGCTTTGTAGCGAAGGCCGTTCTCGCACTGGGTGATGAGCCGATCCACTTCCTCGCGCGTAGCCGCCAGGTTACGCAGTTTGGTGGTATCGAGGGCCATTTGGTACGCCTCGTACTCGGCCTTAGCCGCCGAGAAGTGGTGGTTGAGGTGGTACCCACGAGCCGCATAGTAGCGCAGGTCGGGGGAATACAAATTGGCATTCGCAATGCAATTCTCCAGGTAAGGTTGGGAGAGATTCATTTTCAGTTTCACGTACGAAACACCGATGGCGTAGTCATTTTCCGGATCGTCTGGGTCAAGCGTATCCAAGGATAAGTAGAGCGGCAGGGCCGAGACATAGTCGCCCGCTAAAAAGTATTCACGGGCCAACGTGCGCTTCTGGGCTGCTAGGCGTTGCTTGTTCGCCGTGGGCGTACAGCCACTAACCATACCGAGGAGAAAGGCCAAGAGGGCTAAAAAGGGGATCGTTGTTCGATTCATAGGTTCTGGGAAGTGTGGTATACGGGAATTACGGAAGGAATGTTCGACGATCGCAACCAAAATCTCTGAATTCCGTTGGATTCATCTTGTCGGGCAGATTGCGAATCCTGCAAGCTGGACGGCAATATTGCAGAGGATTCCACAACCTGCACGCCCAAATCTCGTAGACCTACACAAAAAAGAACGTGCGATCCCGCTCCTTTCTACGCTCTCTACCCCTGCTTGGCTTGCTCTGGCACATCGGCCCCCAGGCCATGGCCCAGGACATTCAGTTCTCGCAGTTCTACGCCACTTCGCTTTACATCAACCCTGCGTTCGCCGGCAGCTCGCACTTTCCGCGCGCGATCATCCACAACCGAATCCAGTGGCCCAAGCTTGATGCGCGGTTCAATACCTATTTGGCCTCGTTCGATGCCTATCTGCCCGAGGTCCAGAGCGGCGTGGGCATCATGTTTTTGCACGACCGCCAGGGCTCGGCGTTGCTGAATTCCACCGAGGTACACTTGCAGTACAGCTACGAATTGCCTGTTTCCGACAAGGTCACAGTCCGCGCGGGCCTGCAACTGGGCGCGGTCAACCGCTCGCTTGATTACGGCGATTTGAGCTTCACCTACCAGTTCAGCAATGCAGGTCAAACATCGACCGTTGCCGATCAACCGGCCGACGAGCGTTTCTGGTATGCCGATGTCGCCGCAGGAGCTTTGGTCTACTCCGACCGCTTCTGGTTTGGTCTCGCGACTCATCACCTCAACCAGCCGAACGTCTCGGTCTACAGCAACCAAGCACGGGTACCCGTGAAAGCCTCGTTCGTGGCAGGGTACAAAATTGACCTGAGTGGAAAAGGTGACTTTTGGAGCTATGACGGCAGCCAAAAGGAAATCAGCCTGACCCCCACGGTTCATTACAAATTCCAAGGCGAATCCGACCAGGTGGACGCGGGTCTCTATGGGCTGTATGACCACTTTTTGTTGGGCGTTTGGTACCGAGGCATTCCCTTCAAAAAGATTGAAAATGGGGTTCCCAATAACGAATCAATGATCTTCATGGGCGGCTGGCGGATTGCCAAAGACCTGGAGTTTCGCTATAGTTATGACCTGACAGTCTCGCGCTTGCGCCAGGCACGCACTGGTGGGGCGCACGAAATTTCACTGGCGGTTTTGCTGCGTCAAAAGCGCAAAAAGCCCATGAAACGCCTGCCCTGCCCGACCCACCACACCATCAAGGAGTACAACTTCTTGTAGGCCACCGGAAGGTCTGTTTGACCGATCATTTGGCCCGGCTTGCCGTTGTGGTGTAACTTCCGCCCATGCGCAAAAGGGGCCAACCCGGGCGGCTATCCCAAGTTGAGGACAACGAGCTGATCGACCGCTTTCGAAAGCAGGGCGATCGCGACGCGTTGGGTGAGTTATTCCAGCGCTACGCGCACTTGGTATTAGGTGTGTGTCTGAAGTATTTGGGCGACGCGGACGAAGCGCAAGACGCCACCATGCAGGTATACGAACGCCTGTTCGAGAGCCTCAAAAAGCACGAAATCACCCAGTTCCGTGGTTGGTTGGTCCAAGTGGCCCGCAATCATTGCCTGATGATCCTGCGTAGCCGAAAGACCCAGCGACAGCGTCAAGACAAGTATTTGACCGAAACGGAAGAACCGGTTGTGGAATTCTCTCTGTTGGAACATCGTTTGGATGAGAAGGAGATGGCCCTCACCCACTTGGAGGAATGCCTGGAAGGCCTGGGCACCGATCAAGGCACTTGCGTACGACTGTTCTTTTACGAGAAGAAGTCCTACCAAGAGATCGCCCAGCTGACCGGATTCGACCTCAAGTCGGTCAAGAGCTATCTTCAAAACGGCAAGCGCAACTTGCGCCTCTGCATGGAAACAAAAACCGATGGCTAAGCAGCCCCCACATCGCCCCCACCGCGGCACGCTGCCATTCCGGTCCGCCGCCGGTGCGCAGCGGTGCAATGGCGGCCACGAACAGCGCGTTGTCAGCCAGCGATACCCGCCCGGCACGCAGGGTGGGGCTCACGCCGCGTTCCTCGAGCAGAGCGTCCTCAGCGTATTCGAGCGCCTCGTCCCGCCCGTTGAAAGGCAGCACCGGCGCGCTGCCGCCCTGGCGGCTGGTGCGGCGGAACACCTCGGCGACGGAGCCGGCGATGCCGGTGCCGGCGTGGAGCTCGCAGAACAGCAG
>CAYGKP010000031.1:0-17663 GCA_964350605.1 uncultured Cytophagales bacterium
ACCCGGTAGCCAGTAATGGCGCCTGTCAGTTCCAAATCGCCGCCATAGGGAAGGATCTCCAGGCGGGTTTGGTTCTGATAGAACTCGCGCAAATCCTCGCTGAATTGTTGAGAGAGGGTCGGGGGACCGTTGCCCGCTTCGTTGGCGAAGGTGAGGATGCCGATGGAGTTTGCCCCTTCGGGTGGCCCGCCTTCTTTAAAACTGTACCGCATCGGCGCGGCACAGCCGCCAAGCACAAGCAGCACGACGACCCAACGGTTACGAATCAAGTTCATACTGCTTGAGTTTTCGGTATAAGGTGCGCTCGGAAATGCCCAATTCGTCGGCGGCCAATTTGCGGCGGTTGTTGTGGCGTTTGAGGGCTTTGAGGATCAAATCACGCTCCTGGTCTTCCAAGGAAAGGCTTTCCTGTTGAACGACCGCTTCGGTGTCTTCGGTATCTTCTTCTTCCGCTTCATAGCGGGCCCGTTGAGACGATTCCAAAAGTAGCGGCGTGTCACGCTCCTCGTTCAGCTTCCGCAACGGACGACGCATGTCTTCGTCCATGTCCACGAACAACTCCTTGTGATCCGAGAGAATCTCGGCACCATAGCTTTCGTTTTGGAGGCCCTCGAAGACCAGCTTTTTCAGCTCGGCCATGTCGCGCTTCATGTCGAAGAGGACTTGGTAGAGCAACTCGCGTTCCGAGACGCTTTCGGGCCCCTGCTTGACGAGGGCAGGGAAGCGCATGGGGTCGTCGGGCAGGTACTTGGCCAGTTTCTCGCGGCTGAGTAGACGCTCAGTCTCGAGGGCCGACATCTGCTCGACTAGATTTTTCAGTTGGCGAATGTTGCCCGGAAAGCGATAAGAGAGAAGCAGTGTCTCTGCTTCAGGGCTCAACTGCAAGGGGTCCATGCGGTACTGTTCGGCGAAGTCACCCGCGAATTTTCGGAACAGCAGTTCGATGTCTTTGCCGCGTTCGCGCAAGGGCGGTACGTGGATGGGCACCGTCGAGAGGCGGTAGTATAAATCCTCGCGGAACTTGCCCTTCTGGACTGCTTCGCGTAGGTCGACATTCGTGGCCGCGACCACCCTCACATCGGTCTTTTGAGCCTTAGAGGCCCCCACGCGGATGAACTCGCCATTTTCCAGCACGCGCAGTAGGCGGGCCTGGGTCGATTGGGGCATCTCGCCGACCTCATCGAGGAAGAGCGTACCACCGTCGGTCACTTCGAAATAGCCTTTGCGCGCTTCGTGCGCCCCGGTGAACGAGCCCTTTTCGTGGCCGAACAATTCCGAATCGATGGTGCCTTCAGGAATGGCCCCGCAGTTGATGGCGATGAAGGTGCCGTGCTTGCGGCGCGAGAGGGCATGAATCGCTTTAGAGAAGGATTCCTTTCCGCTGCCTGATTCGCCGGTGATGAGCACGGTCATCTCGGTCGGCGCGACTTGCACCGCGACGCGCAGCGCCGTGTTCAGGGCCTCAGCATTGCCGATGATCCCGTAGCGGAGCTTGACCGAGCGGAGTTCCTGTTCGCTAACCATCATGCTGTTTGAGGGGCTGGAACGGGTTTCCCAATGAGCGTCGCACCCGTACAATCCTCGATCCGGACGTGCACGTAGTCGCCTTTCTTGTAGTTCTCGCGGGGGAAGACACAGACGGTGTTGTGCGTCGTGCGGCCCATCAGTTGGTCTTCCGAACGTTTGGAAGTGCCCTCGACGAGCACCTTGTAGATCTTCCCGATTTTGCTGCGGTTGATCTGGGCGGCGTGTTGCTGTTGCAGGTCGATGACCTCCTGCAAGCGACGCTTCTTGACGTCCATCGGGATGTCGTCCTCGTACTTGCGCTCGGCCAGGGTGCCGGGGCGTTCGGAGTAGAAGAACATGTAGGAGAAGTCGTACTGGACGAGCTTCATCAAGCTGATCGTGTCTTGGTGCTCCGCTTCGGTCTCGCCACAGAAGCCTGAGATCATGTCGGACGAGATGCCACACTCGGGATCGACAATTCGGCGGATGGCTTCCACACGATCCAAGTACCACTCGCGCGTGTAGGTGCGGTTCATGCGTTCGAGCACGGTGCTTGATCCACTTTGCAGCGGCAGGTGGATGTAGTTGCACACGTTCTCATGCCGAGCCATCGTCTCGAGGACTTGATCGGTGATGTCCTTGGGGTGCGAGGTCGAGAAGCGAATGCGCAGGTCGGGGGACACGTTCGCGACACGTTCGAGCAGATCGGCGAAGGTGATTACCTCTGTTTCGCCCGCTTTTTCGATCTGGGCTTTGCCTTTCAATTCGGTGTTCGGCGACCACTTGTAGGAGTCTACGTTCTGGCCTAGCAGCGTCACTTCCCGGAAGCCTTTGGCGAACAGGTCCTCGGCTTCCTTCACAATTGAATGCGGATCGCGGCTGCGTTCGCGGCCCCGGGTGAACGGGACAACACAGAACGAGCACATGTTGTCGCAGCCGCGCATGATCGAGATGAAGGCCGTCACACCATTCGAGTTCAAGCGGACGGGCGCGATGTCGGCGTAGGTCTCCTCGCGCGAGAGGAAGGTATTGACCGCTTTGTGGCCCTCGTCCACATCACCGAGCAAACCGGGCAGTTCCCGGTAGGCATCGGGCCCGACGACCAGATCGACCAGTTGTTCCTCCTCGAGGAATTTCTCTTTCAAACGTTCGGCCATGCAGCCGAGTACACCCACGCGCATTTCAGGGCGTTGGTTCTTGAAGGACTGAATTTGTTGGAGGCGGTGGCGGACGGTTGTCTCCGCTTTCTCGCGGATCGAGCAGGTATTGAGTAGCACAAGGTCGGCCTCGTCGGGCGCGTCGGTGGTGTCGTACCCCGCTTCGTGCAGAATGGCGGCTACGATCTCGGAATCCGAGAAGTTCATTTGACAGCCGTAACTCTCGATGTAGAGCTTGCGGGCCTGGCCCGTATTGTGGGTACGGGTGGTCTTGTACTCCTTTTCGGGCTGCAGGTCATCCTGACCCAGGATCTTTAGTTCGGAAATTAGCTCGGGCATAGTGGGCGTGTCGCACCCCGAAGGTACGAAGAATGCAACGCTACTGCCACTTTGTCAGTTCCTTGATTCAAGGAAAGGGCTGTACATCATGATCGCATGGTTTTCGGCCAGGATCCGTTCGAGCTGTATTCCATCAGGTTTCTCGATGACCTGGACGATCCGATTGTGGCGTGTGTAGCCGCCCCAGATTTGTTGTTTCATCTGGTGGTCGCGCTCTTCAATGCGGTAGGTTTCCTTGGGGACTGTTTCACCATCAAGCCGCCCGTTCAGGTGGGTCTCATCCAGCCACAGCGCGATCCGAAAGGCCTGTGTGGTTTCATTTGTTACCTGAAAGTCAATGTAGTTGTAGGAAAGCGTCGCACCCGCGCCGAAGGGTACTTTTCGGTTCACGTCGGGAAACACGTCGTAGCCGTGGCGGTAGCGTTCCGTGATGGTCAGGGGGCTGTGGGCAAATACCCAGAAAAGCAGATTCCCCAATTGACACAGCCCGCCGCCGATGCCCGTCTCGATCTGACCCTGGTTGAGAACAAGGCCATCGAGGTATCCTTTTCGCTTCGTGGGCCGACCTACCAATCGCCACAGCGAGAAGGTTTCGCCAGGCTGAAGCACCACGCCGTCCAAGTGCTGGATCGCCAGGCGTAGGTTGGCGCGCTTGTTTTCTTGCAGGTACATCTGCACGTCTTTGAGTGGGCGCAGGATCAACGACCGATGCGTGAACACCTCGTGCTGAGTCGCATCAAAGGACCGCTGGCGAGCCCATTTCTGGCTACTCAGTTTCCATTTCGTCCAACGTCGCAGGGTATAGTAACGCCGACCCCACGCGCGGCGCAGGCGGCTGCGAGTGGTGGGACGAGGAAGCGTGTTCATGAAAAAGAGATGCGGTGCTGCGCCGAAAGGCATAACGGCTGGCGGGAGAAAAAGATACTAGTGCCCCGCGGCATCGGAAATCGCGCCAAGCAGGGCTTGGGCTTTGAGAAGGCATTCGCGGTACTCCTCCTTCGGGTCGGCGAGGGCCGTGATCGCACTGCCGACTTGGAAGGCGAGCTGGCCT
This sequence comes from uncultured Cytophagales bacterium, assembly GCA_964350605.1. Lineage (GTDB taxonomy): Bacteria > Bacteroidota > Bacteroidia > Cytophagales > JAAEPT01 > CAYGKP01. The sequence goes on from CAYGKP010000031.1 coordinate 4,054, forward strand.
GTCTGCGCATCGTATTGCAACGAGCGAATTACCACACAAAGGTCGAAGTCGCCTTTCGCATCAAACCACCCAAGGGCACCCGAATAGGCCCCGCGACGAAAGCCTTCGTACTGCTCGCAAAGCTGCATGGCGGCGATCTTCGGAGCACCCGTCATGCTGCCCATCGGAAATGTCGGGGCAATCAACTCAAGGGGTGTTCGTTCGGCCTTCACCTCGGCATGAACGATGGAGACCAGTTGGTGAACTCCGGGAAAGCTCCTCACCTCCAGCAACTTAGGAACGGAGACCAGGCCATCGGCGCAGCGTGTCAGGTCGTTGCGCACCAGGTCGACGATCATCAGGTTCTCGGCTCGTTCCTTTTTGCTGAGTTGCAGTTGGTTGACGTTCGCCCGATCGCGGTGTGGGTCGGGGTCGCGGGGGGCAGTGCCTTTGATCGGCTCGCTGATCAGGGAGGTGCCTTCGCGTTTGAGGTAGCGTTCGGGGGACGAGCCAATCAGATAGTGGCTCTCGTTTTTCAGCAAGTAGCTGAAAGGCATCGGCGAGCGTTGGTTAAGGGCTTCGAACAGAAGCAGAGGATCGAGGCCCGGCTGGTTCAGGCGAAACTCGAGGCACAGGTTTACCTCGTAAATGTCTCCGCGGTGGATGTGCTGCTGCAGGGCATACGCAGCCGCCAAGTACGATTCCTCGCTCAGGCTGGCTTCCAGGTGATCGGGTTGCTGAACGGGAGAGAGTGAGGAACTACTTGCCGGAGCCTCATAGGCCGCTTCGTGCTCGGGCGCAAAAAGCAGCGCATCGGGAAAGGCAACGGTTGCGGGCTGAGCCGTACGTAGGTCTTCCAGTTCGTTCTTGAGGTCGTAGCCGAGCAGGCCGTAGTAGGGTGTCCCCCAACTTTGAGCCTCCCGCAAGGCAGAAAAGCCATGGGGAGTATTCGCGTTCAGGGCCTTGTGGCTCCAAACCAATCGATCGGGAAAGCCCCAGTCATACCCGTTGCCGCGCAGGGCAAGGGCGTAGGGAAAACGCTGCGCTGCGGGCCAGAGGTCTGACAGCGCGACCATAGTAAAGGGAGTTCCTTACGAGGGACTAGGCGTCGGCGGCGACGCGGACCTTCGAGCGCTTCTCGTCTTCGGCGGTTTCTTCCTGCACGTCGGCAAGAATGCGACCGCAGTGTTCGCAGACGATGATCTTCTTCTGTTCGCGAATCTCGGCTTGACGCTGTGGGGGCACCACGTTGAAGCAACCACCACAAGCACCGCGTTCTACTTTAACGACCGCTAGGCCGTTGCGCAGGTTCTGGCGCAAGCGATTGTAGGAGTAGAGCAGGCGCTCTTCGATTTGCTTCTCGGCTTTCGCGCGCTCGGCGAGGAGTTTCTTCTCTTCCTCTTCGCTTTCGGCGATCAGGAGGTTGAGCTCCTTGCGTTTTACCTCGAGGTCTTCGCTGCGCTCTTTGAGGGCGCTGGTCGTGATTTCGAGGATTTCTTTCTTGGCCTCGATGTTCGCACCCGATTCTTTGATGCGCTTATCGAGGATCTGGATTTCGAGGTGTTGAAGCTCGATCTCCTTAGTAATGGCGTCGTACTCGCGGTTGTTGCGAACATTGTTCTGCTGCTCCTGGTACTTGACGATCAGCTTCTCGGCGTCCTTGATGCCTTGGCGGCTGTCCGAAATGCCTTGCTCGAGGTCCGCCAGATCGTTGTCCAGCTTGCTTTTGCGGGTGTTGTAGCCCTCGATCTCGTCTTCCAAGTCGCGAATTTCCTCAGGCAAATCACCGCGCAAGCGGCGCAGTTCGTCGAGGCGCGAATCGATGTTCTGGAAGTTGAGCAGCGAGTTGAGTTTTTCCTGGGCGGTGCGTTCCATGCGGCGCGGGTGGCTAAGAAGGCTTACGAGAAGCAGGTGGGGCTTGAGGCCGAAAGTAGCGCACGGGGTTTGACGATCGTGCGCTCAAGTGAACCGCAAAGGTAGGGAATTTCTCGCGCAGAATCGAAGCAATTGTGTCCAAGGCCGGGCGTTCGCATTCGTGGTGCCCCAAGTCGCAGAGCAAGAGCCCCTCGCCCTCGAAGAAATCGTGGTATTTGAAGTCCGCCGAAAGGAAGGCGTCGGCACCCGCCGCATGAGCATTTGCCATCAAAAAACTGCCCGATCCGCCGCAAACGGCCACTTTTTGAATCATTTCTTTGGCTTCGGTGTGCCGGATCAGCTCCAAGCCAAGCTTCTGGGAGACCATTGAAATGAAGTCGTTTGCCTCCATCGGTTTGGGGAGCAGCCCGACCATGCCTGCGCCAATTTCTTGGTGGGCGTTTTCCAAGGGGTGCAAGAAATAGGCGGCTTCCTCGTAGGGATGGGCGGCGCGCATTGCAGCCAGGACGGCACGCACCCGGTCGGCAGGCACCAGGACTTCCAGGCGGATTTCATTCGTGGTTTCGGGTTGGCCCACAGTGACTTGATAGGGAGTGGCGCCTTCGATGGGTCGGTAGCGGCCCGTGCCTTCGCTTTCGAAGCTGCAGTTGTCGTACTGGCCAATCTTGCCCGCCCCCGCGGCATGCAACGCTTCACGCAGCGGCTCGACATGAGATTCAGGGACAAACACCACCAAATGGCGCAGGACCTCGGTTTTCGGCGCTAGAATCTGAAGGTCCTCAAGGCCCAGGGTTTCGCCCAAGGCACGGTTCACGCCCGCTGCTACGTTGTCCAGGTTGGTATGAATGGCGTAGAGCGAGATGCCCGCTTCAATGGCATCGAGCAACGTGCGGCCCGTCCAATGGCTTCGGTTGAGCCGCTTGATTCCTTTGAAGAGCAACGGGTGGTGGGTGATGATGAGTTGACAGCCGCGCTCTTTGGCCTCAGCGACGACGGCTTCGGTCACATCCATGCTGATCAGCGCGGCCTTCACCTGTGGCTCGGGGCGTTCGTACTGCCAGCCGCTATTGTCGTAGCTCTCTTGAAACTGGCGAGGGGCAACAGCCTCCAACGCGGCGGCGATTTCGTACTGACTGGGTTGAGATTGGCTCGGCATGCCCCGAAGATCGGCGTAACTTGGCCGCCATGCCAGTGATCCGCGCGGTTCTCTTCGTTCTGCTCCTGCCTTTCTCCTTGTTATTCATGGCGGGGGCAGGGCTGCGAAACCTACTCTATCGCTGGGGGATTTACCATGCCACGCGGTTCGATCTGCCTGTCATCAGCGTGGGCAACCTGGCGGTCGGCGGCACTGGCAAGACCCCCCACGTTGAATACCTGATCCGGAAACTGGCCCCTGAACTGCCCATTGCGACGCTTTCCAGAGGGTATGGCCGCAAGACTTCCGGCTATCGGTTGGCTGGGCCACAGGACAATGCCACCACCCTGGGCGACGAACCCATGCAGTATCACCGCAAGTTTGGTCAGGTGGTTTCGGTCGCGGTGGGCGAGGAGCGGGCCTTGGCGATTCCTGCTTTGCTGGGTGAGCGACCGGGCACAAAAGTCATTTTGTTGGACGATGCCTTTCAGCACCGCCCCGTGAGTCCGAGCCTCAGTTTGCTCTTGACCGATTACCGCAGACCGTTCTATGCAGACTGGTTTCTTCCTGCCGGGCGACTGCGTGAATTTCCTTGGGGTGCGAAGCGGGCGGATGTGGTCATCGTAACCAAATGCCCCTCGGTGCTCGATCCGGTCAAAAAACAACGAATGCGCAACCGCATCGCGCGCTTCACTCGCAAGGACACGCCGATTGCATTTACGGGCATTGGCTACGCCACCCCCCAACCCTTCGAAGGGCCCTTGGATGGCTTGCCGAAGAAATGGATGCTGGTCACGGGCATCGCCCGACCCGAGACCTTGATCGAGCACGTGGAGGACATGGGCGAGTTGGTCGAACACTTGCGGTTTGCTGATCACCACCGCTTTTCGTTGCTCGACCTCAAGCGCATTCACGACCAGTTCCGGGTAGCGGGCGAGGGGGTGGCTCTTTTGACCACAGAGAAAGACCGCATGCGCCTGGAAGTGGCCGAAGGCTGGGAGAATGTAAAGAACCTGCCGTGGTATACGCAGCCCATTGAAGTGGTCTTCCTGGAGGGCGAACAGGCGTTCCTTGCGCAAGTCAATCGTGCGGTAGCGGGGTGATGGACTACCTTCGTGCCGGAATGACTCGTCAAGGAATGAAACGCTGGGGCTTGGTCTGTGCGCTTGTCTTCTCGATGGGTGCGGCGCAGGCGCAACGCTTGGCCGACACGGCGATCTACGTGTTGGTCTACGGGCCGGAGACCACGGGTTCGTACAAGGAGAGCGATTTGCTGGAGTTCCGAAACCCGAGCAGTTGGCTCGATACCAACCTGACGGATTTCCACCTGTACGACCCGGCCTTCCGGATGCAGGCCGATCCACTGCAAGAGCTGGGCAACCTGGGTTCGCCCACACGCTACATCTTCTATCGCCCGCCGGGCCAAATCGGTGTGGGCCTTGGCTTTGATGCCTTCGACGCCTGGGCACCACAGTCCGAGGACGTGCGCTACTACGACACCAAGTCGCCACATTCGAGCCTCAATTATGTGCAAGGCGGGCTGGGCCAGCAGATCCTGGAAGCGAAGTTCACTGCCAATGCATCGCCCGACATCAACTTGGGGGTCGACTTTCGACGCCTGACCTCCAACCCCCAACTGGGCCAACCCCTGGCCACCGACCAATACGCTAGCCACTATGGATTCAAGGCGTGGCTCGGGGCGCGTTCCAAGCGCGGCAATTATCACCTCCTGCTCAACTTCACGACCCTCAACCACATTGTGAACGAAAGCGGCGGAATCCGGCCCGACACCGCCGAGGCCTTCTCGAAAGACAACCTCTTTGATTACCAGGAGGAGCAAGTTTGGCTCACTGATGTGCAGCGGTACGATTGGCGCTATCAGTACCACCTGTATCAACAACTGTCGATCTTCGATTCGACAGTACAGCTCTATCATCGTGCCGACTATCACCTGCGGGTAAACCGCTACATCGACCGCGACTTGCAAGGCAACCGCGACTTTTACGAGGATCGTGGCATCTTCATCGAGCCGTTTGTGAATGACACGATTGGCGGGGTGCCCGTCGAGGTGTACAACTATTTCCCCGCCGAGTCGCTGCACGAGTTTTCGAACTACCACCTGATCCAAAACGAAGCGGGCATCAAGGGCGGAGACACCCTGAAGGCTTACCGGGTCTGGGTGCGGCGTAAGGATTTTACCTGGGAGGGCTCCATTGTGGCCGAGGACCAAGAAGTCTGGCAGAGCGAGAACTTCTTGGGTGGCTACCTACGGGCGGGCTTGCCGAACGGCATTGGCCTGGAAAGCGAGGGCGAGGTCAGCGACCGGGGCGATCTGCTGCTGCGCGGCGACCTGTGGGTCAAGGTGTTTCGCGGGGGTGTTCAGTTCACCCGCAAGTCGCCCGACTTGTTGCAGAATCATTTTGACGGGCGCTTCCTTCAATGGAACAACGACTTCCTGCAAACCACCAGCCTGAAAGTCCACGCCAACGCCGACGTACCCGTTGGCGAGAATGCGGCGGTCAATGCGGGCTTTGCCAACAATACGGTGACCGACTTGATCTATTACGGCTCGGACGGCTTGCCCAAGCAGGAGGGGCCCTCGGTCAACCAGTTGTCGCTGTTTGTGGGTGGTCGTTGGACGTGGCAACCGCTCCACTTGAACGTGGAAAACCAAACGCGCTACACAGCTTCTAGTGGCCCTGAAGTGTTACCTGTACCCGAGTGGCACGTGCGCCAACGGCTTTACTGGAAAGGCTTGTTGGTCAGTGGGCGGCTGCCGATGCGCATCGGGGTGGACATCTCGTACCTGTCGAGCTACTACGCCCCGGACTACCTGCCTGTGACCGGGCAGTTCCTGGTCCAAAACGACTTCAAGAGCGATGGGTACGTAATGGTCGAGCCCTTCGTGAACGCTCGCGTCAAGCGCGCGCTGATTTTCATCAAACTGACCCACGGCAGTCAGGGCCTTTTCGGCGCGAACGGCTATTTCACCGCGCCGTACTACACGGGCCAACCTCGCTCGATGGAGTTTGGCATCCGCTGGGATTTCTACGATTGACGATGAGCGAACAACCACAACCCCGCCCCGAAGAGTTGGCCGCCCAGCTTCGCAAGCCGGAAGGCGAATTTGGCCTTCAAGTCGCCCAAGCGATGAACCGCACCAACGCGGACATGAACCGCAATTGTTATGGGGCCGTCGATGTGCAGGACGGCCATCGCGTGCTGGAGATTGGGCCGGGCAATGGATTTTTCATTCGCGAATTGCTGGGGGTTGGGCCCGGTGTACGCTACGCGGCCATTGACTATTCAGCCGATATGGTGGCCTTGATCGAACGGACGCATCGAAGCCAGATCACCGAAGGGTTGGTCGAAGTGGCGGTGGCTAGCGTCTCGGAGATCCCGTACCCCAATGATTCCTTTGATCGAATCGTGACGGTCAATACCCTCTATTTCTGGCCTGAGCCCTCCAGTGACGCAAAGGAAGTCCTGCGGGTGCTCAAGCCGGGCGGTCGGTTGTGCCTGGGCATTCGCCCCAAGAATGAGGCCGAACAACTGCCAGTTACGAAGTTCGGCTTCACGCTCTACACTGCCGAGGAAGCGGAAGCCTTGCTGAAAGCCGCAGGCTTTGTGAACGTGCGCCACGAGTTGATTGCCGATCCGCCAATGGAATGGCAAGGGCAGAGCTACCAACTGCATACCCTTTGCCTGATCGCCGAGAAAGCCCCCTGATGGAAGCGGCTGAAAAGCATGTCCTGGCACTGCGCCTACCGACCGATCCGCGTTGGGCGAAGATGGTCCAACAAGACCTGGGGCAGATCCTGACCGATCATGCGTATTGCGAACAGAAAGCCGCCTCGTCGGGCATTTCGCTGATTGTCAGCTATTCGAATCACCCAGGATTGGTCGAAACCCTCGCACCGATTGTGGCCGAGGAGTGGGGGCACTTTCGGGCCGTGCTCGCTGAATTGAGCAAGCGCGGCTTGAAGCTGGGCGCCCAGCGCAAAGACGACTACGTGGCGGGCTTGCTGCGCATCAAGCGGAGCGGAAACCGGATGGAGAACTTGGTCGAGCACCTACTGATGAACGCCCTGATCGAAGCGCGCTCCTGCGAGCGGTTTCGGGTGCTGAACCGCGAGATTGCGGACGAAGGATTGAAGGCCTTCTACTATGACCTGATGGTCAGCGAAGCGGGGCACTACCGCACGTTCCTCGACCTCGCCGAAACCTGTCTGTCTAAAGAGGAAGTCCGTGCGCGCTGGCAACACTGGTTGGATGCCGAGGCGGAGTTGGTTGCGACCCTCGAGCCGCGCCCCGACCGAATGCATTAGGCGCTCGCCTAGGTCTTTCGGTGCTTGTTCTTGGCCGCAGGGAACAGAATGTTGTTGAGAATCAACCGATAACCCGGCGAATTGGGGTGCAGGTTCAGGTCCGTGGGTTCTTCGCCAACAAAGTGTTGGTAGTCTTCGGGGTCATGCCCGCCATAGAAAGTCCAAAAGCCCTCGCCGAAGGTCGAGTGCATGTAGCGCACCTCGCCAACCGCTGGGTTTTCGCCCAGAATCAGGACGTCCTTCTTGACTAGGTGTTTTTTATAGGCCGTGGTCTGGCCCATGAAACCCTTGACGATTTGGGTGTGGTTCTGGGTTAGGATGGTGGGGATGGGGTCCCACTTGGCCGAGAACTGGAAGAGTTCGAAGAAGTCGTTTTGCTCGTTGAGCCCCGAACGCGAGTTGTTGTCGATGTCCGAGTACTCGTATTCATAGGGATTCAGTGAGAGGCGGAAGTTCTCGAAGGCAAAGCAGCCGTCGTATTTCAACTTCTGTTGCGCCCGTGGATCAATCGGGTCGCCGTCAAACATGGGTGCGCAGATGTCGACCCCATCAGCGGCCAGGGCAATGTCATAGGTATCGGTCGCCGAACACATGGCAAAGAGAAAGCCCCCCGAAGCCACGTAGTCGCGAATTTTCAGGACGGTGGCCAGCTTCAGGTGCGAGACTTTTGCGAAGCCGTGCTTGTGGGCGGAGGCTTCGTACTCGCGTTGCTGGGCCACATACCAAGGCGCGGTGTGGTAATTGGCGTAGAACTTTCCGTACTGACCGGTGAAGTCTTCGTGGTGCAGGTGCAGCCAGTCATAGCGGGGCAGCATTCCGGCCAGCAGTTCGTCATCAAAGATGACATCGTAGGGAATCTCCGCGTAAGTGAGGACCAAGGTGACCGCATCGTCCCACGGCTGTTTGGTCTTTGGCGAGTAGACGGCAATCTTCGGCGCGGTCTCCAGCGGCATGACATCCATGTTGACTGCCGGGCTCTGCAAGGTGTTTTTCAACCCTTGATATTCGCCGTCGGAAATCAGTTCGTAGCTCACCCCACGCACCCGAAGTTCTTCCTCGTAGGCTACTTTGTGTGGGTACGCAAAGCTGCCGCCGCGATAATTAAGCAACCAATCTGCCGTTCCGCCGTTTTCTAGTATCCAGTAGGTAACCCCGTAGGCTTTCAGGTGGTTGCTTTGCCGTTCGTCCATGGGAACCAATAAGGTGCTGGCCCAACTGGCACCAGCGCCAAGCCACACAAAGAGGGCGAACACAAAGAAGCGGCAAGGTGATTGCATGAAGTTGTTAGGAGTTACCAGAAGGTGGTTTCAGAGAATGTAACCAAGATACGGAAAGATTCATCCCCGAAATGCGCAAAGAAATCACGCGTTCTAATTACTCAATCGCTAAATTGGTGCTGAATAGTGCAAGCACCACTCTCGGTGGAGCTCTGTTGTTTCCTATGGAGAGATTACCCATTTTTGCCAGAACCACATCACGAGCTGTGACCACTAGCCTCTCGTCCCCACTCTACGCAATGCGTCGCTTCGGCGTTCTTTTCCTTGCCCTCTGGTCCCTGTGCGCCACTTCGGTTTCCGCACAGACGATCACCCTGTCGGGGGCCTACCAAGGAAAGAACCTGTACGTTCAGAACCCCTTCACAGGAAACTTGAAAGATTTCTGTACCGAGGACGTGTACGTCAATGATGTTAAAGTGCTATCGAGCCCTCGTTCGAGTGCGTATGAGATTGACCTTTCGCACCTTTCGAACGGCGCGGACGTAACGGTTCGCATCACCCATAAAGGAGATTGCCAGCCGAAAATCCTGAACCCACAGGTCATCCAGGCGGCCAGCAAATTTGCTTTCAAATCTGTTGACATCAGCCAAGGGGCCATCGCTTGGTCTACTGCAGGAGAGACACCCGGGGGGTATTTCTACATCCAACAGTTCCGCAACAACAACTGGACAACCCAAAAGCGCATCCGCGGACGTGGTTCGAATCCGGCGAGCTATTCGACCGAGCCGACGCACCATTCGTTGATCAACAAATACCGCATTAAGTACAACCAGAACGACGGACAGATCTTCTACTCTAAGACCATTGAGTTTCAGTCGAGCACCCCACTGGTGGAGTTTTATCCCAAGCGTGTGTCGACCAGCCTGAACTTCTCAGCTGATACCGATTTTGAGATCTACGACCGCTTTGGCAACAAGGTGAAGGAAGGTCGCGGCACGAAAGTCGATTGCACCGACTTGAAGGGGAACGAAGTCTACACGGTGGTCTTCGATAACCAGACGCGCAACTTCCTAAAGAAGCCAAACTAAGATCGGCTTGAAATCGCATTTGAAAACGCCTCGGAAACGAGGCGTTTTTCGTTTAGGCAGGTAGGAGGAGAGCGCCTTCCAGCCAGCCTTCGGGGCTCAGGGTGCCGACCTCCACTTCGACCAGTTTCCCGGCCAATGCCGCGTGAGCGGGTAGGCGGACGCGCAGGTAGTCTTCGGTCCAGCCTTCCATGTGGCTGCCCTTTCGTTCTTGTTCGACCAGCACGGTTCGGGTCGCGCCCACGCGCTCTGCGGCAAAGCCCGCTTGTTTGCGGATCGAGAGATCGCGCAGGGCTTGTGAACGCCGCTGGCGTTCGGCGGCGGGGACGGGCTCGGCAAATTCGATGGCCGGTGTATTGGGCCGTTCCGAGTACGTAAACACATGGAGGTAGGCCACCGGGAGATCGCGCAGAAAGGCTTCGGTTTCCGCAAACAACTCCTCAGTTTCGCTCGGAAACCCAACAATCACATCTGCCCCGATAGCCGCTTGGGGCATCCGGTCCAAGATTTGTGCGACGCGCCGACGGTAGAGGGCCGTGTCGTAGCGTCGGCGCATGGCCTTTAGTATGGTGTCGCTGCCCGATTGAAGGGGCAAGTGGAAGTGGGGGACGATCTTTCCGCTCGCGGCGACAAAGTCGATGATCTCTTCGGAGAGCAGGTTGGGCTCGATGGACGAGATGCGATAGCGCTCAATGCCCGGGGCTTCCACCAGGGCTTCCAGTAGTTCCAGAAAGGTGGTTTCACGCTTGCCGTCCACGATCCCGAAGTCGCCGATGTTGACACCCGTCAGCACGACTTCGCGCACCCCTTGGCGACCCAGGCCCTCGGCTTGCTCTACGAGGGATTGAATCTGGGGGCTGCGGCTGCGGCCACGTGCCAGGGGGATGGTACAGAATGCGCAATGGTAGTTGCAGCCGTCTTGCACTTTCAGGAAGCTTCGCGTGCGATCGCCGAGTGAAAAGCCGGGGACAAATTCGGTGGCTTGCCGCACGGAACCGGCGACGACCCGCGGTTCGCACCCCGCTCGTAAGCCTTCAATGTGTTCGACGAGTTGAAATTTTTCCGCAGCCCCGAGCACCACGCCAACACCGGGAATCTCGGCGATGTCCTTTGGCTTGAGCTGTGCGTAGCAGCCGACTACTGCAACAAAGGCTTCCGGGTTTCGGCGTAGCGCGCTGCGTACGGCATTTCGACATTTTCGGTCGGCATTCTCCGTAACCGAACACGTATTAATAACGTACACATCGGCCGCCGCCTGAAACTCGACTGCTTTGTAGCCAGCTTGCTCAAAGCGTCTGGCGAGAGTTGAAGTCTCGGCGAAATTGAGCTTGCAGCCCAGCGTGTGAAATGCCACGTGTTGCACGGCACAAAGATAGCCAACGTGCGGTTGGGGCCGGACAGTCAACCCAAATTCCAAACAGGAGATAGCACGAAACAAAGGGAGTCGAGGGGGTAGTTTGTGCAGAGTTGTCCTATTTGTGATGTGTTAAGTGCAAATTATCTCAATCGAATTGCTTGAATATTTCAAGGGGTCTCGGGGTCTGGACCAGAGATAGGGCTGGTTTAGTTGGAATTTATCGGACAAGTTTCTACTTTAGAATTCTTGATTTCTGAGTCGGAGGGGAGTTCACACCCTGCTCACCTCGCCCGATTCTTTCCCAGGAAATTGACCAAAACAAAGTCACACCCCAACCCCTAATACCCCTTAACGATGGCCAAGACTAAGCTTGAGTACATCTGGCTCGACGGTTACAAACCGACTCAGAGCCTGCGTGGCAAAACCCGCATTGAACCCGAAGGATTCAGCGGAAAACTCGAAGACTGCCCAGTGTGGTCATTCGACGGTAGCTCGACAGAGCAAGCTACGGGCGGAAGCTCGGACCTTCTCTTGAAGCCCGTCGCCATTTACCCCGATCCAGGACGGAAGAACGCCTACTTGGTCATGACCGAGGTTCTGATGGCCGACGGTACACCCCACGAATCGAACGGCCGTGCACTGATCGATGACGATGACAACGACTTTTGGTTCGGTTTCGAGCAGGAGTACTTCCTCTGGGATCCTGAAACCAACTTGCCACTTGGCTTCCCTGCCGGTGGATACCCTGCCCCACAAGGCCCGTATTACTGCTCGGTAGGTGCCAAGAATGCCTTCGGTCGTGAGATCGTCGAGGAGCACCTAGACATGTGCCTGGAAGCAGGTTTGAATGTCGAGGGAATCAACGGCGAGGTGGCCGCTGGTCAGTGGGAATTCCAGTGCTTCGCCAAAGGTGCTGCTCAGGCTGGCGATGAAATCTGGATTGCCCGTTACTTGCTCGAACGTTGTGGAGAGAAGTACGGAGTTGCCATCAACTACCACTGTAAACCGTTGGGCGACACAGACTGGAATGGTTCGGGCATGCACGCCAACTTCTCGAACACCATTCTGCGTACCGCTGGTAACAAAGAGACCTACGACAAAATTTGTCAGGCCTTCGAACCAGTCGTGAAGGAACACATTGCTGTGTACGGTGCAGACAACCACTTGCGCCTGACCGGAAAGCATGAAACCCAGAGCATTGACCAGTTCAGCTATGGTGTTTCGGACCGCGGTGCTTCGATTCGCATCCCGATCATTGCCGTGCAAAAAGGCTGGAAAGGTTGGTTGGAAGATCGTCGTCCAAACTCGGCGGCCGATCCTTACAAAGTTGCTGCGCGCATCATTAAAACGGTGAAAACCGCGAAGGTGTAAGTACTCCGCTTTTACTAGTTGTGAAGGTTGAAAAGCCGCAGTCCGAAAGGGTTGCGGCTTTTCCCTATTGTGGGGCGCGGGGGAATTGTGTAATCTGGCGGTCGCCAACCAAGAACTACCAGCCACTATGTCTCGTACCTCCGCCATTGATGCGCTGCTCAAGCGCACGCCCGTTGTTGTCACTCCGCCCGCCGAGCGAGTGTCCGAGTACTACGCGATTAACGCCTTTGGGCTTGATAAGCTGAAAATGCACGTTTCCTCTGGGACCTATGAGAAGCTGGAGGCTTCGGTCCTTGAGGGGGGGCACATGGATAAAATGACTGCCGATGCAGTGGCCGCCGCCGCCAAGCGGTGGGCCATTTCGCGCGGCGCGACGCACTTTACTCACTGGTTTCAACCACTGACTGGCGCAACCGCCGAAAAACACGACGCTTTTTTCAACTCGTTAGACGGCATTGAGCAGTTCAATGGCGACCAATTGACCCAGCAGGAACCCGATGCTTCGTCCTTCCCCAGTGGCGGCATCCGCAGCACTTTCGAGGCACGTGGTTATACGGGCTGGGACCCCAGCTCGCCCATGTTCATTTGGGGCAATACGCTGTGCATTCCCACGGTTTTTGTTTCCTACACTGGCGAGACACTCGATTTTAAGGGCGCACTGCTGAAAGCCGATCAGGCATTGGACAAAGCCGCTACGGCAGTTTGCAAACTGTTTGATCGCAGCGTTTCGAGCGTGAGTTCCTCACTCGGTTGCGAGCAGGAGTATTTCGCGATTGACCGGGGCTTCTACATGGCCCGACCGGACCTCGTGATGGGTGGCAGAACGGTTTTTGGCCATGAGCCCGCCCGTGGGCAGCAGTTGGAGGATCACTACTTCGCGTCGATTCCCACCCGGATTCAGAACTACATGAAGGACCTGGAGATCGAGGCCTGGAAATTGGGCATTCCGGTGACCACCCGTCACAACGAGGTGGCCCCCGCGCAGTTCGAGATCGCACCGCTTTTCGAGGACCTCAACATTGCGGTGGATCATAACCAGTTGCTCATGGACCTGATGGACAAAGTCAGCGAGCGGCATGGACTGAAAATCCTTTTGCACGAGAAGCCGTTCATCGGCCTGAACGGCAGCGGAAAGCACAACAACTGGTCGATGCGCACTGATGGGGGGCGCAACCTCTTGAAACCCGCGCTGACGACCAACAAGGATGCCCTGTACTTCCTGACCTTCCTGGTCACGACCATCAAGGCGGTTCACGTCTACGG
>CAYGKP010000032.1:0-17103 GCA_964350605.1 uncultured Cytophagales bacterium
TTTGAGTTCCGTGCCGTGGGTTCGACAGCCAACTGTGCCTTGCCGATGACAGTTCTCTGTCTGATTGTCGCCGAGCAACTCACGCTGTTTCACGAAGCGGTTGAAGCCAAGAAAGGAGCGGGTGCCAAGAAGGATGACGCCATCTTGGAAGTGCTCCTTCAGTACGTACGCGAATCGAAAGCCATTCGCTTTGAAGGGGATGGTTACTCAGACGAGTGGGTGCAAGAAGCCGCCAACCGCGGTTTGCCCAACGTGCGCGACACCCCACGAGCACTCGATGCGTTGATTACAGAAAAGACCATTGCGGCTTTTGAGCGTCACAGTGTCTTGACTCGTGCCGAGGTTCATGCACGCCACGAAGTGTGGGTGGATCAATACATGCGCCATGTCCAGATCGAATCGCGGTTGATCGGTGACTTGGCCCTCAACCACATCATTCCTACCGCGATTGCCTACCAGAACAAGCTGGTCATCAATGCGAACGGGTTGAAAGGGCTTGGCTTGGACCCCAAGGCCGTCATCACGACCATTAACGAGGTCTCGACTCACATCGAGTCGATCAAGGCCAACGTCATCGCGATGATCGAGGAGCGCAAGCGCATCAACCACATCGAAGATTCGCGTCAGAAGGCCATCGAATATTGCGACCACGTCAAAGAACGCTTTTTCGAGCCGATCCGCTACGCGGTTGACAAGCTGGAGTTTCTGGTCGACGACAAGGATTGGCCGCTGCCCAAGTACCGTGAGATGTTGTTCCTGCGCTAGCGGGACTAAAAGAGCGAGTAGGTCTCGCCGGGCGAGGGCTGCTCGAAGTTCTTCACCGCGTCGGGGCGGTCAAACAGCGGGTTTTCGACCAGAGTTGTGACCCGGTGGCTGACCAGCCGTTCGTAGTCGAACCCGTCGATGAGCTCAAGAGCCTCTTGCGGTGTTCGCTTGCCATGCAGCCAGTCATGCTCGCGGTCGGGGTGAAGGATCACCGGACATCGGTCGGTGAGTTGAGCCATGGCCCCCGTTGTGGGGCGGGAGAGGAGCACGCAAGTCGTGACGTTGGGCACCCCTTCGCCCTCTGGGTCGCTCCAGTATTCCCACAGTCCGGCCAGGGCCATCATGCGGTTGTGCTTCTCGGTGACCCGAAAGGGTAGCCCGTCTTTCCAGACCACAAAGCCATCTACAGGGATTAGACAGCGTTTACCGGGCACCAGATCAACGAAAGGTTGCTTGGCCACCAGGGTTTCGATCCGCGCTTCAATGTGCTTGCTGGCGGCCTTCGAATCCATCGTATCGAAAGGAATCAGGCCCCACCGCATCTTGACGAGCCGCTGCGGATCGCTCATCGTGATGAGTGGTAACAAGCCACCCGGGCCCAAATTGTAGTAGGGCTTGTGGCTGGCTCGATCCTTCAGGGAGAACCGCGCGACCACGTCGGGTTTGGGTCGGGTGAGTGAGGTGCGCAGGTCCATGCAGGTAAATTACGCGCCACAGGCCAGAGTTCGTAACTTCGCCGCCCCACCGACTGAACTATCCCATCATGGGCGACATCATCCGCCTGGCCATTCAGAAGAAAGGCCGCTTGAACGAAGACTCGCTGCGCCTGATCAAGGAATGCGGCATCCGCGTGACGCAAGGGGCCGCGCTGCGTGCGCCGTCCAGCAACTTTGACCTGGAACTGCTCTTCCTGCGCGACGACGACATCCCCGGCTACGTCGCCGACGGGGTGGCCGATTTGGGCATTGTGGGCGAGAACGAGTATGCCGAGAAAGCCCAACCAGTCGAGGTGCTTCAGCAACTGGGCTTCTCGAAGTGTCGCCTCTGCTTGGCGGTACCGAAGGAAGTGGAATACAACGGGGTCAAGGACCTAGACGGAAAGGAGGTCGCCACCTCATACCCCCGAATTTTGGGCGACTACCTGACCCAAAAGGGCGTGAAGGCCAAAATCCACGAGATCAGTGGCTCGGTGGAAATTGCCCCGAGTATCGGTCTGGCTCATGCCATTTTCGACATTGTTTCGACTGGTAGCACACTGATCCAGAATGGCCTCAAGGAGGTGGAAGAAGTCTTCCGCTCGCAGGCCATCCTAATCGCCAACCCTAACTTGAGCGAGGCCAAGCGAACAGTCGTCGAGGACTTGCTGTTTCGGATTCAGTCGGTGCTGAAAGCCCGCGCGGTCAAATACATTGCCCTGAACGTGCCCAACGCGTCGCTTGATTTGGTCATGAACATTCTCCCTGGGGTCAAAAGTCCCACGATCATGCCACTTTCCTTGGAAGGTTGGAGTTCGATTCACACCGTGGTGGAAGAAGACCGCTTCTGGGAAGTTGTCGATCAATTGAAAGCAGCCGGGGCGGAAGGCATCTTGGTGCTCCCGATTGAAAAGATCATTTCGTGAAGCGTTACCTCTACCCAGATCGAGCCGATTGGGATGCACTCTTAGCCCGTCCCGCTCTGGACGCAGGCCAATTGGAAGGCATCGTCCGCGAGGTGATGGACAACGTATGCAAGCTTGGTGACTCAGCCCTGAAGGACTATACGGCCCGCTTTGATAAGGTTGAAATCGACGATTTCCGCGTTACTGCGCAGGAGTTGGCGGAGGCCGAGGCGTTGATTGATCCGCCCTTGAAAGCCGCCATTCAAACCGCCCGTGAGAACATTGAGACGTTCCACCGCGCTCAAATCGAGCGCATGGCACCCGTGGAAACCCAGCCCGGCGTTGTCTGTTGGCGGGAGGCACGGGCCATCGAACGGGTGGGGCTCTACATTCCGGGTGGCACCGCGCCGCTCTTCTCAACACTACTCATGCTGGGTGTGCCTGCACAAGTGGCAGGCTGCGACCGAATTGTGCTCTGCACACCTGCCCAGAAGGACGGATCGGTTCACCCGGCGATTCGCTACACAGCCCACCTGTTGGGCTTGACTGAAGTCTACAAAGTGGGTGGGGCCCAGGCCATTGCGGCCATGACTTTTGGCACCGAAACGATCCCAAAGGTCGACAAGCTATTCGGCCCTGGGAACCAGTATGTAACCGAAGCGAAGGCACAAGCCACGCGTCACGGCCTCGCCATCGACATGCCTGCGGGTCCTTCGGAGGTGATGGTCGTTGCCGACCAGATGGCCAACCCGGCGTTTGTGGCCGCTGACCTGCTCTCGCAAGCCGAGCACGGCGCGGACAGCCAAGTCATTTTGTTGACCCTTCACGAAGAATTAGCCAACGCCGTGGACGTGGAACTCAAAATCCAGTTGGCGCGATTGCCCCGTAAGGAGATGGCCACCGAGGCCTTGACCCACTCGAAGGCGATCATCGCTCGCGATGAAGTCGAGTTGATCGAACTGATGAACTGGTACGCCGCCGAACACCTGATCCTGCAAGTCCAGCACCCCGAAAAATGGGTGGATAAGGTCAAACACGCGGGTTCGGTCTTTTTGGGTGCGTATACACCAGAGTCTGCGGGCGATTATGCCTCGGGCACCAATCACACCCTGCCGACCGCTGGCTATGCCCGCGCCTATTCAGGGGTGAGTTGGGACAGCTTTGTGCGCAAGATCACCTTCCAGCAGATCAGCAAGGAAGGGCTGGACTTGCTCGGCCCGACCATTGAAGCAATGGCCGCCGCCGAGTTGCTCGAAGCCCACCGCCACGCCAGCGCGATTCGCCGGGGGCTCGACTAGAGACGAACGGCTAAAACGGGTGCAGGTAGCGCGGCGTGTGATGATACGCCAAGCTGACTTGCAGTTTGTCGTTCACCGGGAGCATCCCCGCTTTTTGGATCAACTCCGATACACTCGGTTCCTCCTTTAGGAAAAGGAGCAGGGGGCGCAGCCGCTCGGCATCGGATTTGAGGTAGTAGAAGTACAAGGGGCGGCTGAAGCGATAGTGTTCGGCTTCAATGGCGTTGATGGTTGGGGGTACGTAGGTTTTGCCTTCGTCGAAGGATACTTGCACCACACGCAGGTCGTCCTCCAGATAGGCTAGCGAGGTGAACCCAATGGATCCTTCGTGGCTTTGCACTTCTTTTTTCAACGAGGGGTTGTTGGGCACAAAACGTGTCATCTCGCCATAGCCCTTGCCTTCCAGCAGCTCGTCCTTGACGAACTGGTGGGTGCCGGAGGAAAGCCCCCGGGCATAGACCAGGATGGGTAGGTTGGGCCCGCCAACATCGTTCCAATTGACAATCTCGCCACGGAAGATGCCTTTCAATTGCTGTGAAGTCAGGCGTTTAACGGGCAGGTCGCGATGCACGATGAACAAGACTGCATCGAACGCAAGTACGTTGTCAACCAGTTCGATCTTATTTTCTTCAAAGAACAAGCGGTCGCCGTTCGGCATCGGAATCGAACTCATTGCGATCTGCGCATCGCCCGTCTTGAGCGCGTGGATGCCCGCCTGCGAGCCTTCGCCAGACAACTCGACCTCGTACTCCGGGTTGGCCTTGGCGAACTCGTCGAGGATCAGCCGCATGAGCGGTTCCTCGGTATTGCTGCCAAAGATGTGGATGGGATCGCTTTTCCGTTCCGCACCGATGTTGGGCGAATTGGGGTTGTTGCAGCCGGCCAAAGCGACCGTTAGCAAAACACTGAGTAGTAGGACACTGCGCATGGACTTCTAAGTACGCACCACTGGCCCACGGGGGTGTCAACGAATCGTTGTGATTCGGTTAGGTTTTAGTAATCAGAGGGTTGGGTCGGCCCGAAATCTGCTCAGCAGATCGGCCTGGAAGCTGTCGATCAGTTCGCGTTCCTGAGCGTCAATGCCTGCGCTGGCTTCGGCGACCGCCTCAAGCATCGAGAAGAATTGGGGGTAGCGATCGTACGGGCCAAACTCGGCGCAGGCATCCAGTGCCCGCTCGTAGGCCTCGGAAACGGGGCGTTTGCGTCCAGTCTCGTAGTTGAAGGACCACAGGACTTCCCGAGCGCCTTCGAACTCTTTCAAAAGCAGTTCCAGGCGTTCACGTTCCTCAGTCTGGACTTTTCCGTCGGCCATCGCGACTGCGTATAGCAATTCGCCGAAGGCCTCGTGCAGTTGGTCTTTGTCAATCATGCCTCACCGTGTTGGTGAGGCAAAAGGTAGGAAAATCAGAGGGGCTGGACTAAAAGTTCTCTTCGAAGAGAATTTCACCGTCCTCGCCATAGAAAATCCAGTGGCCCGATTCCACCCCAGCACTGTAGTCGCCTTCGGTAGCCAGCTTGCCGTTCGCATGGTAAATCTTCCAGTGACCTTCCTTCTCGCCGTTCACGTAGCTGCCTTCCTCCATCGGCGTGCCATCCGAGTAATAACAGGTCCACATGCCTTGGCGTACGCCATTAAGTTCGTCGCCTTCACAGGCATCGCAAGGTTGCTGTGGGGACAGCACCCCCAAGGTCAGGGCAAAAAGTAGCGAGGTGAACATGGGTTTCGATCCGTTCGATACCTCTTATACGTATGCGCGTTGGCGGGGTTAGCGTGGCCGCCTACTTTTTTCACAAAAAAAGCCCCTCGGTTGGGAGGGGCTTTTCATCAAGGGGTAAGAGCGATTACGCGTTCTCGGGGCGCAGCTTGCGAACCTCGCGGCCAGCTTGCCACATCTCCGAATCGTAGATGGCTTTCAACTCGACTTCCAGCTTCTCGCGGTAGTCCGCTTGGCTGTTCGAGTCGATCGAACGCTGGGCTTCTTCGCCGGCTGCGACTTGGTCGTACAGCTTCTGGAACACGGGCTTGGTCGCCTTGTAGAATTCGTCCTTCCAATCGAGAGCACCGCGCTGGGCAGTGGTCGAGCAGTTGGCGTACATCCAGTCCATGCCGTTCTCGGCGATGAGCGGGTAGAGCGATTGGGTGGCTTCCTCAACGGTTTCGTTGAAGGCTTCCGAAGGCGAGTGGCCTTGCGCACGCAGCACTTCGTACTGGGCTTGGAAGATGCCTTGGATCGCGCCCATCAGGGTGCCACGCTCGCCAGTCAAATCCGAGTAGACTTCCTTCTTGAAAGTAGTCTCGAATAGGTAGCCCGAGCCGACAGCGATGCCGAGGGCGATGGTCTTCTCACGCGCTTTTCCGGTCACATCCTGGTGGATGGCGAACGAGCTGTTGAGGCCTTTGCCCGAAACGAACAAACGGCGCAGCGAAGTGCCCGAACCTTTCGGAGCAACGAGGATCACGTCGACGTCCGCAGGAGGGACGATGTTGGTGCGCTCCTTATAGGTAACACCGAAGCCGTGCGAGAAGTACAACGTCTTCCCAGCTTTCAGGTGGCTCTTCACAGTCGGCCACATGGCGATTTGCGCCGCGTCCGAAAGGAGGTACATGATGATGGTGCCTTTCTCGAGGGCTTCTTCGATTTCGAAGAGCGTCTCGCCAGGAACGAAACCGTCAGCTACGGCTTTGTCCCACGACTTGGAAGGTTTGCGCTGACCGACGATGACTTTGATGCCATTGTCTTTCAGGTTGAGCGCTTGGCCGGGGCCTTGTACGCCGTAGCCGATGACGGCAACGGTTTCGCCGCTCAGGACGGATTGTGCTTTGGAGAGGGGAAATTCCTCGCGGGTGACGACGTCCTCGACGGTGCCGCCAAAATTGATCTTAGCCATAGTGTTGGAAGGGTTGGGTGGTTTCCAGGAACAAAGGTGGGCAAACCATCCGGACCAAGGAAGGCTAGCTCTTGGGAAAATCGGACGATTTCTTGGATTCGCTGCGCCAAGCGGAAAGCGACTGGCCTGTAGCGGCCCGAAAATGGCGGTTGAGTTGCGAGCCATCGGCCAAGCCCAGGTGTTCGGCGATCTGGGCCACGTTCCAATCGGTTTGGCGCAACAGACGCTTGGTTTCCAGGATCAGCTTGGCGCGGATGTGGGCGCTGGGCGGCTCGCCTGTCAGGCCTTTGACAGTTTGGGTCAGGTGGTTGGCCGTCACCGAAAGGGCATCGGCGAATTGTTGGACCTCCCAATGATCGCGGTAGCGTTCCTCGACCAATTGCTTGAAGCGTTTGGCCAAGATGCGGCCTGCACCGTGGCCCGGATCGGAGGCCGAAACGGGGTAGCGACGTTCGGCTTCGCGCAGCAGCAATTCCAGTTGATTGCGCAGGATGGTGGTGCGCTCGGGGCGGTCGGCGGCGCATTCTTCGCTGGCCCAACGGAAGACGGTTTGGAATACCTCCAGGTCGGCGGGGCTGAGTTGAAGGGGCGGGTTCTCGCTTGTCAGGGGATAGAAGAAGGGAAGTTCCACCAAGCGGTCGGGCTGGCCGGTTCCTAGCGTGAAGAACTCAGCGGTGAACAGGAAAATGTAGCCGCCGATATCCTCGGAGGTGTGGATGGTATGAATCTGCCCGGGGTAGAGGAAGAACAGACAGGGCGGGGCGATGGGGTAGGTGTACTCGTCGATCGAGTGCTCGCCGCTGCCCTTGGTCAGAAGTAGAAGCTCATAAAAGTCATGGCGGTGCGGGTAGACCACCGAAAAATGCCGGTCCGCATCGAAGGGCTCGACTTGGAAGGGCTCGGGACCGCGCGGGCTCCGGCGGAACTCGTCAATCGAATAGGTGGGAACCTGCCGATGGCTCACCGGCGCGGGGGCTTACAGCGGTTGGCCGGTATCGACCTCGTGCACTTCGCTGAGGCGAAGCATGTTCTTGTGGATGCGATTGGTGTCGCCCGTCTCGGCGACGAACTCGATCGAGCAATAGCCAATCGGCCCTTCGTGTTCGTACGAAAACCGATCGGCGGTGATGCCGCGCTTGCGCAAGGCAGACATCACCCGGTCGATGATTTCCGGGCCATGCACACAGGTTATGCGCCAGCGACTTGCCACCATCATCGTTACGTTGTTATCGACCAAAGCATCCATCTGGACCCAAAGGTACGAAGGCATTTAAAAACGCTGTGAGGCTTTTTTCGATCTTTGCCGCCATGCGTTCGCTCCACGACCTTCTGCGCCCCAACATTGCCCAGCTGAAACCCTACAGCTCGGCCCGCGATGAATACTCGGGCACCGAGGGGATTTTCCTTGATGCAAACGAGAATCCCATCGGATCGCTAGCGGGCGAGGGCTTCAATCGCTACCCCGATCCCTACCAAAAAGCACTCAAAGCGAAGATTGGCGAGGTCAAGGGCATCGACCCTGCGTGGATCTTTCTGGGCAATGGCAGCGACGAGCCGATTGACCTGCTCGTTCGCGCGACTTGCGAGCCCAAAGACGATGCCATCCTCATCACCCCGCCGACCTATGGGATGTACCAGGTCTGTGCCGACGTGCAAGGGGCGCGGGTGATTTCTGTTCCGCTGACCCGCGACTTCCAGCCCGATGTGGAGGCGATCCTAAAGGCCGCCGACAACAGCACCAAGCTGCTATTCCTCTGCTCGCCCAACAACCCCACGGGCAACCTGCTGGATGCGGACAAGGTGATGCGCCTGATCCAAGAATTTGATGGCTTGGTCGTCCTCGATGAAGCCTATGCCGACTTCGCGCCGGAGGAGACGAGCTTGCTGCCGCGCTTGGCGGAGTTCCCGAACCTGGTGATCCTTCACACCTTCTCGAAGGCCTGGGGGTTGGCGGCCTTGCGATTGGGCATGGCCTTCGCCCAGCCGAAGCTGATCGAGGTGCTCAGCAAGATCAAGTACCCCTACAACATCAACTTAGCCACCCAACGCCTCGCGATGAACGCCCTCGGGCGTGTTGCCGAAAAGGACCAGATGGTCGAGGATATTCTTTCCGAGCGGGAACGGTTGGCGGGTGAACTCTCGAAACTCCCGCTGGTCGAGCACATCTACCCGACGGCGGCGAACTTCCTGCTGATTCGCGTGAAGGAAGCCGGGTCCGTTTTTGAGAAGCTCTTGGCCCAAAAGATCATTGTGCGCGATCGCTCGAGAGTGATCCTTTGCGAGGGGTGTTTGCGGATTACGGTGGGCACCAAAGCGGAGAACGACCAGTTGCTAGCCACTCTTTCGGGGCTTTAAGGCACCGAGGCTGCATCCAGTGACTTTCGTACCTTCGCCTTCCCCTTTTGATGAGGGGTAGTAGAAGGCCATGAAACCCCGCATCCTCTTCATTGACCGCGACGGCACCCTGATCGACGAGCCGAAGACTGACTTTCAAGTCGATGCCTTCGAGAAGCTCGCGTTCTTGCCCTATGCGATCAGCGCCCTGCAACGCGTGGTGCGCCGCGTACCGTTCAAGCTGGTCATGGTCACCAACCAGGATGGCCTGGGCACCGATTCGTTTCCTGAGGACACCTTCTGGCCCGTCCACAACTTGATGCTCCAAATCCTGGAAGGCGAGGGCATCCGCTTCGACGACATGGTCATCGACCGCACGTTCGAGTCCGACAAGGCCCCCACCCGCAAGCCGGGCACGGCACTGCTTACTGAATACCTGAAGGGAGACTATGACCTGGAGAACTCCTTCGTGATCGGCGACCGCTTGACCGACGTACAGCTCGCGAAGAACCTCGGCTGCCAGTCGATTTACATCGCTGAGGAAAAAAGCCCCGAGGCAACCTTTACCTCCAACGACTGGAACGGGATCGCCGACTTCCTGATCAAGGGCTCGCGCAAAGTAGTTCACGAGCGCAACACTTCGGAGACCGAGATTCGCATTGCGCTGAACTTGGACGGGGAAGGAACGGCGAAAGTCTCGACGGGCCTGGGCTTTTTCGACCACATGCTCGACCAACTAGCCCGTCACGGCGGTATGGACCTGGAAATCGACGTGAAGGGCGACCTGCACATCGACGAGCACCACACCATCGAGGATACGGCTCTGGCCCTGGGGGAAGCTTTCAAAAAGGCCCTTGGTGACAAGCGCGGCTTGCAGCGCTATGGCTTTGCTTTGCCCATGGACGAGAGCGAGGCGCATGTGACACTCGACTTCGGCGGGCGGCCCTGGCTGGTTTGGGACGTGGAATTCAAGCGCGACAACGTGGGCGAGATGCCGACCGAAATGGTCTCGCACTTCTTCAAGTCGTTCGCCGATGCGGCAGCTTGTAACTTGAACGTGAAAGCGACGGGCAGCAACGATCACCACAAGATCGAAGCGATCTTCAAAGCCTGGTCGCGGGCGATCCGCATGGCCAAGGCGGTGGATGAGGAGAACCTGAGCCTGCCGAGCACCAAAGGCATTCTATAGCGATGAAAGTCGCCCTGGTCAAATACAACGCCGGCAATATCCAGTCGGTCATCTACGCCTTGCAACGCTTGGGTGTTGAGCCGATCCTCACGGATTCAGTCGACGAACTGCTCGCAGCCGACAAGGTGATCTTCCCCGGGGTCGGGGAGGCCAGCTCGGCCATGGCTTCGCTGAAAGCCGCCGGGCTGACCAAAGTGCTTCCTGCGCTGACGCAACCCGTGTTCGGGATTTGCATTGGGCAACAACTAATGTGCGCCCACTCGGAGGAGGGCAACGCGGATTGCCTGGGCATCTTCCCCGAGCAGGTGGTGCGCTTCCCTGCGACCGACGCGGCGGGTGAACGCTATAAAGTCCCCCAGATCGGTTGGAACACCATCACCGACCGGAAGGGGCCGCTGTTCGAGGGTTTGCCTGACGAGAGCTACGTCTACTTCGTGCACAGCTACTACTGTGCCCTGGGGCCCGACACGATGGCGAAGACGACCTACGCCGCTGAGTTCAGCGCGTCGCTGTGGAAGGATAACTTTTACGCCGTTCAGTTTCACCCCGAAAAGAGCGGGAAAGTAGGAGCACGAATCTTAGAGAACTTTCTGAAGCTATGAGGAACGCTCTTGTTTTGATTGCTTTGACTGCGCTTTTCGCTTGCTCCAGGAAGCAGTTCGAGTTGGGAACGTATGAGTTGACCTATGCTCCCTGCGATGAGTTCATGGTGGAAGAGCACAATTACTGGGTCATCGACGAGCACATTCTCTATGATGCAAGCATTCTGAATGATACGATGATTTCGGAGGGTTTCGCGCTTTGGGATAGGATAGAGGGTGGTATTGCCTTGGGTCTTTATCCGGCTAGAAGTCTGGAGTGGAATGATTGGTCCTCAGTCTATGATCCTGCGGTAGACGAAGAAGAGAACCACTGGCATTTGGTTCCACAGGCTGATGGGACATATCTCGACACACTCGACCCGGCTTGCCCTGTACGATTCACGCCGACTGATTGGAAAGTTCCGCACCACACTTTTGAAGGAAAAAACTCAAGTGGTTTTGTGCCTGGAGTCTACCATTCATTGTCATTCTCGGAGAGACCAACAAAATGGGTGTTTTCACCAAGTGGGATGCTTTATATCCAAGTTGGCTCCTATGATGATGTGCTTTGGTTGGACTACCAGGGCTTCGCGCTTTGGTCGGTCCGAAACGATACACTCTACTTGGATAGTTATGTTCATCGTGTTGGAGATCCTGAGGTGAGGGAGTTCTCTGAGTGGAAATCGCCAGAGGTCGGTATCGGGGCTGAACCTTCGGCGTACATTACTTCAGCCACTGAAGGCTGTTATCGGTTTCGAGGATTGGTAGGCGAAAAAATGAACTTCTTGCTTTGCCCTGTCAAGAATTAATCATGAAGCGCATTCCCATTTTACTCCTTTTACTGCTTTCCTGCGTAAGCGCACTGCGTGCTCAACAGGGGCCGCCCCCAGGTCTTTATGCCGTGACGGAATACGAGCCAGGAACCGAGGAGGAACTGCCGCCGCTAGGTATCGGACAGAATTCCTGGTTTTTGTTGGAGCCCGAAGGCGTCTATTGTTGGGTCTACCCAATGCTGGATGTGGAGGGGATTGAATACCTGGAGTATGGTCGCTGGGAGCCCATCAAGTCCGGCTTTTCAACGGGCGACATTGTCTACTATTCAATCTACGAGGAGGGCGGACCTGCTTGGGGGGAGTTTTCAGAGGATGTCGAGTTTCTTCTGTCTTGGGAGTTTGAGGCACGAACCGAAACGCTTCCTTATCCTTTCTTCAACAAACAGAAGGGGCGATGGGAGCATCGGCTGCGCGAAGTGACAGCGTACTATTTCGAGGACGAGGGGGATATGGCCTATCGCTTCATTGCTTTCGACTGGAAATTGGATGGGCTTTTTTCAACCCTGGGCAACTTCGAGAAGATGGGCTTTCAGCCGGGAACTTACGTGGCTGAACGGCTGGATTTACCCGAAATGGAGGGGGCCAAATGGACGGAGGTCTATACGGAGGCCGGCCTTCTCTACAGTGCCGACAACCTGACTGATCCTGATGAGCAACCGTTGTTTCAAGACTTCTCGCTGTGGCGGGTGCGCAACGACACCCTGTTCCTGACGCGCAGCGTAAGCCGAGTTTGGCTACCGGAGAGTGATGGCTATGACAAGTGGACGGGACAAGAGCCGGATTCCTTGATCTACAGCTTAGAAAAGCTCCCAGAGCCAGAGGGCTGCTGGGAAGTCGCGGAACTCAGCCACGAGCCGGGCTCAACGCCAGCGAAATTTCGCATGTGTCCCGAGGACAAGAAGCGGAAGAAGAAAAAGTAGTCATGCTCCTCATCCCCGCCATTGACCTGATCGACGGAAAGTGCGTCCGCCTCACCCAAGGCGACTACGCGCAGAAGACCGTCTACAACGAAGATCCCCTCGAAGTGGCCCAGTCCTTCGAGGCGGCGGGCGCGACGCGTCTCCATCTAGTAGACCTCGACGGCGCGAAAGCCAAACACATCGTCAACCACAAAGTCCTCGAACGCATCGCTAGTAAGACAAGCCTGCAGATTGACTTCGGCGGCGGCTTGGGTTCCAGCGAGGACCTGCGCATCGCCTTTGAAAACGGCGCAAAGCAAGTGACAGGCGGCAGCATCGCTGTTCGTGATCCCAAGACCTTCCTTGGCTGGATCGAACAGTTTGGCCCGGAGAAGATCATCCTCGGCGCGGACGCGAAGGATGGGCGCATCGCCATCTCCGGCTGGCAGGAGGATTCCGGGCAGGAACTCCTGGACTTCGTGGATCGCTATGAGAAAGAGGGCGTTCGCTACGTCATCTCGACGGACGTCAGCAAGGACGGCATGCTGCTAGGCCCCTCGTTCGAGATGTACCAAGAACTGCAGGACCGCTTTGCGGAGCTGAATATCATCGCTAGCGGTGGCGTGCGCGACCTCGCCGACCTTGAATTGCTGTCCGAACAAGGCCTGTACGGGGCCATCGTCGGGAAGGCCATTTACGAGGGGCGCATCACCCTGAAAGACATCGAAGCCTATCATGCTCACTAAGCGCATCATTCCTTGCTTGGACGTGAAAGACGGCCGGACCGTAAAAGGTGTGAACTTCCTCGAACTGCGCGACGCGGGCGACCCAGTGGAACTCGCTGCGCGTTATGCGGAGGAAGGGGCCGATGAACTCTGCTTCCTTGATATTGCCGCGACCTTGGAGAACCGTGGGACGCTGCTCGACATGGTGCGTCGCGTCGGGCAGACCTTGAACATTCCTTTCACCGTCGGTGGGGGCGTGGGCTCCATCGCCGACGTGTCGGCCTTGCTGCAAGCGGGGGCCGAGAAGGTGTCGGTCAACTCGGCAGCGGTGCGTCGCCCGGGGCTGGTTGATGAGTTGGCCCGCGAGTTTGGAAGCCAGTGCATCGTCGTAGCCATCGACACCAAGCACACCGAGCTCGGCCACCGCGTCCACACGCACGGCGGCACCAAACCAACCGAGCTGGACACCATTGCCTGGGCCAAAGAAATTGAAGACCGCGGGGCTGGGGAGATCCTCCTGACCTCAATGGATCATGACGGCACGAAGGCGGGCTTTGCCTGTGAACTAACGGAGGCCATTTCGGGCGCCGCCCAGATTCCCGTGATCGCCAGCGGTGGCGGCGGCATCCCCGAGCACTTCAAGGAAGTCTTCCAGATGGGCAAGGCCGACGCCGCTCTTGCCGCCAGCATCTTCCACTTCAAGGAAGTCGAGATCGCCGATCTCAAAAGCTACCTTCGAGACCATCAAATCCCCGTTCGACAGAGCTATGGAACTCAACTTTGACAAACTCGGCGGCCTTGTCCCCGCCATTGTTCAGGACGCGAAAACAAGCGTGGTGCTGATGCTCGGCTTCATGAACAAGGAAGCCTTGGCCCAAACCGAGAAGGCGGGACGGGTCACGTTCTTCTCGCGTTCGAAGAACCGCCTTTGGACCAAAGGCGAGACCAGCGGGAACTTCCTGAACGTTGTCCAGATCATTGTCGATTGCGACCAGGACACCTTGTTGATCAAAGCGAATCCAGTAGGTCCGGCGTGTCACACGGGCGCTGATACGTGCTTCCAAGAAGAGAACAAAGCAGGCTTTAGTTTTCTCACTGAATTGCAGGATTTATTGGAAGACCGAAAGGCCAATCCACCGGCTGGTTCTTACACCGCTTCTCTCTTTTCAGAAGGAATAAAGCGCATGGCTCAGAAGGTGGGAGAGGAAGGCGTGGAAGTCGCCTTGGAAGCCTTGGGCGATCAGGATGATAAATTAGTGAGCGAAGCGGCTGACTTACTTTTCCACCTGCAAGTTCTCCTGATCGCGAAGGGACACCGGTTGGAAACCGTCATTTCGGAGCTACAGTCTAGGCATCAATCCAGCTAATTCGGATAGTATTACTTCAATAAGTAATTGATAATCAATAACTATTGATTTATCATCTCAACTTTTACTTGATTTAAAAATTCCCTTCAGTTAGCTCCTTTGGAGTAGAGGACTTTTTGAGTTTCCTCTTAGTTTTGCTTAATCACCTCCCCAGGTTACCCCTCGGCAGCGAGATGTTCGGGCCGATGATCTGAAACGCAAGTGCGAACTAATGACGGAGAATCCCGTTTATGATCTTCGACGACTCGCTTTCCATCAATAGTAAGTCCTGTGTAACCCTTGCATGTTTGAGGGAAGATTTGAACAAAATTCACGCATGTCCAACATTGCAAAAAACTTAAAGTTTCTTCGCCGCAAGCACGGCCATACCCAAGAGGTATTTGCCCGTAACGTCGGTGTGAATCGCCCCAATATCGGGGCCTACGAAGAAGGTCGTGCTGAACCGCGTCTTTCCACACTTCTCTCCATCGCGAAAGCCTACGATGTATCCTGTGACGACTTGATCGCCGCGGATTTGTCGGACTTGGATTCAGAGGGAAAACTCGGTGCTTTCGGAAGCGAAAAGACACGCGTGCTGGCCTTGACCTTGGATCCCAAAGGAAACGAGTTGATCTCGGTCGTCCCGCAGAAAGCCGCCGCTGGTTACTCGAGCGGGTATGCTGACTCGGAGTTCATCGAGGAACTGCCCCAAATGTCGTTGCCCGATTTGGAACGCGGTTCGCACCGTGCCTTCGAGGTGCGCGGCGATTCCATGTTGCCGATCCGTGATGGCACCTTGGTTGTCGGGAAATACGTGGACAGCAAACGCAAGATCCGCGACGGGAAGTCGTACATCGTCATTACCAAAAACGACGGGATTGTATACAAGCGCCTTCGCAGCCGCTTGAAAGAATCGAACTCGTTCATCCTGGAAAGCGACAACCCGATGTATGCGCCCTTCGAGGTGCAAGCCGAGGATGTTCTCGAACTGTGGGAAGCGGTGGCGTTCGTCGCCAAGGAGTTTCCTTCGGCGCAGGACACCCCTTCGCTCTCCTCGATGATGGAGATGGTCCTCTCGCTGAAAAACGAAGTCGAGGCCCTAAAGACCAAGAAGTAGTTCGCGCAGCGCGCGGCGGTCGAGCTTGCCTGCTTCCGTGTGTGGCAAGTGCTCGACAAAGAACAAGTCTCGGGGTGCTCCTTTTAGGGAAGACAAAGACCCCAACAAATTGGAAACGTCCTGGCGAAGCTGGGGCGTTTCTTTGGTTTCCAACACAAGCACGATCCGCTCGCCCAGTTGTTCATCCGGTAGGCTACTTACTGCCAAGGGAACCTGAAGTCTCGCCTCGATCAACTTGGAGGCATAGGCCTGCTCCAACACCGCAGGGTCGTGCTTCAGTCCGCCGGAGTTGATCACATCATCGGCCCGCCCCAGGATTTCGAACCGATTGGGCGCCGTCATCCGGGCCCGGTCGCCCGTGAAGACCGAAGTGAGGTTCAGGTAGCTGGGCGTGACCAGCAATCGGTCTTCCGCATCGGTTTCGGCCAAGACACCTTCGAGCAACTGGTAGTCATTCGTTGACCGGGCCCCACAGAGCCAACGGTAGGCCACGTGCGAGGCTGTCTCACTCAGGCCGTAGGTCTGGACCAACGGGAGGTCCAACTCGCGTAGGCGGGCTGCCAGGGCCGGGGGCAGCGGTGCGCCACCCACCAGAAGGAAACGAAACTGCCCCAGGCGATCAAGCCCTTCGGGTGCATCAAGCAAGTGCTGCAGTTGAAGGGGGACGAGTGAGGTCGTCGCCCAGTCGCCCTCGGGAAGGTGTTCGAGGGGTGTGCCGCTGGGGGCTTCGATGTGCAACCAAAGACCGAGCACGATCCCACGGACGAGCTGCATCTTCCCGCCCGTACCCGAGAGGGGCAAGCAAACCGCCGCCCAGTTTTCCTCGCCGAGGCCGAAAGTCTGGGCCGTCAGCCGGGCCGAGGCAGCCAGTTGTTCCCGCGTGAAGGCATGGGCCTTGGCATCGCCAGTCGTCCCCGAAGTGCGCAGGTCAATGGACCCAAAGCCTTCCTGCCATTGCAGCAAGAAGGAAAGGGCTTCGTTCAGGTGCGGGGGATGGGCATCGCCGGGCTCGGGCAACTGTGCATAGGGCACCTGCTCGCCGTTGATCCAAAGCCCGCCCGCCATCGTGGTGCCCGTTACGGGAACTTGGGAAACTTGTCGAAGTCGGGCTTCCGCTTCTCCAGAAAGGCGTTCTTGCCTTCTTTGGCCTCTTCGCTCAGGTAGTAGAGCAACGTCGCGTTGCCCGCCAGTTCTTGGATGCCCGCTTGGCCGTCCAGTTCGGCGTTGAACGAGGACTTGAGCATGCGAATCGCCAGGGGGCTGTGCGCCTGAATCTTCGTGGCCCAGGCCATGTAGGTCTCCTCCAACTTGTCGAGGGGCACCACTTTGTTCACCAGACCCATCTCTTTGGCTTCCGCTGCGTCGTACTGGTCGCAGAGGAACCAGATCTCGCGGGCCTTCTTCTGGCCAACAATTCGCGCCAAGTAGGACGCACCAAATCCGCCGTCGAACGAACCAACTTTTGGGCCTGTCTGGCCAAAGCGGGCGTTGTCGGCCGCGATGCTTAGGTCGCACACCACGTGCAGG
>CAYGKP010000033.1:0-5598 GCA_964350605.1 uncultured Cytophagales bacterium
GACCTAAAGAACGCGGAGTTCGTCACCGAGCCCGACGGCTCGTTCCATTGCGCCACGGAGGTCGAAAAGATGTCCAAGTCGAAGTGGAACGTGGTGAACCCCGACGAGGTGATCGCCCAATACGGCGCGGACACCCTGCGGCTGTACGAGATGTTCCTCGGTCCCTTGGAGCAAGCCAAACCCTGGAGCACTTCGGGCATCGAGGGGGTCTACAAATTCCTTAAGAAGCTCTGGCGCCTGTTCGAAGCGGAGGACAACGACACCCTTCTAGTCACCGACGACAGCCCCAGCGACGCGGAGTTCAAAGTCCTCCACAAAACCCTGGCGAAGATTCGCGACGACATCAACCGCCTGTCGCTGAACACCTCGGTCTCGACCTTCATGATTGCGGTCAACGAGCTGGGCTCGCTCAAATGTTCGAAACGCGCGATCCTCGAACCGCTCCTGATCGCCCTCTCCCCCTACGCGCCTCACATCACGGAAGAACTGTGGGCCAAACTCGGCCACACCGAGAGCATCGCCCTCGCGTCCTTCCCAAAAGTCGAGGAGAAGTACCTGAAGGAAAGCGCGCACGACTACCCCATCTCGATCAACGGCAAGGTGCGCACCAAGCTGCCCTTCCCCACCGACATGGCACCCAAGGACATCGAGACCCAAGTGCTCGCCGACGAGGTGGTGCAAAAATGGCTCGAAGGCAAGGCCCCCAAGAAGGTGATCGTCGTGCCCCAGAAAATCGTGAACGTCGTCGTCTGATGTGGCGGGGACTGCGGCGGCCGTTTCTGCTGTACGTCGGCGTGGGGGTGCTCATTTTCGTGGGCCATCTGCTCAGCGAGACCTTCGGGAACAAGACCCTCTGCCTCTCGATGAGCATCGTGAAGTGGACCTACCTGTGGGGCTTTCTGGTCGCGCCGATTCTGTTCTTGCTTTGGTATGGGGTGGGCCGCATCCGCGGAAAACGGATCAGTTGGCTGTTGCCCGTGGTCGCGCTGATTCTGCTGGGCAACTACATCTATGCCACGCACATCGAGCCCTACCGCCTGAAGGTGCGCGAAGTGACGATGATTTCAGACAAGGTGAGCCGTCCCTTGCGCATCCTGCACATCACCGACATCCAATCCGATGAAATCGACGAGTACGAAGTTTCGGTCTTCGATCAAATGATCGCCCTCGAGCCCGACCTGATCCTCCACACGGGCGACTTGATCCAACGCTACGGCTGGTTCGATCCACAGGGGCACCTGGACTACCTGGCCGAACTGGAAAAGCTGGCTGCGCAATTTCGCCGGCTCGACCCGCCATTGGGTGTCTACAACGTGCGAGGCGACACGGACCCCTACCTCAACTTCGAGTGGTTCGACACCCTGGCGAACATCACAACCTTAGAGGACCAGACCGACCGCATTTCCCTGCCGGACGGACACAGCTTGTCGCTGCTCGGCCTCTCACTGCCCGGCTCGCGCAGTCGCGGAAAGCAGACCCTGGAAGACTGGTTGTTGCCCCCGCACGACTTGTTGGACACTACGAATTCGCCGCCCAGCTTACGCATCGTTTTCGGCCACGCGCCTGACTATGCCTTGGCGCTCGACCAGAGCCAACAGGAACGCCTCTTTTTTGACTACCCCGACCTCGCGTTGGCGGGGCATACCCACGGCGGACAGGTACGACTTCCGTTCATCGGCGCGCTGATGACCATGTCGGATGTCCCCCGCGAATGGGCCCGCGGTTGGCGCGACTTGGGCGCTACTTGGCTGAATGTCAGCGCGGGCATCGGAGCCGAGCATGCCCACGGCATTCCCCCCTTGCGGTGGAATTGCCCGCCGGAGATGACCTTGATCTTGGTCAAGCCAAAAGACTAGGCTCGCTTTGTTTCGTTCAATTAAATCGCCCACCTGAACCGATTTTGGACATCCGGCCCGGATTTTTACAATTAGAATTTGGTTTGGCGGACAAGGCACGTAACTTTCAATACATTGCCTGATGCCCATGAGTGCCGCTGCCGATATCTTCTCTTCATACGAAATTCCTGAAGGTTGCCTTGACGAGGTCTTCAAAGGACCCGGAAAACCCAACCCACATTACGAGCGCATTCTCAATCAGTTCGAACAGTATTCGAACGAGGATTATCGCCTGCTGAACGAATACGCCAAGGTCTCGTTCCTGCACCAGGGCGTGACCTACGCCGTCTACTCGGATTCCTCGCGGGGCATCGAGCGCATTTTCCCTTTCGACCTCTTTCCGCGGATCATCCCCGCCGACGAGTGGGCCCACATCGAAACCGGGGCCATTCAACGCGCCAAGGCTATCAACGCCTTTCTCTACGACATTTATCACGAGCGGAAAATCATCAAGGCGGGCATCGTTCCTGCTGAACTGGTTGACTCCTCGCCAGACTATCGTTCACAGATGATCGACCTGGAACCGCAGGGCGGCATCTATTGCCACATCTCTGGCACCGACCTGATTAAGCACAAGGACGGGAAATACTATGTGCTGGAGGACAACGCCCGCAACCCTTCAGGGGTCAGCTACGTGCTATCAAATCGCGAAGCGATGAAAAAGACGATGGCAACGTTGTTCCAACAGTTCAATATTGCCTCGGTTTGGGATTACCCCGAGCACTTACTGGATGCCATGAAGTCGGTCGCGCCTGAAGGGGTCGATCAGCCAATCTGCGTACTGCTTACACCCGGCGTATTCAATTCTGCCTATTACGAGCACGCCTTCCTAGCCCAAAGCATGGGCATCGAACTGGTCGAAGGCCGCGACTTGTTCTGCGAGAACAAGTTTGTTTACATGAAGACCATTCACGGGCCTCGGCGTGTGGATGTGATCTATCGCCGGATTGACGATGAGTTTCTCGATCCACAGGTGTTCCACCCCGACTCGATGCTGGGCGTACGGGGCCTGATGGAAGCCTACCGGGAGAATAACGTCACGATCATGAACGCGCCAGGTTGTGGGGCGGCTGATGACAAAGCGACCTATGTATTTGTGCCCGACATGATCCGTTTCTATTTGAAGGAAGAACCCATTCTTCAGAACGTGCCCACTTACATCTGCGAGCGGAAGGACGAAATGCAGTACGTGCTCGACAACATCGAAGAACTGGTCATCAAGCCGGTCAACATGTCGGGCGGCTACGGCATCCACATGGGCAACCGCTTGACAGAAGAGGAGAAAGACAAGGTGCGCGCCGAGATCAAGGCCGATCCACGTGGCTACATTGCCCAACCCATCATGAGCCTTTCGCTGCATAGCACCTACATTGAGGATGAGGGCAGCTTCGAACCCCGCCACATCGACCTTCGGACCTACACCTTGCTGGGTAAAGACTACGAGTATGTCTTGAAAGGGGGCCTCTCCCGCGTGGCGTTAACCAAAGGAAGCCTGGTGGTCAATTCCTCTCAAGGTGGGGGGTCGAAGGACACTTGGGTATTGTGCGACTAGTCAGCCGTTAAAAAATTATGATGTTATCCCGCGTTGCTGGCAATCTCTACTGGATGGGCCGTTACATCGAACGGACCGAACACTTGGCCCGTTACTTGAAGGTTCAATACTTTGCTACCCTTGATGCGCCCATTGCACAAGACCCTGAGTTTTTTCTCGAGTCGATCATGAACATGGTGGGCCTCCCTTATGAAGAAGGGGCCCTAATGGAAGAGGATGTACTGGTCTCCGTTGCGCTGGACGAAGAGAATCCCTCCTCCATCATGTCGAGTGTCAACCACGGCCGCGAAAATGCCCGGGCGGCACGGGATGTGATTTCTCTTGAGGTGTGGGAGACCATCAACAAGTACTACCACTTCGTGAACAACTACCCGGTCGACATCTACAAGACCCGGGGGCTGTACGACTTCACCAACCATGTGATGGAGTATTGCTCGGTGGTTCGAGGGAACATCAACAATACCTTGCTACACGACGAGGTCTGGGCGTTAATTCGCCTTGGCACTCACATGGAGCGGGCGGCGCAAATCGCACGGTTGCTCTGGAGCAAGCTCTATGACATTGAAAAACTGCGTGTGCGCATGCCTGATATTTCGTTGGATGCCTACCAGTGGAGTACTGTATTGAAGACCGCCGAGGCCATCGATATGGCCCGCAAGTACTACAAGCGCAGCCCAACACAGGAGAACGCCCTGGACTTCTTGGTACTGCACCAACGCTTTCCACGTTCGATCCTCTACAACCTTGACCAGAGTGCCTACTACATGAGTGTCATTACGGACGAGGCCATCGGAAAACGTGATTCAGCGAGCTTTGAACTCAACCGCATGGCTGACTCGTTGAAGTATTTCGAAGTGCAAGATTTCGAGCCCGATGTGCTAACCTTCCTGCACAACACGCTGAACGACATTTACGGCATCTGTGGGAAATTCGAGAAGGATTTCCTCTCCTACTAGCCTGGGTAACCGCTATCTTCACCCCCCACACTGTTCTGGAAAAACATGACCTATTGCCTGGGAATCAAAGTCGAGAGTGGCCTGGTGGCCCTTGCCGACACCCGCATCACTTCAGGTAGCAGCACCACCACGGGGCGCAAAATCTATACTTCGCAGCACGAAGGGCGCTCGCTGTTCTTGATGACCAGTGGTCTGCGATCGGTGCGCGACAAGGCCCTCACCTATTTCCGAGAGGCCTACGAACACAACTTCGGACAGTACGACAAGGTCTACCAAGCGGCCAACTTGTTTGGCGACCAAATCAAGCGGGTAGCAGTGGAGGACAAGGAGCAACTAACCCGTTCTGGGTTGGCCTTCAATCTGCATACCATCATCGGGGGACAATTTCACGAAGACGAGGAACACAAACTCTACCTCCTCTACCCCGAGGGCAACTGGATCGAGATTGGCGTGGGCTCGCCGTTCATGATCATTGGGAACGAAGGCTATGGCAAGCCCGTACTTAACCGTACGATCACTTATCAGTCATCCATGGAGTTTGCCCTCAAAACGGGCTTTCTCTCCTTTGATTCGACGCGGGTTTCGGCCAATGATGTGGGCTATCCGATCGACGTGATGCTTTACCCAAAGAACAGCTTCTCGATGGCCGAGCAACGGTTCGAGGAACACGAGCTGCGCAACATCTCGTTGCAATGGGGCAGCAAGCTGGAGGATGCGATCAACACCATCCCCGGCGACTGGATGACCCCAGTATTCCAGCGCATGAAGGAGGCGCAGGCCGCCACACCCTACCAGCCAGATTTGCTTTAGATTTCCAGCTTAGTTGCGCTAGAAAAAGCGTCGCACAAGAATCATGATCACGCCCACCAGGAAGATCAGAATCGAGATCTTGTTGATGATGTGCATGGCCCGCAAGTTGAAATTCTTGGGCCGCGAGGGGTCTTTCTTACGGAAGAAATAGCCCGCCACTTCGCCCAGGGCGAAGAATCCTTTCTTTTTGGGGGCTTCGGTCGAAGGTTCTGACTCGTTCATTCGGGTGTTCATACTGATACAGATTCGGGCGCGTGGGCCGGCTCGATCCAACGGCCGTCCGAGCGGATGAGTTCAATGAGTTCGTCGAGGGCTTTGGCCGCAGGCACGCTGCGCTTCACCACTTCTTTTCCTTTGTAAAGCGTGATCTTCCCGACCCCCGAAC
>CAYGKP010000033.1:5608-16814 GCA_964350605.1 uncultured Cytophagales bacterium
GCCGTAATCGGCGTCGGCCATTTCGCCGGGTCCGTTGACGATGCAGCCCATGATGCCGATTTTCACCCCTTTGAGGTGGTCGGTCCGCCCGCGGATCATCGCGGTGGTTTCTTGCAGATCAAAGAGCGTCCGCCCACATGAGGGGCACGAGATGTATTCGGTCTTGGTGATGCGCGTTCTGGCGGCTTGGAGAATGCCAAACGACGCTTCGTTCGCGAGCCGAACCGAGGCCAATGTATCGGCCCGATCCGTACGGGGAGCTTGCATGAGCCAGATGCCATCGCCGAACCCATCGACAAGCAACCCGCCACAATCGGTTGAAGCATGCAGTAGGAACCGCTCTGCGTCCTCCGAATACTCGCAAGCCAACACGACGGGCAGGTCAATGCCTGCCTCGTCCAATGCCAAGAACATGCGACGCAGGGCGGGCATGCGGTGGGCATTGTCGCTCATCAAGACCAGGACGGTGCGCTCGGTTGCCTTCAATGTTTGAATCAGTTCCGCCCCTGGCATTTCTTCCATCCGCACGAAGTTGAGCTTCGCATGCGGCTCACCCTCGGCCAGAAATTGCGCAGTTGTCAGCAGCGGGTGGCTTGAGACTTTGTCGGCTTGGCCTTTCCAGGTGTCGAATTCCAACACCTCGCGAAGCCCGTTTGGCAGCATGAACGGCGCGGACACAGAACCCGTGAAGAGGTAATCGGCACCCAAATCGGTCATGGCCCATTTGTCCGGCACGGGCACGTAATGGTGCCCGAGAGCCTTGAGGTCGGCCATCGCTAGGTCCTTCAGGTCGGTCACGTCCGCGAAGACTCGTGGGACATTCTCGCCCCCAAAGTTGGCGACGGTCCGCGTCGGGCGGCGGGTGTAGGCATAGGGATCAAAGCCAATGCGCTCCATCGGCGGAATCGGCGCATGCCCCGCCCGGTGGTTGTAGCGTTTGACGAGTTGCTGGGCCACGGGCACCTCGGCCTCTGGCTCCTCGGTCAAGGACACGCGGACGGTGTCGCCCAACCCGTCCTCCAACAACGCGCCAATGCCCATCGCCGATTTGATGCGGCCATCTTCGGCCTCGCCCGCCTCGGTTACGCCCAAGTGAAGTGGATACGGCTTTAGGCCCTCATCGTCAAGCTTCGCTACCAGCAGGCGGTAGGCTTGCACCATCACCTGCGGGTTCGAGGATTTCATCGAGATCACCAATTGATCGTAACCCTCGTCCTCGCAGATGCGCAAGAACTCCAAGGCCGACTCGACCATCCCGATTGGGGTGTCGCCATACCGGCTCAGAATGCGGTCGGAAAGCGAGCCGTGGTTCGTGCCAATGCGCATGGCCGTCCCGTGTTCCTTGCAAATGCGCACCAACGGCTGGAACCGCGTACGGATGCGGTCCAATTCCGCCTCGTACTGGCCATCAGTATACTCGATGACCTCGAAGCGTTTCTTGTCAGCGTAGTTGCCTGGGTTGACCCGGACCTTCTCGACAATGCGCGCAGCAAGCTCGGCTGCGTTGGGTGTGAAGTGAATGTCTGCGACCAGCGGGGTGTCATACCCGCGCGCCCTGAGCCCATCGCGAATCGCGCGCAGGTTTTCGGCTTCCTTCAGGCTGGGAGCCGTGATGCGGACCAGCTCGCATCCCGCTTCGATCATGCGGATCGACTGGGCTATGGAGCCCTCAGTGTCCATCGTGTCGACGGTCGTCATCGACTGGACACGAATGGGGTTCGCGCCGCCGATGCCCAGTTCGCCGACCTTCACTTCGACGGTCTCGCGGCGCTGGTAGGCCGTTAAGCTGGGGGCGTAGAGGCGGCTCGTTTCCACAGGGATAAGTTAGGCAGGAACCAGGACGGTCGCCTTTCCATCCAACACCTTTTTTCCCGATTGGTTCGAAACTGTGGTCGAGAGAACCACCCGTTTTTTCTCTTCGTCCCGCTCAATGACCGATACCTCGACCGTCACCTCGTCCCCCAAAAAAACAGGCCGCAAGAAGGCGAGCTCCTGCCCCATATAAATCGACCCTTCGCCGGGTAGCTCCGTGCCGATGAGTTTCGAGATCAGTCCCGCGCTAAGCATCCCGTGGGCAATGCGCTTGCCGAAGCGGGTGGTCGCGGCATAGGCCTCGTCCAAATGAACGGGGTTGGTGTCGCCCGTAACGCGGGCAAAGTCCTCGACAAGCTGAGCGGTGATGGTCGTGGTCTGCTGGGTCTTCGTGCCCAGCGGCAATTCTTCAAATGTCATGGGAATCGAGGTTACGGCAAGTCGCCCAGTTGCGGGCGCAAGCGGATTTCTTCAATGACCGTGCGGTCGGACACTTGATAGGCACTCAGGATCGCCAGGGCAATGTCCTCGGGCGGCATGAGGCGTTCGGGTTCGAAGGGTGCGCCTTCCCAGCTTCGTGTATAGGTCGCACCAGGGAACACACCCGTAACGCGCACCCCTAGCGTTTTATACTCCTCACGAAGCTCGCGGGTCAAGCCGTAAAGGGCGTGCTTGGAAATGCAGTAAGACCCCCCGTTCGGGTAAGCCATCAGACTGGCTGTCGAGCACATCGTGAATACATGCCCTTTGGCCGCTGCCACTTCGTGAAACAAGGCACGCGTGAGGTAGTAGACACTCGCCACGTTGGTCTGCATCTGGGTTTCGAAGGCCCCCTCGGCTTCTTCGTGGATCATGCCTGGCAGGTAGACCCCCGCGTTGTGGATCAGTACATCGACAGTTTTGCTGACTTGTTTCACCTGCTGGGCAAAGCCTTCGACATCGGCCCGCTGGCTGATGTCGCCCACCAGCGCAACGACGAGCGACCCCCCAATGGCTTTTAAGTCCTTTTCCAAGGCAAGCAACGCCTCGGCGCTGCGCGAAAGGGTAGCGATCCGGAAGCCTTCTTTGGCGAAAGTCAGGGCCGCGGCCCGGCCGATGCCGGCGGTGGCGCCCGTGATGACGGCGATGGGTTGACTCATGACACGAAACTCGCGAATTCTGCGGGCATCCGGCAAACCCATGCCCACACGCCACGCCTTTTGTATCTTCCCCCCGTGGAGGAACGATTTCCCCTGAGCCTCGTGCGCAATTTCGGGCACTTCTGCCTGTTCATTGCGCGCATGTTTACCCGCCGCGAGAAAAGCCGCGTGTACGTGCAACGCTTTTTTGAAGAGGCGCAGGTGATCGGCATTGACTCGGTGTTCATCGTGGTGTTCATCTCGTTGTTCCTTGGCGCGGTCTCGGCGGTGCAAACGGCATACAACCTGACCACGCCCTTCATTCCCAACAGTGTCATTGGCCTATTGGTCCGCGACATGGCACTCTTGGAACTGGCACCGACCATCACCTGCATCGTCCTGGCCGGTAAAGTCGGCTCAAACATCGCTGGGCAATTGGGCACCATGCGCATTTCCGAGCAAATCGATGCACTCGAAGTGATGGGCATCAACTCGGTCAGCTACCTGGTGCTTCCCCGCATGCTCGCCGCGCTCATTACCATTCCCCTGCTGGTCATCCTCTCGGACTTCTTAATCATCCTGGGCGGGTTCATTGGCGGAGTATTCACAGAAGCGGTCACTGAATACGAGTACGTCTACGGGTTGCGCGATCAATTCGTCGCCTTCAACGTCTTTTTCGGGTTGATCAAAAGCCTGGTCTTTGCCTTCTTGATCTGTTCGGTTTCTTCCTTTAAAGGCTACTACACCCGTGGGGGTGCCTTGCAAGTGGGCCGTGCGTCGACTGAGGCGGTCACCAACTCTTGCATCGCGATTCTGTTTGCTGACTTCCTGCTCGCCAACCTGCTGCTCTAACTCGTGATCGAAGTCAACAACATCCACAAAGCCTTTGGCAAGAACGTGGTCCTCGATGGGGTCAGCGGTTCGTTCAAACCCGGGGAAACCAGCCTGATCATCGGAGCCAGTGGTACTGGGAAGAGCGTACTGCTCAAATGCATCGTGGGGCTCATCAAACCCGACCAAGGCGAGGTACAATACGACGGGCGCGATTTCATTGGAGGCAGCGAAGAGGACATCACCAAGATTCGCCGCGAGATCGGCATGCTGTTCCAAGGCAGCGCCCTTTTTGACTCGAAAACCGTTGAGGAGAACGTCATGTTCCCCCTCGACATGCTGACCACCATGAGCAAGGAAGAGAAACTCGACCGGGTGAATTTCTGCTTGCAGCGTGTGAACCTGGTCAACGTCAACCACCTCTTCCCCGCCGAGATTTCGGGTGGCATGCAGAAGCGTGTGGGAATCGCGCGGGCCATTGTTCTGAATCCTCGGTATCTGTTTTGCGACGAACCGAATTCGGGCCTCGACCCGCAGACCTCGATCACCATTGACGAGCTGATCAAAGAGATCACCGACGAGTTCAAGACCACAACCATCGTGGTGAGCCACGACATGAACTCGGTCATGGGCATCGGCCAGCACATCCTCTACCTGCACAAAGGCCACAAGCTGTGGGAAGGCGACAATCACCAGATCCTACACAACGGCGTGAAGGAACTCCAGGAGTTCATTTTCGCCAGCAAGTTGGTGCGCGCCCTGAAGTCTCAGACGGTCGATCCAGATTCCAAGGGACCCAAAAGTGACTTCGCCAACGCCGAGGAAAAGGCCGATAAAAAGAAGAAAGCCCAAAAGGAGTCGGACAAGAAGGCCAAGAAAAAGAAGGACAAAGAGGAATAGGGGTGACTAGAACAGCGCGGTCACTTGCATGCGCCCCACGTGAATGACCGCCGCCGATTCGGATTTTCGACCCTCGTAGTTCAAGCTGATTTGCAGGCCGCTGGCCAACCGCTGCTGCATCTGGAAGTTCCAGTTGTAATTGGCCCCCTCACGTAGGCCCTCCAACATCTCGAAGCCAAGAGCCGTGGTTTCAAACAAGGCATCCTGGTTCTGGCTGATGCGAATCACGCGGATCCGCCCGGTGAGTGTTCGCTTGCCCGCTTGGCTACCGCGGGCTTGCAGACCAAACTCGGTGAAGTCCGCCCGCTCAGGGCCTTGCTCGTTCACTTTGAAAGCCCGGGAGAAGGTGGCCGTCAAGCGAAGTTTCCCCGTGGGCTGAAAGGAAAACTCCGGGGTAATTCGCCGCTCGACGACGCGGTAGTTGTTGGCCGTCAGCACGTCCGAGCTGGCCTGACGGGTGCGTTGCTTGAGGCCCAGTTGGGCAGTGAACCGCCGTTGGATCGTGACGCGCGAATTCTGTTCCCACTCAACGGTTCCGGTTGAATCAAAGCCGTCGGTCAGGAGTTGTTTGCTGCGCTGGCTGCGATAGGTCAGGTCCAACCCGTAGCGCGGGTTGGAACGGTTATAGAAGAAGGTGCTGCGGATTTGCTCTTGCACTGAGAGCAGGTCCTCGTTGGAAATCTGGTTATCGAACGGAATGAAACGTTTGGCCAAGTCGCTATTAGTCAGCCGCTTGTTAACGTTCCAGGATGTCAGATTCGAGAAGCGAGAAAACACCCGCAGGACCCCACTACGTCTGGCCCACCCACGCGGTGCTTGCACATCGACGCGATAGTTGAAGGTGTTGGTGAAGGCCTTCACAAACTCATCGGTCGGCACGAAGGCCTTAATGAATTCTTGTTGGCCAGTGGCTACCTCAGGCTTGAGCGCGAACTCGTCGAGGTCTTGCAGGCCGTTGCTGTTCTGGTCACCCAGGTAAATGTGCGTCCCCTCGCCCAACGGCACTTCCAGGAAAATGAACTCGCGGCGCAGCTCGCGGCCCGTCGCCGCCGTCAAGACAAGCTCGGAGCGGATGTGTCCTTCCAGCATCGTGGCGTTCAAGTCGAAACGGCCCTGAACAGTCTCTTCAGTCGGCACATCGCCTTGGCCCGTGTTGATCGAACGAAGGGTTCGGTAGGTGCCTTGCAGACGCGTAGTGACGTTCTCGCCCAGCGGCATTTGCAGGATGCCATTTCCCATTCGCGTTACATAGCGGCGCGCAAAATCGCCATTCAGTGTATCCTTATCCTCGCGATAGACGTAGTCGGTGTAGAGCTTCACCCGCGAAGTGTCGTTCGTCTTCAAGTACGGCCGATACTCGATGAAGTTCATCGCCGTACGTAAGGCATCGCCGCTTTGACGCACTTCGTTCTGGTCGGTTGTGTACCGAAACCCGGGAATCAGGGCACGGTTCTGCCACGAAACATCGCCCACGATGCGCTGCCAGGTGTTGAGGATCGAGTCCTGTGAATTGCGAAGCAGGAACGTCTCGCCATGCACGAGCAGATGCGAGCCCAGCAGTTGGGTCACATGCCCTTCCTGTTGCCAGCCATCCACGTCGCCGATCTTGTTTCGCAAGCTGCCCCGGTAGGCAATCGAGTGCTGTTTGTCCTTCTCAAGTCCCACCGAAACGTTGGCAATCCGGTCGGTCGAAAACAAGTTCTGATCCGCGCCCCAGTCCCGGTCGAACTCGACGTATCGGAAGTAGTCAATGGGCCGGAAATCCTGCTCGTTGTACTCAAAGTCCAGGGCCGCGTTCCACCTGTACCCAGGCAGCGGGCTGAAGTCGCGGCCCTTGTTTCGGTACCCCACTTTGACTGCTTGGCCCTGGTTGTCTTCATCATCAATCGGCGAGTAGAGGTTCAAGTCTTCCTGGCTTACCGCCCACTCGACCCACAACTCCTCCGACTCGCGCAACTGCACCGCCATCCCCGTGGTGATCACTTGCTTGCGCTTTGGGGTAGGCACCACGCGCACCGGGCGGTAGTCACCTTGTGGGATGCCTCCAATGGGGTCGACGTACTGGTAGATCACGCCATTGGCTGTGGTCTGACTGCGGACGTAGTCTCCGCCGTTGGGGCCAAAGTCGGTGAAGGTGACTTGGAACTGCGCACTGTCCGAATTGGTCGAGAACACAAAGCGTTGGATGCCAAGAATCGTGTCGGATTTGTAGAGGATTTGGTTGTCGGAAAAGTCCACAATCCGCGAGCCGTCGATCACCGCGTTGTCGATGTCGTCGCCGACCAAACTCAAGGTCTCTTGGTCGGCGACACTCAACTCCTGGTCCAGTGGCCGGTTGGGGTTGTCCTTCTCGCTGTAGTAGTTCACAAAGAAGGACACCTTCCCCAGTTGCTGATGGTGGCTGGCGGCCAAGTTG
Source organism: uncultured Cytophagales bacterium (assembly GCA_964350605.1). Classification (GTDB taxonomy): domain Bacteria; phylum Bacteroidota; class Bacteroidia; order Cytophagales; family JAAEPT01; genus CAYGKP01. The sequence continues at coordinate 12,686 of CAYGKP010000033.1, forward strand.
GTGCGTGCATAGTTGTTGTCCGAATACTCGAACTGGACGCGGATGCGGCTGAATTGGGTGATGATCACGTTCGGGGTGAAGGTGATTTCCGCCGTGTTGTAGTCAATGACGTAGTCGTAGTTGAAGCCCCGTTGTAGTAATCGCCCATCGAGGTAGATCCGCTCGGAACCCGCCAGCACGATGATGAACCGCTCGCCGTTGGGCCTTGCAAGCGATACGGACCCTGCACCCCCTCCAACGGCTGTACGACCTGGAAGGCGAACTTTCCTTTCGAAAAGCCGATACCCACTTGGCTTTCACCCAAAAGGGACGAGTCGGCTCCAAAAGAGGTCTCGAATTGGCCGCCTTGTACGTTTCGCTGGAACTTCAGGAAGTAGTCACCCCGATCCTCTAACAGGTAATCTCCCGCCGTCAGGGTGCTGCGCCCGCCGCGGAGTTCCAGGTAGACCCGGTCAAACTCCTGTAACTGTTGGGTATTTCCCTCGGGCTGGACAGGAATGCTCTGATCGGAGATGACCGCAGTGAGCTCGATGTCCTCAGTCAGTTGCCCTTCCATTTGCAGGTTGAGCGCCGAGTTGACAAACACATCCTGGTTGTTACCAAAGGAAATTCCCCGCGAGATGCTGCCGTTTTTACTGAGCCCGGGCGTCGCGAAGATCTCCTCCCGCCCATCGCCCACGCCAAAGACCGGGTAGCGCGGGTCACGGTAGATGGCCGCGGAATCATAGATCGCAATGTCGCGGTGATAGCTCGGCCGACGTGGATCCACCGGCAGCCGCCGGTAACAAACAAAGACACTGTCGCCCACTCCCGCACCATTGAACCGGGCGAGGCCGCTTTCCAGGTCATACTCCACTTCCACGGCTGAGCCATCTAGCCGCTCCGCCCGAATGGTGCTCGAAACGACAATCTGACTGTCGAGGCGGAAGGTCTTCGCATCAGCAACCACCCAGCGACAGGCTTGGCTATTGAGGCCCTGCCCGTAGACACTCAGCGAGCCGAGTGCGCAAAAAAAAAGAGAGCGATTCGCCGAGCGACCATCTAACGCTGTTGTGCCCGTGGCAATGTGACGGTGAACGTGGTGCCCTCCCCTTCGCGACTCTCAAAGCTGATCTCGCCGCCCGCATGCTCTACCCCGCGCTTGGCTAGCGCCAACCCCAACCCCGAGCCCGAGAACTTGGTCGAGAAGTTCGGCAGGAACACCTTGTGTCGAATGTCCTCGGGAATGCCCTGGCCGTTGTCGGTGACTTCCATGACCGCATAGTCCGCCTCCTCCCGCAGTCGCACTTGCAGGTGCGGCTCGGTGTCCGAGGGCACCGCTTGGATGCCGTTGAGAATCAGATTGGTCAGGATGCGACCCATGAGTTTCCGGTCCCCCCACACAAAGCAGGGGCCCTCTGCCGCTTCCAGATTAACGTGCACCCGCTCGTCTTTGGTATGCAAGGCCACTACTTCTCGAGCCACTTCGGCCCAATCGAAGCGTTCGCTGATTGGCGTTGGCATCTGAGCGAACGACGAGAACGAAGTCGCAATGTCCGAGAGGGTCTCGATCTGAACCAGAAGCGTTTGGATGGTTTTGTGAGCCGCCTCATCGCCCCGACCTTCCATCAACATACGCTGCTGAAGGTGTTGAAGCGAAAGTTTCATGGGAGTGAGCGGGTTCTTTATCTCGTGGGCCACCTGGCGAGCCATCTCGCGCCAGGCACTTTCCTTCTCGCTTCGGGCCAGGGCTACCCGGCTTTCCTCCAGCTTGTCGAGCATCGAGTTGTATTCCCGCACTAGCAGGCCCACCTCATCGTCAATCGTCCAATCGATCTTCTCGTTCTGGGCCGCAAAACTGGTTCGTTTCAACTTGGCAGCAATCATCCCCAAGGGCCGCGTCAAGCCCCGGGCCGCGACATAGGCCACAACCAGGAAGAAGAGGAAAATGGCCACGAAGATGTTCAGGATCGTGCCGACTACATTACTCTTCTTCGACTCCAAATCATAGGCCGCGTTGTAGAACGGTAAGCTCATAACCCCCACCAAGCCGCCGTCCTGGTTCGAGCGCAATGCCAGATAGACCACGTTGTAGTCCAACCGCCCAACTTGCTCGGAAAGAATGACTTTTCGTTCGCCTTGGTCGATGATGCGCTCGTAGGCCAAGGGGTTTATCAGTTCAGGCAATAGCCCACCTTCGAAGACAATCGGCTGGCTGGAGGCCAGGAGCATGCCGCTTGTGCCATAAAAGTTGATGTCTGACTCGGTAAAGCGCCCGACCTGTTTAATCGCTGCGCGGAAGCCTTCGAGGTCCAAATCATTCTCGCGGAAGCGATCCACCAGGGTCACAAGGTTGTAGCCCACTCCCTCGGCTTTCTCGCCAAAGTCGTTCAGTAGGTCACGCTTATAGTTGCTGTTGATCGCCCCGATGGAAGCCAAAGTAATGATGAGCAACGGCAGCAGGTAGGTGATCGAAAGCACCAATTGAATCCGCGTGGAGAGTTGGGTTTGCCGGCGGCGGGCCCGCAAGGCCAACGAAAGCGCACCCAGCCAAAGGGTCACGGCCATGACCGCCCAAAGGAACAAGAGCGAGAAGTTGGATAGCAGCCCGATCCAGCGGCGATCCTCGGTCGAGACCACAATGTGCTCGCCTTGGGAACCTAGGGTATGGTAGTGCAAATACCCGTCGAGTTCCGTTTGGTGGCCCTCGCTCACATGCGGTAGAAGGCGGTCCAAAAAACGGCTTTGGTAGTGAAAGCTTCCGAAACTGTAGAGCAATTCACTACCGTTGTAGACCGCGTAATTGTAGTCGTTCTCGTAATACGATTCGAGCAAGCGGTTGTCAACTAGTAGACGTGGAAAGACGCTGGAAGGAAGAATCTTCTTCAGCCGCAGGTCGAGGGCCACGTGCCCCACCAGGAAGCTGTCGCGGCGGATGGGGATCATCTTCAAATAGCGCTTGACCCCGTACTTGTCGAACTGGCGCACGATGTAAAGCCCCTCGTATTCGGTGGCAAACTCGGGAGCTTCGAAGCGGTCATAGTAGTCGATGCCTCGCTCGGGGTGGTTACTGAAAAAGATCGAGTTGCCTTTCGCATCGAAAACATCCACGCGGATTTCGTATTGATCAAAGTAGTTAGAAAGGTGGACCCGGCTAATCTTCTGGGCGATGGTTCCCTTTCGTGCCATTGGCGAGAGAATCACCTCAGCAAGGAATGGGTCGAATTCCACTTTCTGCGCGGCATCCTCCAGAAGGAATTCCGCCAGTGGATCCCCTTCCAGGTAGAGCTGTTCGGCGAAATCCTCCTTGTAAAGCGTCGCGCTGCGACGTGAGTGTTCGCTGAGGGCAAACGCGGCAATCAAGGCAGCCAAACAGCCGCCCATGATTAGGTACAGATACGAGATGTAACGAAAGTGACGCAGCGTCTGGTGTAGCCGCTTGCCATAGGAAACCCCGATGTACAAGGCTCCTACGGCAATGGCCTGCCAACTGCCTTCCGAGATGCCCCAGAAGGCCACCAATGCCCACAATGAGCCGCCGAAGATGAGTACGTAGCCTGTCAATCGGTTGGGTCGGTAAAGCACCGAGAAGAATTGTACCAGGAAGTGAAGCCCCAAAAACAGCAGTGTTGCGACAACCAGGAACAACACCATGTAAACTGCATGGTATTGACCGAAGCGCACGTTGCGCGTAAGGTCAAACTCGACTTGTGAGTGCTCGAAAAGCCCCAGGAAGAAGTCGGACATCCAGATAACCAGCCCCTGTGCGGCCACGACCACTAGCAAAGCAATGATGGCCCGGTAAACTCCTCCAGGCGGCCGACGAAAACGCCGGAGCGGACGATAGCGGGCCAACTGGCGCAAAGATTCCCCGACCAGCAGGGCAAAGAAGAGAGTGTTTAGCAGTAGGTCGCCCATCGACGGGGCCACCAGCGCCGAGGCATAGAACAGCGGGCTGAACAAATCCCAATCGCGCCAAGAGAAAGGAAAGTCATAAGCAATCAGCAGAAGGCGAATGCCGAGCAGGCCCATGCACAGGAACAGCAACGAAACCAGCGGCCACCGACGGCGAAGCCAAACAAAGCAGGCCGCCCCACCAACCAGTAACAAGACCAAGCCAAGCAGGGTGAGCCAAGCGGCTAGGTCGCTG
>CAYGKP010000034.1:0-8367 GCA_964350605.1 uncultured Cytophagales bacterium
AAATTGCTGTTGCTCATCTGTGCGACGCGGTTGCACTCGTCATCCCCCGGTGTCCCGTAAGTCTGTGACCAGATGATGGTGCTACCGTCGGCGGAAAGTTTGTAGATGAGCATGTTTCGGCGTCCGAGTGGATTGGTGCCCACCGCTGCAGTCGTATAACCCGCCACAATCATCGAGCCATCCGCAGCCAACAAAGCCGCGTTGCCCACCTGATCGGCGGTGCCACCTAAAAGTGTGTCCCACTGCATTACGCCGGAAGCGTCGGTACGAAACGCGTACAAATCAGTACTGTCGCCCTCATACATGTAAGTTCCGCTGACGAGGTAACCCCCATCGTCCAAAAGAGCGAGCCCGCCGCCCTGGTCATCGAAGTCGCCGCCGAAGGTTTGGCGCCAAAGTTCGTTGCCCCTCGCATCGGTTCGCACCAGAAGAATGTCTGTAGTCTGATCCCCTTGCATCAAAGTACCCACGAGGGTAAAACCTCCGTCGGAATTCTGAATCACCTGGCCGGGCTGGTCTGTGCCCGAATTACCCAGAAACTTCACAAAGAAGTCCGATTGGGTATCCTCCACTTTTTGGCAGGCCCCCAGAAGCGACAAGGCCAAGATCGAGAGCCCAAGAAAATACCGGCACTGATTCATCATTGTCGGCGAATTTCGTTTTCGATTTTTCCTTGCGGGCTCAGGTCCTTGCGGCGCGGTTTGCGCTTGCGCGGGTTGAAGAACGACTTGGCATAGCCAATTTGAAAGCTCAGGTAATGCTGCTGGAAATCGTCGTCAACCAAATAGTATTGATAGAGCAACTCGTCATTGGTATAGCGTTCGGTCGGGTTGGCCATTGTTTGAAGATTGTAGCCGAAGCGGGCATCAAAAAACAGAAAGCCTTTGGGGACCTTGTAGGTGAACCCAAGCCCCGCGATACCCCAATAATTCGCCGCGCGCCGTTGAGTTTTTACGTCCACGTCGGGGCCAGCGACTTCACTTTGGCTACCATCCGCATAGCTGCGTGAAATGGTGGCATTCGAATTGACCAGCAAGCCCACCGAGCCACCAAGCAACGCATAGGGCTTCACCCGGCCTTCGCCAAAGCTGTAGCGAAAGGTGAGGGGCACATCCAGCCAGAGCTGTTGCTCGGTCATCTCTTGGGTCGCAAAGCCCAGAATTTCGTTGGTGTAGCGATACCCTCTGGTAGCGGCGACCAGCTCGAGGTTGGCACTGAACCGCTCGCTGATGGGCAGGTTGAAAAGAATACCAATCTGCAGGCCCGGTCCGCCACTGCTGTACTTTCCTGGGTCTTCTTCCACGTTGTTGACGCCGTAGGCGCGTTGCACTCCGACAAACGAGAGGTTTGCCCCCACTTCCAGACCCAGCGAAAAGATCGGGTTGGTCTTGAAGCTCTCGTACAATTCGATGTACTCGGTGGGGTCCAAGTTGTAATCGGGCTCGTACTCTGGCTCCGAGCGCAGGAGTTCGAGCATGTACTTGTCAGCTGCCTCGCTGTTGTCCTCGAAAATCGCACAGAGGGTGAGGAGCTTGTGGACCTCAATCTGCTCGGCACTGTTGAGGCCCGACCCCGAGGCACAGGTCCCCAGCATACCGGGCACCTCCTCAATGCGGCCTTCCGCATAGAGCTTGCGCGCCTTGCGCAGCTTGATCTGGCAATCCTGCCCCAGGGCCCAGGGACCCATAAGGACTAGCATCAGGACCAGCCACAGTTGCTTACTTGGTTGGTTTGGCACCTTCGCCATAAGGCAACTCGTTGCAGGTTTTACGGTAGGCAATGTCCTCGGCCACATAGCGCTGCCATTCGCTGAAGGCCATGTTGCGGTCGATGCGGTCGCAGAGGTTTTGGGCCATTTGGTCCGGATCGGTCGGCCAGACGCGAATCAGGTTGTCGACGCAAGCGGCGTAGAGCTTGTCGCTCTCGGGGCTGAAAGCCACCGACCACACCCAGGTGTCGTGGTCGCGAAGCACCAAGGGCGACTTGTTGTAGTTGCCTGTCTGGAACACCTGAACGGTTCCATCGAAACTGGCCGAGGCCAGCAATTTGCCGTTCGGGCTGAACTCGAGGTCGTGAACCCGCGCGCCGTGACCACCAAGGACGATTATCACTTTCCCCGTCTTCACATCCCAAATGCGGATGGTCCCTTGCAAGTCGCCACTGGCGAGCCACTGACCATCGGGGCTGAAGGCAACCGAGTGGGTCGGGCTGTTCGCATCCGAGGCGAATACTTTCGCGGTGCCGCCCCACCAGACAATCAGTTTGCCGTTGGCAGTGCCTGCTGCGGCCAATTGATTATCGGGCCCCGCAGCCAGGGCCAACACTTTCGATTCAGTCTGGGCAAAAACTTGATTCGAGTGGGCCTTCACATCCCACAGGTAGATGTTTCCTTGCGATCCACTGGTCAGCAGCTTGCCATCCGGACGGAACGAAAGATTGCTGACCACGCCTTGTTGCACGCCCACCAGGTCAGGCGGCGAGCCCGGGCTGTTCGCATCGAACAGCAGAATGCCGCCGTCTTGGCGACCGACCGCCAAGGTATGGCCATCGGGGCTAACGGTCATGCCCCGGTTGATGGCCGAGCCTTGATAGACTGTTTCATTTTCTTTGCCCCCTGCGACCGCATTGGTCCAGCGCAGGATGCGCCCATCGGAACCCGCCGAGAACATGGCGTTGGTCGAGCCGCAGAAGCTCACATCACGCACCGCGTCGCGGTGACCGCGCAAGGCATTGTACTCCTCTTCGTTGAGCAACTTGAGGGTGTAGTACAACCCGTCATAGATATCCGGGTGAAGGTCGTCGCCGCCGTACTGTTCGTTGAACTGGTAGGCTTGGAAGGCGACCAGGGCTTTTTCGCTTGTATCACGGGTAATCTGCTGCGATTTCACGGCCATCGACTGGGCAATCGACAACATCCGTAGACGGAAGGCGGCGTCCGACGCTTCCTTGGCCAGTTGTGTTTGCCGCTCGGCCTCTTTCCGGGCTAGCTCGGCTTTCTTTTCGTTCTGGCGGGCGATTTCGGCCTGCTCGCGGGCAATCTCCGCTTGGCGACGTGCCTCCAGCTCGGCCAACTCGGCTTGTTTGAGGGCTTCCTCCGCGCGTTCCTTTTGACGCTCCGCTTCCAGACGGGCCAAGTCGGCCTTCCGTTTTTCCTCGATGGCTTTGCGCTGCTCTTCTTTCGCCAGCTCGCGCTGGGTCTCGGCCTCGGCCTTTTGCTCTTGGGCCAATTGCTCCTGCTTCTTCGCCTCGGTCCGTAGAATGAAAGCATAGACCATGAACAGCAGCGAGATCACCGCCGCGGTCCCCAGGATGATCGCCACGATCCGGCTGCGGCGCAGGGCGCGCTTCTGGAGCATGATCTTGTTCTGCTCCTCGGTCTCGTACGCGCGTGCGCTGGTATCAAGGAACACCATCGCCCGCTCGAAGGCGGGGTGGTAACGTTGGGCCCAGGTCAGGGTTGGTTTCTGCTTCTCGCGCCAGTTGAGGGCGAGTTGCAAATCCGGTGGCCGCCAAAGGCCAGTCTTGCCCACTTGGTAGAGCGCCGCGGCCTCCGAAAGGCGTTGGTACATCTGCACCGATTGGCTTTCGTCTTCCACCCAGGATTTGAGCCGGTCCCAAATCCGCATCAGCGATTCGTGGGAGATGTCGAGCATCGACTCGGACTTCAGTGGGACCTCGTGCGAAGGGGTCAAAAGCGAGCGGCCCGGCTTGCGGAAGACCTCGACCACGTCCATGACCTCCTGCTCAGTGCAACGCGCAATGGCCGCCACATCGGCCACCGAGGTGGGCCTACGAATGCCTCGGTTGTCGCCCGCCTTTTCGGTCAGGGCTTTGAACAGGACTTCACAGACCTGCTTCTGGCCTTCGGTCAATTCTTCGTAGGCCTCGCTCGCGTGTTCGGAGAGGGCCTTCTCCATCCGGCCAATCGCCTCGTAGTGGGCGATGTCCATCGGCTCGCCCGTCTCGCGGTTGTTCGACCAATAATCCCAGGTCCGCATCAGCGAGTGCTGAAGGATGGGCAATTGGTCGTTGTTGTCGCCCACTTCGTTGAGAAGAGTTTGAACCAACCGCGTCGAAATCTCGCCCCCACCCACAGCCACCGGGCCGTTGATCGCGTCGCGCAAATTCTCGCGCGTCATTTGGGGGATCAGGTAGTGCGAATCGTTGATCAGCTTGGTCAGCGCGGGGAACTGCGCACAGTCGCCGATGAAGTCCGAGCGCATGGTCAGGACCACATAGATCGGTAACTCTGACTGGCGGGCGGCTTGCAGGAGCAACTTGACGAAGGCCGCCGATTCGTTGACGGCGGTACTGTCGCCTCGGCTGCGCTTGTAGCGGAACAATTCCTCGAATTGGTCAATGAGGATCAGGACGTTCTCCGAGTGGTTGCGGCGGTACTGGCGCACCGCTTCGATCAAGCCCTGCGAGCTGGAACGGATGACCGTCGCGGTGATTGCGCGGCGAATTTCTTCTTCCTCTGCGCCAAGTTCTTGGCCTTCCAGGTCGGCCTTCACCAAGGCTTCCGCCAGGTTGTCGATGGGCGCATAGCCCGGGCGGGCCGCGATGACTTTCCAGCTTTCGCCCGCGTCGGTGATGAAGCCACCGTACAGCGTGGGGATCACCCCACAATACATCAAGGAAGATTTCCCCGAACCCGAGGCCCCGATGACCGCCACAAAGCGGTTCTGGGCCAATTTGGCGAGCACGTCGTCCGACTGGCCTTCGCGACCGAAGAACAGGTGGCTCTCGTCCATGTCGAACGGACGCAGCCCCGGAAAGGGGTTGAAAAACAGCGTGTCGGCACCGGGCGACTGGGCGATTTGAGTTTTCACTTCACTCATGCGCTGCGGAGCTTACTGACAAAATCGTCCACGCCACTTTCGGTGAGCTGTTGGACATCGCGATACAACGGGCCGTCAACGGGCAAGTCGCGCACCTCTGGGCTTATGACTGCTTTCGCGCGCAGCGGCTTGCGGCGACCAAAGCCGGGGGCCTTGACCAAATCTTGCAGCTTGGCGCGCAACCACTGGTCGGTGGCCAGATCGCGGTAGATCATCACGCCATCGGCGGCCACCAGGAACTGGCGATGCTCGTGGATCAAGTCCAACTTCGCCGCGCCGTGGTTGACCAACAACACCTTCGAGCCCTGCTTTTGGAGGTCTGTGACCAGTTTCTTCGTGGCCTGTTCGTCCACCGGGTCAACGATCAGGTAGACCGTTGGCAAGCCATCTGTCGCGGCTTTGGCATCTTTTTCATTGGAAAGCGTCTGGAGCCGTGCGGTCGCGATACCTTTAAAAACTTCCAGGGGCGTTTGGATCACTTCGGCACCTTGTTGCGAATCAACATCGCGCTTGAGGTTTTCCAGGTACAAGGTCTGTTCGGTCGTCTCGGCCTGGTGGTCGGGCGAAATCCACAGGAAGCGCAGGGGCTTGCCCTCGTTGGCACTGCAATAGTCGGAGGCCACGCGGTTCTGTACGTCCAGCAGCGTGGACCCATCATCCAGCGTGTCGCCGGGATTCGGACCAATGATGTGAATGGCCAGTTGGCTTTTTTTCAGCCAGACGGCCATCTCCTTCTTCAGCTCCGCAATCGTGCGCGGCACCGAATGGTCGGGTAACACCGTGTGACCTAAGCGTTGCAATTCGCGCTTCACCTCGTCGCGGGCCCGCGACAGGTCGGCGGTGGTCTCCGCCAGGAACACGGTCTTCGCGGCTTTGGCTTGCGAACGCTTGTGCTCGGGGTGGGTAACAGCGAAGACCTCGTAGGAGAGGTCGACCAATCGCAGCCAATACTGAATGATTTCTTCCTCGGTGTCGAAGATGCCGTCGAACTCCTCGATCCGACCGCCTGCACCCAGGTTGTAGAACTCGTAACCCAAATGATCCTGCAATTGCTCGGGTTGATCTGGGAAGGGCACGGGGTGCTTGACCAGCTTAAATAAGCCCGACCCGCCCTGCGCATCGACAAACTGCTGGTAGTGTTTTTGGGCCTGCGGATCGGTGACGAACGCGGGGCTAAGGATGCAGAGCATCGCTTTGCAATCGGCGGGCGGCGGTCCCTGGGCGCTGATTTGGATGACTGGCTGCTCGCCAATGACCTGTTGGTAGAGGCGCGAAAAGTAGTGGCCCATGTTTTGGGCCCACGCCTTTCCGTTCTCCAACTGGGGGTTATCGGAGGCTGCGTGACAGACAAAAAGATCGCAACTCTGTGCCATAAAAGGGGAGGCCTTCTGCCAAAAATACAAATCACAGCGAAAGTGACCCGCCCGGCGAACAAATAATCGCCCTTTTCGTTTACTGACCGTTAAAACTTGATCCCGATCACCAGGATGTCGTCGAGCTGTTCTTGGCCTTCCATCCACTCGTCGAGGGCCACATCCAATGCGGCTTTTTGCGCTGCCGCCGGGCGTTCGCCAATCGTACCGAGCAATTTCTTGAACCGTCCTGCCATGAATTTTCGCTCCTGAGGTCCGCCGAATTGGTCTTGGTACCCATCGGTATAAATGAAGAGCGTATCGCCCTTCTTCACCTCGACTTTGTGGCCGGTGAACGGGGCTTCGGTGCCCATGAAATAGCCCACGGGCTGTTTATCGGCTTTGATCTGTTCGACTTCGCCATCTCGAACAATGACCAACGGGTTGTTCGCGCCCGAGTATTGCACCACGCCTTTCGCCTTGTCGACCGTTAGGATCGCCGCATCCATGCCGTCCTTGGTTTCGCCATCGGCCCCTGTTTGGCGGAGCGAGTGGATGATCTGGCGACGGGCTTCGAAGAGAATCTTCTCCGGATCGGTCACGCCTCGCTCACCGACAATCCGGTTTAGGGACGTATTCCCAATCATGCTCATGAACGCCCCTGGCACGCCGTGTCCCGTGCAATCGCAGGCCGCGATAACCGCTTTCCCGTTTTTCTCCAACGCCCAGTAGAAATCGCCCGAAACGATGTCCTTGGGTCGGTAGAGCACGAAATACTCAGGCAGCATGGCATCCAAGGCACTTTCATCCGGCAGGATGGCGTGTTGAATGCGCCGCGCGTAGAGAATTGAATCCTCGATGCGTTGCTTCTGCTCTTCGAGCACTTCCTTCTGTTTGGCGATCTCGGCGGTGCGTTCGCGGACTTTTTCTTCCAAGTCCCGGTAGAAGCCCTCCAAAATCTCAAGCATCTGGTTGAAACGCACCGAGAGCGTGACGATTTCTTTCGAGCCCTGGGGAGTCGTACGCTCCGAGAGGTTTCCTTCCGAAATCCGATCGATGCTCGTAACCAAGTTTTTGATCGGCGAGGTGATCGAGCGGGCGACCCACAGGGTCAGAATTAAGATCAGAACGATGGCCACCCCGAACACCTTGAGCACCATCATCAGCTCCTGGCGGACCAGGGCATCCTCGTTCGAACGATCCGAGACAATGCGCAACACCGACCCTTTGTAAATGTCGGTGTTCTCGCGCTCCATGTAGATGTAGGAGGTGTGCAGCTTCTGGCCGTCAACGCGCTCGATGACCGATTGTTCGGAACGGTTCGAGAAGGCGGTGCTGTAAAGGCCCTTGTGCTCGGGGGCGATTTTTACGCCAGGGTTGAACGAGAAAGGGTTCTTCTCGCCAAAGAACAAATCGACTGACACAATGCCCTCGTGCTTGTCGGCAATCGAGCTAAGCAGGTCGCGGACCATGTCGAGTTTTTCTTCGGCTTCCTTCGAGTAGACCCCCAGCTCAATGATGTAATTCTTGTCCTGGGTCGGTTGGTAGGAATACTTGCGCAGCTTCCCAGTCTGGTCTTCGACCGAAAACCGAGAGGGCACGAATTCGCCGTTGTCCATCACATCGAGTAAAAAGCGCTTGAAGTCGCCGCCGATGGCCGCAAAAAGGTTGAAACCCAAATCCTTCTCGAAGGTCGTATTGATGATGACCCCCGAGCGATTGATGATGTAGATGTCCTCGCGCTGGGGGTCCATGCCCAGGCGCGATTGGATGCCGCTCAGGTTTACTGCCTTGATCCCCCGCGTATCGCGCAACTCGGATTCAAGCATGTTGCTCAGGTGGCGCACCCGTGCGTCCAAATCGGCCTCGATCATCTCGAGCATTTCATCCTGGAACAAGAGGATGTTCTTGATCTCGTCGGTGACCAGCGAGTTGATCTCGTTGTTCGAGGCGATGACCTTCTCCTTGTTGTTCTGATAGTTGATCGCCGCGAGCACAACCAACGCCAGAATCACCGGAATGATGACCTGAATCAGGAGTTTTCGAAAAATGGTCGTGCGACTCATGCGTGGAGAGATGCTGGCAAAGATAGGCGGATTCGCGGGCCTAAAAACCCGTTGCTTTCCGGCCGGCTACTCGGACAGTTCTTCGACGACTTCTGCTGAGGTAGGCAA
>CAYGKP010000034.1:8377-16749 GCA_964350605.1 uncultured Cytophagales bacterium
CAGCCAGCGACTCAGCGAATCGTGGCGATGGATCAGTTGGGCCAACTCGCGCTCGGACCATTCGAGGACCTGCGCCTGTTCTTCCACCCGCCACAGTGCGCCGTCTGCTTTGGTAACTACGAGGTAGCCTTCCTCGAACCGCTCGTCGCCTTGCGCCAATCGCCCGGAGGCGAGGGCAAACACGGCGACCTCATGACCGGGTTGGTACGGCTCGCCCGCCCCTTGGGTATGAAGTGTAGCGGCTTCGGCCAATTCGACCAAAATGTCAGGCGGCAGGGAGTGGAAGGCCGGCCATCCCGCCAGTTGACGTGCGGTGACAATTGCCAGGTCCGGCGTTTCGGTGGCCGATTTCACAATGGATTTCAATTCCTCGCGGTGCTCGGGGTTTAGGCGCGGGGCCACGCGGTCGAAGGCCGTGCGATCCAATCGACCGATGGCCCAGGCCGCCGTCCGGCGCATTTCCAGGTCGGGGTGGAACAGGCAGGCGAGCAAGTCCTGACCAACGACTGCGCCTTGGGTCTGCCCATAGCGATAGAGCGCCAACAGCTTTACGAAGCGGCCCGCCAAATTGTAGTCGTGGTTGAGCAAGGCTTTGTAGAGGTCGACCCCTTCATACTTCTCGCGTGGGAAGTTGACTTGCAGTTGCTTGAGTTTGTCGTTGGTATTGAGGTCCTCAAAAAGCGGGAACAACTTAGGCTTCAACTCATCGGCCACAAATAGGTCAAGCAGTTCGATGGCATAACCGACACTTTCTGCCGAGCCGCTTTCAATGTTCTCACGAATCCGATCGACCGAACCAGCCTCGTAGCAGAGCATCAAGGCATGGTACACCCGCTCGCGCGAACGCAGGTACTGGCGGTCTTGCGCCCGGCGCAGCAAGGGATCGTCGCCCTCGCCATCCAGTTCGTGCACGGCGGCCAAATCCCAGGCGGCCACCCCAATGCGGCGTTCCACTTCTTGCAACAACCGGGGCAAGCGTTCGGCATCAGCCTGGTAGCCGCTCATGCGCAAGGCACGGAAGGCCGACTGGCTCACTTGATAATCGGGGAAGGTGGTCAGGCGCAAGAGGCGTTCGACCACCCGCTCGCCGCCGATCCGGCCCAACGTTTCGGCCATCGTGGCCAGGGCGTCGGAGCTGAGCGAGGACTTGTAGAATTGACCCTCCAAGGCTTCGACTACCCGGGGACCGTAGGCCAACAGCGCGCTGGCCGAGGGAGCGCGGTAAACTTCGGGTTCGAGGTTGTCGACCAGTGGGGCGATGAAGTCCGGGTGGCGCATGCGGGCCGCTTGGCGGATGGCCTCGTGGCGCACATCGGGGTGTAGGTCGCGGAGCAATTCAGCGAGGGCTGGAGCATGGTCGATGTCGCCCGTCGAACCAATGATGCGGGCCAAGTGCTGGCGATCCTCCGGCTTGCGCGAACGGGCCAGGGCCACCGCTTTGCGCGACGACAAGGAAGTTTTCAGTTCCTCAGCCAGCCCGTCGCGCAAGCTGTTCATCCGGGTGCGTAGCGTCGCCTCGGTTTGTCGCTCGATGGCCTCCCCCAACGGATCAATGGCTTCGATAAACTGGCCTTTTTCCAGGGCGGTTACCCCAATTTCCTGCAAGACAGGGTTCTGGCTGGCCAAGGCCCGGAGGGCTTGCTGCACGTGGACCACCGAATTGCCTAGAGCCGACCAACGCAACGCAGCCTCGACGCGGGCGGGGTCCTCGGATTCCCAATCGGCATCCCACGGCGAAGGCAAATGGTCTTTGATGACCGCAAGGGTGGGGCCGCTGGCTTGCATGCTGTCGAGCGACGAGCGCAGGGAGTTGCGGTATTCCCGGTGCAGCCGAACGATGACGAAAGCCCAACCGCCCAGCACGGCGAGCAGGATGTAGACAAAGTGAATGTGGGCGAAGCCTGAAATCGCCGAAAGGCCCATGATGAGGCCACCGGCCACGATGCCCGACATCTCGTTCACCGTTCCTTCGACTTTGGCCTGCACGTCGTAACGAATCCCCGCATCGAGGGGCTGGAAAAGAATCTTCAGCGTCGGTGCTTCCATCGACAGCGACAACGAGTGGTTGAAGAGCCGCGAAAGGGCGATCATCAAAAAGAAGATGACAAAGTTGCTGCCCACCTCGGGGGTCGAGCCCATGAAGGTGCCCGAAAGAGCCGAAAACAACACAAACAACCCGATCACAATCGGGAGGATCAGGAGGAGGACTTTCAGGCCGTAGGTGTTGGCCAGCTTTCCGTAGAGAAAGGTCTTAATCAGGAAGCTGACGATCATGACCGCCGCAGTGAAAAACCCAAGGAATTCCGCGAGGCTGCGTTCCTCCGGATAGCTCTCCTTCACAACAACCAGAAAGGTGTTGTAGAGCAAAAAGGCCCCCACCATCGAGAAGACCACAAACAGCGAGAGGAACAGGATGTACTTGTTGCGGAAGAACAGCCCGAGGCCTGCGCTTTTCGCTTTGCCGTCGTCCGCGTCGCCTTCGCGCTCGGCAAGGCGTTTGCCGTACTTAGCTGTGAGTAAGAACTGCATGAGCAGCGCAGTCGCGGCACTCACGGCACTGACCCAAAGCAAATCCCGGGTGGCCGGTAGTACACGCAACAGCAGCGGTACCATGAAGCTGATGGCGATCGTCCCGAGGATAGAGCCGCCGTCGATCAGGCCGAAGAGGCGTTTTCCTTGGCGGATGGTGAACAAGCGACCCGCCGCGCCCCAGAAACCGAGCAAAGCGATGGCGTTCATCGGACCCCAGAGGATGAAGGTGAGGAACGTGAGCCACGGCGCATCAGTCACCGTGAAGCCAATGCGCAATAGCGTGGTCATCACCACCACCAGCATCAAGTTGATGATCGCCAGGGTACGGAACGACAGACTCTTTTGCAGTCGGGCGTAGAGCAGCGAGAGGGTCATCCCGATCACACCCGAGACCAAGAAGGCGGTGCCCAACATGCTGTCGGGGAACCGCTTCAAGAACAGGGTGCTCGCCCCGATATCATACGACGCCAGGAACACCCCCAGAAAAAGCGACTGCACAAACAGCAGCAGCACACGCGTGCCCTCGCCGTGCTCGATGCCCAGGGATTTCAACAAGCGGTTCACGAGGCCAGGATCAGGGCGAAATCAGGTAGAAAATGAGGCTGAACAAAAGCGACACTTACTGGTAAAAGTATCAAAATCAGCGGCGAACTGCGCGTTTTGCGGGGGTTCTTCGCAAATTGTTCCAACTTTAAGTCGCAGGATGGGCCCCACTGGCCCACCACGCACGACACTTTTGACCCCCATGTTCGGCTTCGACGACGCAGTACCCCCCAAGATCCGCCGACGGCGCGAGGTGGTCTTCATGGTACTCTCGGGGCTGTTTTTGGGCTCGCTCACGATGCTCAACATCCTGGGCACCACACGCTTCATCGACATGAGTTTCGAGGTGGGCAGCTCGAAGGTTCCCTTCGTGCTGACTGTCGGGGTCCTGCCTTATCCCATTACTTTTTTGTGCACCGACTTCATCTCTGAGATCTACGGGCGGGCCCGCGCTAACCTGGTGGTATGGATCGGGGTGATGCTGAACTTCTGGGTGCTGCTCGTGCTGTGGTTGGGCGGCTCGCTCCCAGGCGCCGAAGAAACGGGTGGTTATTCCGACGATGCCTTCATGTACGTGCGGGGCATGGCCTTCGCCACCATCACCGCTTCGATGCTCGCCTACATGGCCGCGCAGTTCTGCGACGTACACATCTTCCACTTCTTCAAGAAGTTAACCAAGGGCAAGCACCTGTGGCTGCGCAACAACGCCTCAACGATGACCAGCCAACTCGTCGATTCGTTTGCGGTCATTCTAATTGTCCATTATTTCACCGGCGGCTTGCCGATCAAGGAAGAACTGGCCGTCATGCCCCAACTGATGACCCTCATTTTCTCGGCCTACATTTTTAAGTTCACTGTCGCGCTTCTCGACACGGTGCCCTTCTACTACGGCACCAAGATGCTCTCCCGCTACCTACAAGTCGACCCCAACGAGGAGTTCGAGCAGATCGTGCGGTTGGAGAACTAGGCTAGTCCCCCCCCTCCTCGCCCACGGCTTGGCCGATGGGGAGCGTTGCCGGGTCGTACTGATCGCGAGCAAAATTGCACCAGTGGCAGTCCTCCGCGCCGCAGCCTGTGAAATCCTGAGCTTGGATGCCCGACCACACTTCGCGGATCTGATCGCCGACCACCTCTTCGTCCTGCGGGGTAATGACCACGGTGGAGAGCTTGTAGCTCCCGCTTTTTTCGGGCTGGATGAAATCGATCTGTCCGGTGTGGAGCCCGGGATTGCCCGCCCGTGCATCGCCATCGACCAGCAATTTGTAGAACACCAGTTGCCGCCAATAGTCGCCGCCCAAGGGTTCTTTTTCGTTAGGCGCGAGCAGCTTGGTGCGGGCGTTTTCCGGCTTGCCGGTTTTGTAGTCAATCACCACCGCGCCGTCGCTGTGGTATTCCACTTTGTCGAGCACGCCGGAAATGGGAATGCCCGCGTAGGTGCTGGCATTGAAATGAATTTCGGTGCGCACCTGCGGGTGCCAACTCGGGGTGCGAGCGGCCAGGTAGGGCGGCAACACTTGGCGACCAAAGGTCAGGCGATCTTCGAATTCCTTGTCGGTGAAGTGCGAATGGTAGTCGTCCATCGCGCCCTCGAATTTTTCCATCAGGAAGTCCGCGCTCGGCAAGCCTTCTTCGGGGGCTTCCTTCCAGGCCAGCACGTAGTCGTTGAGCGCCTGGTGGACCGCCGAGCCAAAGCCCATCGCCGCGTTGCGGGCCGTGGGCACGCGCAGGACGTTCTCGAAGTAGAAACTCAGCGGACAGCGCAGGTACTTGTTGAGGGCCGTGACACTCAAGCTGAAGCCAGAGAGAGCCCGTTCAATCGCCTCGCGGTCGAGGAGCGGGACGTGGGTGACGGCCTCAGGGGCGAGGTAGAAAGTCTGGGCTTCCAGCAGGACATCGGTGCGGGCTTGCTGCTCGGAAAAGTCGACCGTCTGGTCCTCTAACAATTCGTCGACAAAGCGGCTGGGAGTCACTTCCTTGCCGTCGCCGCGCTGGGCGGCATACGAAATCTGAAGGCCCACTTTCGCCCGTGTCAGGGCCACAAAGAACAGGCGGCGTTCCTCCTCGGTACGGTCCTCGGTAGCCGAAATCAAGGTGTCGGGAAAGCGAAACGAACTGGGCACGTGACGCTTTTCCCACTGATCCTCGGTCGCGCCGATCACAAACACGTGCTCGAACTCGCGGCCCTTGGCACTGTGGACGGTAAACAAGTGAACGCCCGCGCCGGGCTGCTCAAGAGGTTTAAGCTCTAAGCGAAGTTCATGCCGCCGCATACGTTCAAACATATCAAGCCACTCGCCTAGGCCCAAGCGGGAATTCTTTGTGGTTTCTACTTTGAGGTGGTCGAACAGGGTGGTCAGCACCTGCAACCGCTCCAACCGATCCGATTGATCGAGCACGACACTCAAAAAGCCCGCCTCTGTAACTACATGTTCAAAGACTAATTGCGGCGTTTTGCTCGACTGTAAGTAGGTCCAATAGGTCAGGCGATCTTCCAGCGCCGTGATCGCCCGGGCGTTTTCGAGGCCCATGTGGAACATCCGCTCGGGGCTGGCGATGATCTCGCGCAGGGTGGGGGTGCGTTGCTCGCCGCCTTTCTTGCGCCGGGTTTTGGGTTTCAGCTCGTTCCAGGCGCGCATCACGCGCATCGCATCGCGGGGCGACACCCCGAAACCAGGCAGGTGGAGCAAGGAAAACAGCCGCTCGTCCGCGCTGCCCGGTTCCTTGTATTCGCTGGCCAGGTACTTTAAAAGCTCCTCCAATTGCAAAGTCAGGGGGTGGTCCAGCACGTTAATGTTCTTTTGAACCCGCAGGGGGACCCCACGTTTGCGCAATAGGGCGATCAGCGAGGTGGCCTGTCGGTTGTTGCGATAGAGCACTGCCATTTCTTCCCAAGGCACCCCCTCGGCATGCAGGGCTTCCAACCGCTCGGCGATGGCCGCTTCCTCGTGGGCCAAGTTGGGGTAGCGCACCACCTGAGGGTTGGGCCCTTCGGTGACCTTGCCGCTGGCGATCAGGTTCTTCTCCAGGCCCGGCATCTGACGGATCAACCGCTCCTCGTTGCGGGCAATCAAGGCCGAAGCCGCCGCCAAAATCGGCGCGGTCGAGCGGTAGTTCTGTTCCAAAACGACGGTTTCTAGGGCTTCGCCGTAGTGCGTCTGAAAGGTCGCCAGGTTTTGCATGCTGGCCCCCTGAAAACGGTAGATCGCTTGGTCGTCGTCGCCAACGGCGAATACATCGGCTTGCTTACCCCAAAACTCGACGAGTGCTTTCAGGACGTTGTTCTGGGCTCCGTTGGTGTCTTGGTACTCATCGACCAGCACGTGCTGGTACCGCTCCTGCAAGGATTGCAAGAGCCAAGGCTGTTTCTCGAAAGCCTCGAGGACCCACAGCAGCATGTCCTCGTAATCGTAGCGGCGCAGGTTTGCCAGTGCCTCTTGGTACCCAATCAGCGACTGCGACGCGACGCGCAGCTTTTGCATCTTCTCGGTCTCCTCCGAAATCTTGTTTTCCTTCGGATCGCCCTTCTCGATGCCCCGCGCCTTCAGGGCCTTTTGGTACTGAAAGTCCTCGCGGCCTGGCAGGCTCGCCAAGTAGTCGTCAATACCCTTAGCCACCGTCTCAGGGCGCATGTCCTCACGCTTCAGGTTCGCGTAGAGTCCCCGTAGGTTGCGCTCGTCGTAATAGATGTCGCCCGTCAGGCGTTTAAGGGGGTGCGTCTCGTCGAAGCTGTCGATCACCGCTCGGATGGCGTCGACCCGCTCCAAGTCGGAGGCCGCTTGCAGGCCCCGCCGCCCAAAGTAGCGTTCGTTTTCGGCGATCAGTTGATTGCAGAAGCCGTGAAAGGTTTGGACCGACACCGCATGGCCCGTCGCGCCCAAAAAGCGCACCAATCGTTCGCGCATGTTGTGCGCCGCTGCGTCGGTATAGGTCAGACAGAGGATCTGCTCAGGCGTCGCGTCGGTCTCGCGCAGCAGGTAGCCAATGCGAATGGCCAGCACCTGGGTCTTGCCCGTTCCCGGGCCTGCGAGGACCAACGTCGGTCCATCCAGCCGGGTCGCGGCTTCGCGTTGGTGTTGGTTCAGGCTGGCTAAGGCCTCATCAAATTCGGGGGTGCTTTTGATCTCCACAACGGAAGATACAACCCAACCTCAGGCTTTCCAGCCCAACGGGTAGACTAGTAGTAGCGGTAGCGGCGGTCGTCCACCTCGGCATGCTCGCGCACCCAATTGTCCACCTGCTGGGTCATCTGATACCCAATTTGTTGGAGCAACCCTTGGCGCACGGTGCTGTAGTCGGCAATCTCGGTCGGCTCGGTGCGGCGGCGGACCACAAAGGCCAACACGCCCGATTCCCCTCCGATGAAGCCACTGGCTTGGCCCTTCTCGGTGCGGAAGACTTGGCCGACAAAGGCCGGCTCATACCCGCTTTCCGAAAGGCCCATGACCTGCATCGTCAACTGATAGTCCTTCCCGAAGGTGGCGAACGGGTTGTACTTGGTGTTGTAAGCATCGGCCAGGGCTTTCATGTCACCCTTCGGTGCTTGAACACTTTTGGCTTGGCTGAGGAGAATTTCGCGTTTTTTGTCGCGTCGCACTTTGGCTTCCAGTTGGTCGCGCAATCCTTCAACAGTTTTCTCGTCCTTGTCGCGCTTGCCAGTCAAGGCCAGAATCACGTACTGATTCTCGAGCTTAATGACAGGCGAAAGGTCGCCGATTTCGCTCTCGTCGTTGTAGGCCCACATGACTGCCTCGCGGGCATTGGGGACTTGACCCAGGTAGGGGCTGTTCGCGTCGATGAACGGCGCGGTTTGCAGCTCGACACTGCTGTCGCCCTCGGCTTGCACACGGAATCCATCTAAGTTCTCGCTTCGGTTCTGGAAGATGCTCGCTTTGCGGTATACCTCGTTGCGGCTGCGTTCGCTGGCACGCAAGGTCTTGTCGACCGAAGCCACAACGATCTGGGGCTCGGTGCGAAGCACGCCACCCGCGGCCCCCACTTTGATGATGTGGAACCCAAACTGCGACTGGACCAAGCTGTCGATCAGACCTGCCCGTTTGGCCGAGAACACAGCACCCTGGAACTCGGGGACCATTTGGCCCGCCCGGAACTCGCCCAGGTCGCCGCCTTTCGCGCCGCTGCCCGGATCTTCACTGATTTCTTTGGCCAGGGCCTCAAAATCGGCGCCTTGCTTCAACGCCGTGAGGACCGAATCGGCCTTCGCGGGGTCTTTGAGCAAGATGTGGCTGGCGGTACGGACCGTGTCGCGCACCTCGGCAATGGCTTTGTAGAGTTTGAAC
>CAYGKP010000035.1:0-14728 GCA_964350605.1 uncultured Cytophagales bacterium
CACACAAGTTGTCTTCCACATCGCCCCCCGGAATGTCCAAGCCGGAACTGGTGAAAGAAAACGAGTCACTTTTGACCACCTCGAGGATATCCACCAGCGCAAGTGGCGCCATCACCGAGGCGATGTCGTGAAAACCATCGGCACGGCGGCGCAGAATCTGCAAGCCGAGGTTCATCTTTGCGGGAGGGAACGCGATCATGGTCTGAAAATAAGCCCTGTATTATGATTTTTTGAAGATATTATTTGACGTTTCCTTTTACTCGACTTCCCTTCGTATCTTCTTCCTCCTTCTGATCTGTGATCTACCGCCGCGTTGTGAAACGTCTGTTCGATTTTTTGGCCGCCTTAGTGCTGTCGGTGCTGCTCCTGCCCTTGGGCTTGGTGCTGGTACTGGTGGTGGCGGTCGCCAATAACGGCAAGGTCTTCTACGTACAAAAGCGTCCGGGCCTCGGAGAACGCCCCTTTTCGCTCGTCAAGCTACGCACGATGCGCGACCCGTTGGCGGGTGAAAACGAACACAGCGAAGCGCGCATCACCAAACTGGGCCGCTGGCTGCGCCGCACGGGTTTGGACGAACTGCCCCAGCTCCTCAACATTCTGGTCGGCGACCTGAGTTTTGTGGGGCCCCGCCCCTTGCTTTCCGAGTACCTAGAACGCTATGCCCCCGCGGACCGCGTGCGCCACTCGGTGCGTCCTGGGTTGACGGGCCTCGTTCAAGTCAGTGGGGGGAACCGATTGGCCTGGGTCGAGCGTTTCGACCTGGACCGACAGTACGTTGCACAACTCGGATTCAAACTGGACGTAAGCATTCTATGGCGGACGGCAACCCAACGCCTGGGCCGCCGTGCCCCCGAACCTCTTGTAAGCGAACCCTATTCTGCCCCTACCAAGCCCGCAAACACCCCAACCTCACGTGAGCGATAACGAGCAAATCCACGTCCTCTTGTATGGTGCTGGCGGCCACGCCCGAGTGGTGGCCGATTGCGTCACCGCGACCGAGCGCAAAGTGCTCGGCTTTTTCGACGACGACGAGGAACTCATCTCGATGAACGGCTGGGAAATTCTGGGTGAGTACGACGCGGAGTTCCACCCCAAGGTGCCCATGATCGTCACCATCGGCGATAACATGGCACGCAAGAAGGCCGTTTCACGGTCCGAACATCTGTACACCAGCGTGGTGCATCCGAGCGCGATTTTCTCGCCCTACGCACGGATCGACTACGGCTCGGTGGTAGTTCACGGCGCGATTGTGCAAAGCGGCGCCCGCATCGGCAAGCACGCGATCATCAACACTGGCGCAACGATCGACCACGATTGCCAGATCGGCGACTTCTCGCACATCTCGCCTCAAGTCACCCTGTGTGGCGGCGTTTCGATCGGCGAGGGCACGCACGTGGGTGCAGGGGCGACAGTCATCCCCAACATTTCGATCGGCAAGTGGTGCGTCATTGGCGCAGGGGCGGTCATCACCCAGGACCTGGAAGACTATTCTTTCGTGGTCGGTGTGCCCGGGAAAGTGATTCGTAAGGTAGAACTCTAGGACGCTCGCGATCTTTGGGCGTGACCCGCATCTTTCTCAGCCCGCCACAAGAGGCGCCCAACGAACGTCCCTACCTGCACGCGGTGCTCGACTCGGGTTATCCCGCGCCCGGCGGCCCCGAAGTGCGCCGCTTTGAAAGCGCTCTCGCCCGTACGACGGGCAGCCCCTATGTGGCCTGCTTCAACACCGGCACGGCAGCCTTGCATTTGGCCCTGCGGGTGCTCGGCATCGGGCCAGGCGATGAAGTCTTATGTTCCTCCTGGACCTTTGTCGCCGGGGCGAATGTAATTCGGTACCTGGGTGCCACCCCCGTTTTTCTAGACAGCGAACCACGCACCTGGAACCTTGACCCCAAGCTGCTGGAGCAAGCCCTCACGGAGCGAAAGCCGAAAGCCCTGCTCCTCACCCACCTCTACGGCCGCCCGGCGGACATGGACGCCATCCTACCACTGCTGGCGAAACACAACGTGCCCCTGGTCGAAGATGCCGCCGAAGCCCTCGGCGCGACCTATGAGGGAAAAGCCCTGGGCACCTTCGGGACGGTGGGCGTGCTCTCGTTTAACGGGAACAAAATCATCAGTGCCTCGGGCGGTGGGGCCCTGCTCTCTGCCGACGAGACGTTGGTCCAAAAGGCTCGCTTTTTAGGGGCACAGGCCAAGGAGGATGCGCCGCATTACGAGCACACCGAGCTGGGCTACAACTACCAAATGAGCAGCCTATTGGCGGCCGTCGGACGGGCCCAATTGCAAACGCTGGAAGAACGACTCGAGAAGCGAAAGGCGGTCAACACCACCTATCGCGCGCTGTTGAACGAGCACCCGACCCTCGCCTTCCCCGACCCGCTTTCGGGCGAGAATCATTGGCTCACGACCCTCCTACTTCCCACCCAAGCCTTGCGCGAGAAAGTCCGTTTCGAGCTCAGCGAAGCAGAGATCGAATCGCGGCCCTTGTGGAAACCCATGCACCTGCAACCGCTCTACCGCGACGCACCAAAGTACATCACGGGCGCGAGCGGCCAGTTGTTCGAACGGGGCTTGTGCCTACCCTCCGGTCCTGAGTTGACCGGGGATCAGGTGGAGGAAATCGCTGGCGTGATCCGCGGCGCGCTAGACTAACTAGCTGTTCGACTTCTCGATCATTGCGATCATCTCCTCGGTAATGCCCGTGGAGGAGAAGCCGCCGTCGCTCATCAGGTTCTGCATGGTGAACCGACGGGTCAGGTCCGAGAAGAGCATCACGCACAGGTTCGCGCAATCCTCAGCGGTCGCGTTACCCAGGGGACTCATCATTTCAGCGAACTGCATGAAGGCGTTGAAGCCTGTGATGCCCTTTCCAGCCGTGGTCACCGTTGGCGACTGGCTGATGGTGTTCACCCGGACGTTCTTCATTTTTCCGAGGCGGTAGCCGTAGCTGCGCGCGATGGATTCGAGGGCGGCCTTGGCCTGAGCCATGTCGCAGTAATCGGGGAACGCACGTTGCGCAGCGATGTAGGAGAGGCCAACAATCGAACCCCACTCGGCCAGGGCATCCTTCTGTTCGGCGACCTGCATGATCTTGTGGAACGAAATGGCCGAGATGTCCATCGTCTTGAGGAAGTCGTCGTACTTCATCTCGCCGTAGTGACGCTTTTTGCGCACGTTGGGGCTCATTCCGATGGAATGGAGAATGAAGTCAAGCTTACCGCCCAGGTGGGCTTGGGCCTCGTCGATCAGCTTTTCGAGGTCTTCGACCGAAGTGGCATCAGCGGCGATGATGGGGCTGCCAGTCTTCTCACCCAGGGCGTTAAGGGCACCCATGCGCAAGGCAATGGGGGCGTTCGAGAGGACAAATTTTCCGCCTTCGGCGTGGACCTGCTCAGCCACTTCCCATGCGATGGATGATTCGTCGAGTGCGCCGAAGATGATGCCGCGTTTGCCGCTGAGGAGTCCGTAAGCCATGATGGTTGTGTTGGTTAGGGCCGCTAAACTACGATTTTCCGCTAGGAGACACCGAGCAGTTCGCGGGCACTTTGCCGCGCGGAGTCCGAGGGGTACGATCCGGCGATCATCCCGGCGAGGGCTTCGATGCGCTCGGACTCGCTCAGCACGCGCAGGTGACTGGCCGTGCGCTCGTTGCTGTGGTCTTTGTAGACGAGCAAATGCGCCTCGGCACGCGCCGCAATTTGGGGCAGGTGCGTAATGGAAATGACCTGGTGCCCCTCGCCCATCTGGCGCATGGCCTCGCCCATGGTGCGGGCCACCTGGCCGGAAATGCCCGTGTCGATCTCGTCGAAAAGAAGGGTGGGGCGCGCCGTTCGTTCAGCGAGGCCGCCTTTGAGGGCGAACATCAGGCGAGAGAATTCCCCGCCGGACGCCACCTTTCCAAGCGGCGCGGGGGCGATGCCTTTGTTCGCGCTGAAGAGAAATGAAATCGCGTCGATGCCCGATTCCTGGGGTTCGCCCTTCTCCAACGTGATTTCAAATTGGCCCTCGGGCATCCCCAGTTCGCGGATGCGCAAGACAACGTCTTCCTGCAACGGCCCCACGGCGGCGGCGCGCTTCTGGTGGAGAGCCTCACCTGCTTTCATGGCCTCGGCCAGCGCGGCGGCCACGGCCTTTTCTTTTGTGGTAATGGCGCTGTCTAGGTCCTCGACCTCCGCGACCTCGGAGCGCAGGTGATCGCGCAGTTCAATGAGTTCGGCGACCGATCCGGTCCCGTGTTTCTTGTGCAAGCGGAAGAGCTTATCCATCACTTCCTGCACCTCTTGCAGCCTCCCTGGATTGCCCTCGACCCCTTGCCCTTCGCTGTCAATCTCGCGGCTCAAGTCTTTGAGTTCTTCGAGCAGCGAATCCAGGCGATGGCGCAGCTTCTCATACGTCGGCCCGAAGTCGGCAATGGACGCAAGCGAGCTCAAGGCCTCGTACAAAATAGGTTCGGCGGCGACTTCTCCCTCGCTAATCAATCCAGCGGCGCGCTGCAATTGTTCGGCGATTTGCTCGGCATGGGCCAGGGTTTGTTGCTCGGTTTCCAGGGCCGTTTCGTCCAGTTGGTCGAGGGGCGTTTCCTCCAACTCTTTCAACTGAAACTTCTGATAATCAAGCTCCTGCTGACTGGCCGCCGACCGCCCTTTCAGCGAGTTCAACTCGCGGGTTCGTTCTTTCCAGGTGTGGTGGGCACTCGCGTACGCAGTCCGCTCGGCCAAGTTGCTCGACCACGCATCGAGGACCAAGCGCTGAAAATCTTCCTTCCCGATTAGCAGCGTTTGGTGCTGGGAATGGATGTCCACCAACCGATCCCCCAGCGGACGCAAGGCATCCAAGCGCACGGGGCTATCATTCACGAAGGCCCGGCTGCGGCCATCGGTCCCAATTTCGCGGCGCAGAATCGTGCGGTCTGCGTAGTCCAACTCCAACTCGTCGAATAAGTCCTTCAGATCGTAGGCCCGCACTTCAAACTCGCCTTCCACCACGCACTTGCGGTCGGGGTTGAGCAGGGCCTTCGTGTCGGCACGCTGGCCCAAGAGCAAGCCAATTGCCCCGAGCAAAATCGACTTTCCTGCCCCAGTCTCGCCAGTAATGGCATTGAAGCCCGGGTGCAGATCGAGTTCCAGTTCCTCGATGAGCGCGTAGTTGCGAACCGATAGGCGGGCGAGCATGGCTAGCGGTCGAGGATCAGTTCAAGGATGTCCGCCTGGGCAAAGCGGTGGCGGTGAAAACGCAAGTCGCGCAGTTCCAGCTTTTCGTTGTCGGCCTTCCGAAGCACCCCAAAGTAGGTGTGCCCATCGCGCAGCACCACGTGAAGCGATTGCCCAACGAAGCCCGCCAGCCGCGTGGAAAACTTGTCGGAAGTGATGCGTTCAAGGCGCTTGCCCATGGGGCAAAAGTACGAAGGCCGCAGCTAGGGAATCGGCACGATGTCGCCGTCGTCCTCCACTTGGTAGGTGAGTTGCAGCGCCGTGCTGTCGGCCACCCCACCGCTGGGGCATTTGCCAGTCACGCGAACTTGAGTCAAGTAAATCCGCCAGCCACGGTCGCCAGTCAACAACCGCTGCTGGTAGCCACCACAAGCCTCCTTGGCATACGAGTCGATCATCAAGGTATCGATCAAGCCGCCATCGTTCTTCTCGGTCATCAGCCAGGTCTGGTCCCAGCCCTCTTTTCCCTCGATTTCCAGGTGGTAATAGTTGATCGTGAGCGAATCATTGAGCGGTTCGCTGCCTACCAAGGCGCACTTGAACGCCTCGCCGCCGCTTCCGCCATTCTGGCCCACGGCCCACAAAATTTGCACGGTCCGCGACGAATCCAACCAGCCGTCAACCGTTTGTTCGTCTTTGTTCGTGGAAAGCTCAAAACCCAAATGTTCCCCAGCAGTTGAGGCATCGTCCACCGCGTCGGTCTCGCCGCTCGAACCACAAGCAACCAGGAGCACTGCCAAGGGGAGAAACAGGTACTTCATTTCAGGATGCGTTGGTAGGTCTCTGTATTAGTGGGGTCCATGCTTCGGAGCAAATCGAAGGCTTGTTGCTTTTGGGGCCGCTCTCCGACCGAGAACACCCCCGCCAACTCATCCTTCTTAGCCAGAAAGAAAGAAGAATATACAACACTGACCGGAACTTTCGCCCGCGTTTGCTGGACGAGTTGCAAGGCCTCCAGAATGGTCTCGCGGCCTTTCGCAGGGTCAAGCAGGAAGGCATCCATCCCTTTTCGATGGTAGGTGTACATGGCCCGGCGGAACGGCTCGAACTGGGTATTGTTCAGATTGTCAGACATCCAATAGCGGTTGAAGTCGTCACCCGTCGAACTCCACCCAGCACCCGAAGACCCCTGCGCAGCGTTGACCACTTGGAATAACTTGTCGATGTACGGCTGGCCACCCAGCTCGGAAAACGAGTCGTAGTCGTAGGCCAGAATCAGGTAGGCGTAGTAGGCCAACAGTTGGGTGATCTCCGAGGTATAGGTGTTGTCGTTGTAGATCAGCGGCTGGCCGGGCAAGTAGTCGAAGCGAACCTCGCGATCCACAAACGTGACAAGGGGCGTTTGGTGATCGACCCCGTAGACCGGGCGGCTGCTTTGCACCAACACATTTCCCGAGAATTGGCCCAGCACGGGCATATTGGTCAGGGTGATGAGGATGGCTCCCTCAATGCGCTCCTCTGGCTCGTACTCGTCGTTCGTCCAGCGGCGGGTGTTGATGAACTGGTTGAACACCTGCTCCATCTCGCGAAAGATTTGACGCTCCTGGGTTTGCACCTGCTCGGCATCGATGCGCAGTTGAATGTTCAATTCCTGCGCACGGGCAAGCGGACCCATCCCCACTAGGAAGAGCGCGAGCAGCAGCAGTTTAGACCAGTTCCAGTTCAGCGAGGGCATCGAGCACGTGTTGGGCGACCAGCGCCTTGTCCAATAACGGCAATTCTCGGGCCGTGGTGCGCGTAAGGACCGTGACTTTGTTTTGCGCCCCGCCAAAGACCCCGGGCACCTCGCGCAGGGAGTTCAGGCAAATGGCGTCGAAATTCTTGCGTTCCAGCTTCGAGAGGGCGTTTTCGCGCTCGTTGTCGGTCTCGAGCGAAAAGCCCACCAGGCGTTGACCTTCTTTTTTGACAAGGCCTAGCTGCTCGGCGATGTCAACGGTCTTCACGAGCTCGAGGGTCATGTGCTGGCCCGCCTTCTTGATTTTTGTTTCAAAGACCTGAGCGGGGCGATAATCGGCCACAGCGGCGGAGAGAATCGCCAGGTCGCAGGTTGTGAAGGCCTGGGCAGCGGCTTCGTACATCTGTTGAGCAGTCGTCACCCGGTGCATCGTAAGGCCCGTTGGATCGGGAAGAACGGTCGGCCCACTGACCAAAATCACCTCGGCACCGCGCGCAACCAGGGCTTCCGCCAGGGCGTAGCCCATCTTTCCGCTCGAGCGGTTGCCAATGTAGCGGACAGGGTCGAGGGGCTCCTGGGTGGGCCCAGCGGTGACCAAGACGCGCAAGCCTTCGTAGCTCATCTAGACCAGCGAGGCGAGGGCTTTAAGAATTTCTTCGGGTTCGGCCATGCGGCCTTGGCCTTCCAATCCGGAGGCCAATTCCCCCTCGCGCGCTTCGAGCACTGTGTGGCGAGGAAAGCCAGAGAGTGCCTTCAAATTGCTTTGCACGGCGGGATGCTGGTACATGTCGCGGTCCATCGCCGGGCAGACCAGTACGGGGCAGGTCGCTGATAGGTAGGTAGTCAGCAGCAAGTTGTCGCTTTGGCCGTGGGCCATCTTCGCCAAGGTATTCGCGCTGGCCGGCGCAATCGCGAAGGCATCGGCCCATTCACCCAAGGCCACGTGGTTCACCCATTCACCCGTGCGCAGATCGGCGAGGACCGTGTGAACCGGGCGTTTGCTGAGGGTACCTAACGTCAGAGGCGTGATGAACTGCCCTCCCGAATCGGTGAGGATGACTTGGACTTCGGCTTTTGCCTTGACAAGCAGGCGCACCAAAAACGCCGCCTTATAGGCCGCGATGCTGCCGGTCACGCCCAAAAGGACGCGCTTGCCTTCCAGGGCCGTCATGTCGAGGGCTGGAACTAGATTTCGCCTTCGGTGACCTCCTCTTCCACCTCACGGTGACGGAAGAATACCTCCTGTTTCTCGAACTCTTCGAGGGCCATCGCCGCAGGCTTCGGCATGCGCTCGTAGTGGCGCGAGATTTCGATTTGTTCGCGGTTTTCGAACACCTCTTCGAGGTTATCAACGGTCGTTGCAAACTCGGCGAGTTTGCCGCTCAGCTCTTCTTTGAGCTTCACGTTCAATTGGCGGGCGCGGAGCGAAACCGCGCGGAGCGAGAGGTAGATGTTGCCCGATTGATCGGACATTTTTTCCAAGTCGCGGGTGATGATGGAAGCAGTGGCCATAGTCTTGTAAAGGAAGGGAATTAAATGACGTTTTTGTTCAGTTCGGTTAGCTGGCGACGCGATTGCTCGTAAAGCGACTCGGCGGCGCGGGTGTCCTCGCTGGTGGGGTAACTGTCGATGAAGACAAAGTAGAGTTCGACGGCTTTGCGATAGCGGTCGCGTTTCAGGTAGATGATTTGGTCGTCTTTTTCGACCACTTCGACCGACTGGGCAGCCAGCTTGAC
This sequence comes from uncultured Cytophagales bacterium, assembly GCA_964350605.1. GTDB lineage: Bacteria > Bacteroidota > Bacteroidia > Cytophagales > JAAEPT01 > CAYGKP01. The sequence goes on from CAYGKP010000035.1 coordinate 8,625, forward strand.
TTGACTTTGCAGTTGAAGGAAGGCCAGCTCTTCGTTGTAATCTGAATCTGGGTAGCCAACCTTAAAGGCATCGATGGCCACAACGGCGGCTTTCCACTCGCGAATCTTGGCGTAAAGCTTACAATCCTCGTAGGCCTTTCGTTCCAACTTTTCCTGCAACTCGTCCACGTACTTATTGCTCTCCGCCAAACGCTGCGAGTCTGGGTACTTGTTCACAAACTTCTGGAAAGCATCAACGGCCCGGTAGGTGTTGGTGGGGTCCAGGTTGTACTTGGGGGAGTCCTTGTAGAGTGAAAAGGCATAATAAAAATTCGCATCCTCAGCCAAACTGTCGCGGGGATAGGTCTGAAAGACATGGAGAAAGTGGTAGGCAGAGAGCAAATAGTTCTTCAGGCGCATGCTGGTGTACGCGAACCGAAACTCGACCATCGCCGCCTCGCGTCGCCCTTTAATCAGGGGCATGTTCTCCTCGTACAACCGCCCGGCGCGGTAGTAGTCCTCCTCCTGGTAGTATTTGTCGGCCATGGCCATGCGCTCCTCAAACGAACCCTTGCGCAAGGTGCGGTTGAAGCCCGTACAGCTCGTCAAAACGAGCGAAAGCAAACCAATAAACAAAAGGATCGGCCTCATAGGACCCACAAAGTTACGGTTTTAACAGCAGGGGATCAACGAAATTGATCCAAGGCAAGGGGGGCTGCTCGTACACCCTTGGGGCATGGAACGGCAGGTCCGTTCGCTCGGGGCGTTTTTCGCCCTGCCAGATGAATCCGTTTAGCGTGCGATCGGGCACCATGATCTCCCGTGGCGGAATGAACCGGGCGGTGGGTTCCTTCAAAAAGGTCATCCGCGTGATGTCATTATTCACGATCCGAATGATCATGTCTGAGCACTGCACGTAGTTGAGGCCCACCAGGACCGAATCGCCCTCCAAGGCGTGGTAAATGCACTCGCCATTCCCTTCCACATCAACCCGATAAATCGACCCCGAGTCGAACCGAGCGGTCATGTGGCGACCCTTCACTTGGTTGTACTCCCCCAGCGTATCCACACCTATCAAGAAGGAATTGTAACGGGCAAAAGCCTTGTCGACAAAGCCGTTCGCCATCTGCATGCGCATGGAATCGGCGGTCAACTGGTTGTCATTGTTCCAAACGATGGGCTTGGTGTAAAGGTAGAGTGTCGAATCGCGTACGTCGTGAACCAGCGAGTCGCAGACTGCCTGCATGTCGGTCTTCAGTACCCGCACGTCGTGATAGGCCAGGAGTTTGTTCGAGATCGTCGCCGTGTCGCCGTAGGAGATCAGCGTATCAGCAGCCATGAACAGCGTGTCCGGATCGGAATAGTTCTTGACTAACGGTTCGCCCAGCACGCGGGACACCTTGGTCTTGCCGTTGCGGGTGGCCTCCTCGCCTTCAATCAGGATGCTGTCGAGCAGGGAGAACAGCCGCACGTGGCCTTCGGCAAAGCCGTCATCGCTCACGTTGTTGTAGAACAGCGTGTCGCCCTCCAGGCGGTACTTGGGGGTTTCCACCCAGGCGTTCGTATTGAAGTAAGCCCGTTGCTTTTCGGTGTGATACTCGCCCCCCTCGGCGTAGAGTTGGTTGCTGTCGGCGGTGAAAATGAAGGTCGGCCCCTCGAAGAAGGCAATCTTGGTTTCCGTGCCGTAGCGCAAGGTGTCGGCCCACAGGCGGTACTCGGGGTTGATTAGGTAAACGCTGTCTTTGAAGGAATACATCTTTTCCTCCACGTCGTAGTAGCCCTGCACCGAAGTCAATTCGGTTTCCTCGTCCACGATGAAGCCCCGCTGGGTGTAGTAGGCGATCTTCTCTTCCAATTGGTAGTCCACCTGGGTGGTGGTCAGGGTCATGGTGCCATCCTGGAACACCACCTTCTCGCCGCGCATGTTGGCGGTCTTCACATCGCCGTCGTAGCTGAGTGTGTCGCCCGTCATCCTCACCGAGTCGCCTTGGGTAATCACGATGTTGCTGAACCCTTCGAAGGCGTTGCGGTCTCGGTAGAGGTAGGCCGAGTCGCAGGTGATGGTCGTGCCCTCGTGGAAAAACTCGACGTGGCCGAGCAGGCGGTTGATGCTCAGGGGGCCTTCTTCCTCGTCAAAGGTGAAGATGCCGCCGATCAATTCGTCGGCATGGCGCAGCTCGATACGGTTGTCGCTGAACAGCGAGTCCATCTCCGAATCGAAGCCGTCTTGTTGGGCCCAAATGGGACTGGCCCCGAGCCAGCAGACTAAAACGAAAACCAGGGTGCGCATAGGGCGTCCGAAAGCTAGCAAAAAGCCTACCTTAGAGGTGATGCATTCGATTTTTACTGCCAACCTTCGTCGTTTGGGTGTCTCGCCGGACCAAACGATCCTCGCCGCGGTCAGCGGCGGGGTCGATTCTGTGGTACTCGGCGAACTGCTCTTCCAGGCAAAACAGCCCTTTGCGGTCGCCCACGTGAATTTTTCGCTGCGCGGGACGGAAAGCGATGCGGATGAAGCCTTTGCGCGCACGTTGGCCCAACGTTGGAACGTGCCGTTTCATGCCCACACCGTCGACACCAACGCCGAAGCGACCAACCGCCAACTCTCGGTCCAAGTAGCTGCGCGGGAGCTGCGCTACAAATGGTTCGCCGATCTGCTGTCGGGTCACAACTACGACCTCTTGGCCACCGCCCACCACGCGACCGACAACATCGAGACCGCCTTGCTGAACCTCGCCCGTGGCACGGGACTCGCGGGCCTGCGCGGCATCCCCGAGCAAAACGAGCGGACGATTCGTCCCCTGCTCGGTTTGTCCCGCGCAGAAATCGAAGCCTTTGCCCTGGCCGAAGACCTGACGTGGCGTGAGGACGGAAGCAACCAAAGCGACCATTACGCACGTAATAAGGTACGTCACCACGTCCTACCTACGCTGCGCGAATTGAACCCGAGCCTGGAAGCCACATTCTCTCGAACCGCCCGTCGCCTGAGCGAGCAGGAATTGGTCTGGAACACCTGGTTGCGCGACAATTTGCGCGAGGTGCTGATGCCCTACGGCGACCTGGCTTGCCTGCCCCTCAGCCGCTTGGCGGGTTGCCAAGCGCCCTTTGCCTTGCTGGAATCCTGGATGAGCTCGCTGAGCTTTTCAGTTGACCAGACCGAGCAACTCATCGAAGGCCTCGAACGCCAGGAGGCTCGCGAATTTCAATCGCAAAGCCACCGCTTGACCCAAAGCCAAGGCTGGCTAATCGCCGAACCTCTGTCGGCCCCCATCCTGCCAAGCTTCGAGATCACCCCCGACACGCACCGTGTGCGCACCCAAGGGCTGCACGTGCGCCTCAACCTTTTGACCGAAAGCGAGCAATTGCCCGCCTCGGGCAACGAAGCGATGCTATGTGCCCAGCAACTGGAATGGCCGTTGCAGTTGCGCCCCATGCGCACAGGCGACCGGGTCGAGCCATTGGGCCTGGGTGGCAGCCGGTTGGTCAGCGACCTATTGGCCGAAGCGCAGATTCCCGTCCCCTTGCGGTCGCGGACCTACGTGCTGGAAAGCGGCGGACGCATTGCCTGGGTGCTGGGCCACCGCATCGGCCACCCCTTCCGCATCACCGAGAAAACCACCACCCGCCTCCACCTACACTACGAGTTCTCATGAGCTTCTCCCTGTTGCCCCGCACCTACAGCAGCGAAGACAAACTACTCTTCGACAAGCTGCGCCAATCGGAGTTCTTTTCGGATCTGAGCGACCGCGAGCTCTCACAACTCGGCCCCTTGTTCTACCCGCGGACCTACCACGAGAACGAAGCCCTCTTCTTCCTCGGCGACCCGGCCCAGACGCTCTACTTCATTGAATCGGGCGAAGTGGAATTGTTCATCGATGCAGGCCAGCGCGAGGAAGTCCTGCAACGAAAGGGGGGCGGCGAGATCGTAGGGACCAGTGCCTTTCTGGCCGACACCCGTCGGTTGGCGCATTGCGTGTGTCGCTCGGGTGAAGTGAAGCTCCTGGCTCTGGCGACGGTGGACCTGCTGGCGCTGTACGAAGAGCACCCCAAACTCGAAAGCAAACTGATGGCAACCCTCGCCAACCTGCAACAACGATGGCTCTACCGCACCTTGGAAGCCTACCGCCGCGAGCACGGCCTGTTCGAACTCGAACATTTGTTTGGGGGTTAAGTACGCGTGCCAACGCTCTACCAAACATGACCCACTTTTTCTTACGCATTGCCCCACTTGGGCTGGCCCTGCTAGCCGCCTGCGAACCGACCGCCGAGCCCCGCGAAGTCCCACCTTTTGCCCTGGGCATTGAAGCCACGCACCAGTTTGAAACCTGGTCATCGAAGCCCTACATCTCCGCCGAGTTCAGCGCGGTGCATGGCCTGGACTCCGTCGAGCGGTTTTCCGGCTCGATGACGTTTGATCCCGCGATGAACCGCGTGGCAATGACCTTTGGCGGTGTTCAGCTAGTCTTCGACCAAGGCAAGGTGACGGCCTCCGACAGCCTTCCGGGCGGACGGTTTCATGTGCTGACTTGGCCCTATTTCCTTGATGCACCCTACAAACTGGCCGACCCTGGTTCGTCGATCGAGGCGATGGAAGACGGCGAGTTGTGGGGCCGCCCGATGAAGCGCGCGCGCCTGACCTTCTCGGACAGTGTGGGCGACACGCCCGACGATTGGTACGTGCTCTATAAAACCCCCGAGGGCGACACGTTGAAAGCAATGGCCTACATCGTGACGTTCAAAAAAGACGTGGCGACTGCCGAGCAGGAGCCCCACATGGTGCACTATGAAGATTTCCAGTTGATCGACAGGGTTCCGGTTCCCCACCGCTGGACCTACTGGAACTGGTCGGACTCGACTGGAGCCTTCGGCGATCCGCTCTTCACCGTGCGCCTCTCGAATGTCTCGTTCCCCGAAACGGCGGACTTCACGCCACCCGCTGCAGGCATCGAGTTGACGCACTAAGCGCCGGGGTGTACCCGATCTGGGCCTGGATTTTAGTGGGTCTGCTCGTCCTTCTTTTTGGGCTTGAAGATCATCCGAGCCAGCCAGAGAGGTGCGGTCAGGACCACGAGCCCCAGGAGCAAATCAAGGAGAAGCCCAAGGACTTGGACCAGTGAATCAGTCACTGAGCGATTCATGAGGGCGGCCACCCCTTGCTCGGACAGCGAGGTTTCGGGCACCACGAGGTAGAGGCAAAAAGCCACCACGATGCCCAGCAGCCAAAAGACGTAGCGCTTTACCCGCCCACCCAAGGCACTGTTTTTGTTACCTTTCTTTCCAGTCATTGCCCCAAGCTATGAAGTCTCTGCTTTTCCTGCTGCTCCTTCTCCCCTTTTCGCTGCACGCACAAGACTACGATTGCAGCCGCGCGGACCGCATGTGCCCGCCTGAACAACCCGAATCGGTCGACCCCGATTTTCTGACCTTCTGGAAAGAACTTGAATCAGCAGTCGAGGCCAAAAGTTGGGCGCAACTCAAACCGCTCCTAAGCGAAGAAATCATGTTCGGATCCATGGCCGACGATCCAGGTCTGGAAAACTTTGCGCGGTACTATGGCCTAAACGAAACACCCCCAGATCCAGACCTATGGCAGTCGCTCGGGAACCTCATGCGCATCGGCTATACACAAGACGGCGACGATCCGAACAGTTACTGGATGCCTTACTTCTCTCGGGGCTGGGATCATGTCAACTACGACCCATTCGAGGGCTACCAATTGATTACGGGCGACAACGTCAATGTCCGCGATGCACCCAGCCTGAAAGGCAAGAAGATCGGCCAGCTTCACTACCAAATCGTCTTGGCCGACTGGAGTGAGGGCCCCGAAATGACACTGGGCGGCGAGACCTACCGCTGGGTCAAAATCAAGACGGTCGACAAGACCCCAATCGAGGGCTATGTGTGGGGCAAGTTTGTCCACTCGACCTTCAGCATGCGGGTCGGCTTTGCCAAAGGCAGTGGCGATTCCTACAAAATTGGCTCCATCATGGAGGGCGAGTAAGAACTCGTGTGCACTCCACAGACGGCAGCGATCCCCCTTTGCTTTCCCATGAAACACTTTTTTCACTTCCTTCTCTTCCTTCCGCTTTCCCTCGCGGCGCAAAACTACGACTGCGAGGCACCCG
>CAYGKP010000035.1:14828-16686 GCA_964350605.1 uncultured Cytophagales bacterium
CTTCTCTTCCTTCCGCTTTCCCTCGCGGCGCAAAACTACGACTGCGAGGCACCCGACCGGTTGTGTCCGCCCAGCCAGACAACCGACGTGGACCCTGATTTTCTCGCCTACTGGGAAAAACTGACCGCCGCGGCCAAGGCCAAAAGCTGGGTCCAGCTCAAGCCGCTGCTCTGGCGACAGATTACCTACAGCTTCGGCGACGACAACCCGGGGCCCCAGGGCTTTCTGGACTACTATGAAATCCTTGACGAGGAGCCGTCGACGGTGTTCTGGCAACGCCTCTCGAACCTCCTGCGCATCGGCTATGCTGGCGACCAGGAAGATGGTAGCTATGTGGTGCCTTACTTTTTCTACTCCTGGCCCGAGCAATGGGAGCCAACTGAAGGCTATGACCTAGTAACGGGCGACCACGTCAATGTGCGCGAGAAGCCCTCGTTGAGTGGCAAAAGAGTCGGGCAACTCCACCACCAAGTGGTATGGGGCGATTGGGGCTACTACGGGGAAGAGATGCTGACCGAGACCATTGGTGGCGAAACCCACACCTGGGTGAAGGTCAAATCGGTCGATGGAAAAATTCAGGGCTACCTGTGGAGCAAATTCCTCCATTCACCTTATGGCCTGCGCGCGGGCTTCGAGAAAAAGGACGACGGGCGGTACTACATGACCTTCCTGGTCGAAGGGGACTAAGCTTTGGGCCAGGTTTGTGGCGGCGTTTTTATGTGCAAATCACGTTGAGGGAATGGGATCTGAACACCGTTATTTCGGAACATCGCGTCGATGTTGTAGCGGATTTCACTTTTCACCCGCTCGATGCGCATCATCTCGGTGGTCCAGAACGAGACTTCAAAGTTCAAGGAAGAATCCCCAAAATCTCGGAAAAAGGCCCGAGGCTCGGGTTGTTTTTCGACCAACGGATGCTCGCGCGCTGCGTCAACGATCAACTTACTGACCAGCCGCACATCCGAACCGTAGGCCACCCCGACCGCTACTGCAAAGCGCGTCGCGCCACGGTTGTGGGACCAGTTGACTACTTTTTCACTAACCAGCAGGGAGTTGGGGACAATCACCCGGATGCCGTTAATCGTCTCAATGGTAGAGGTTCGGATGTTGATGACCTCGACCCGCCCGGTCAAATTTTGGTCGACCTCCAGGATGTCGCCCACCGAAATCGAGCCTTCGAAAAGGAGTACTACGCCGGAGATGATGTCCTTGAAAAGTTCCTGGATCCCGAAGCCCAAGCCCACCAAGAGGGCAGCCGAACCCGCCAGCAACAGCGAAATGGAAATGCCGATAATCTCCAGGCAGACGATCATGATCACCACCACTGTGACGTACCGAATGATCTGGTAGAAGGCGTTCCACCGACCATCGTCGATGTTCGCTTTGCGGTTAATGACCCGCTTTCCGAACCGCTTGAACAGGCGCAGTGCCAGCCAAGCGGTAGCGATGACTATTACCAGTTCGATGATCGTCGCGGGCGTAACGACAATTTCTCTGCCCAGGTGGAACAGCTCCTGATCCACCCAGGATTCGGGCTTCGCAAGGCTATTCTTGCGGGCGTTTACTTCCTGGTATTTACCAGTCGTGGGGGGAAGCAGTTCCCCGATTTGGAGCAGGGGCATAAGCAAGCGCATGCCCCAAAATAGGCAATGGAATGTTATCCTACCTGCGGGCTAGCTGTTGGCACGCTGAAAAGCTCCCTCGCCAAACTGCTCATCGTAGCGCTCCTCGGCCTCCTTCACTACGCGGTCCATCTCATCGTAGCGGTAGTCCTTCTTCTGCTCGCGCAACGCTTCGGCTTCTTTGATCAGATCGTCGGGCGCGACTGCGCCGGGTTGGCACAGGGGGTACACCTTCT
>CAYGKP010000036.1:0-16507 GCA_964350605.1 uncultured Cytophagales bacterium
GAGTAAAAGTGGGGTTAGTTCCAGGTGACAGTCGCGAGCGAGGCTTCGTACATCGCCTGAAGCTCCTCGTTGAGGTAGCCGAGCACGAAGATCATCACACGGTCGCCATCGGCGACCGTGTAGAAGTCCATGTGATAAGTCGTGCCTTGGGCGTTAACCAGCGTAGCGCGGGCCACGCTGCCCTTCCGCTCGCCGACTTGGGCGTCCTCGACGGTGACCTTATCCGATTCACCCTGGGCAAAAGACTCGGCCGATTGCTTGGCGAACTCGGCGGGGGTCATGCCCTCGGCCGGAAAGGAAAGGATGAAGAACACGCCCTTCACCTCGTCAATACTCTGGGCACCCGCTTCGCTGACCGAGGCGTAGAGGTATTCCTCGGGCCCCAACTCATCAAGACCACCGAGGTCCTGCATGATGCCGCGGCCCATTTGGTGCGAGGCCATCGGTTCGTAGAACGAAATCGGCCCCGCAAGGGTCAAGTTGTCGCGGGTTTTCTCGCCGCCGGTGCAGGCGGTCAGAAGGAGGAAAAGAGGGAGTAGTCTTCGCATTACGCCGCGGTCGATTTCGGCAACAGCCGGGGTGAGAAGTTCGCGGCGGCAGCGGCGATCTCCTTGATGTGTTCGGGCGTGGTGCCGCAACAACCGCCTATGATGTTCACCAGGTTCTCCTCCAAGAACGTCTCGATCTGCGCGCGCATCTGCTCGGGTGTCTCGTCGTACTGGCCAAACTCGTTGGGCAAGCCCGCGTTCGGGTGCGCCGATACGTGGAAAGGGCTCTTCGCACCCAGTGTGCGCATGTAGGGCAACAGTTTGTCCGCGCCCAAGGCGCAATTCAACCCGACCGAAAGCAGCGGCACGTGCGAAACGGAAATCAGGAAGGCTTCGGTGGTCTGGCCCGAAAGCGTCCGGCCCGAGGCATCGGTGATCGTGCCCGATACCATGATGGGAATCTCCGCCCCCCGGTCGTCGAAGACTTCTTGGATGGCGTAAAGCGCGGCCTTGGCATTCAGCGTATCGAAGATCGTCTCGACTAAAAGCAGGTTGGCGCCGCCATCCATCAGGCCGTTCACTTGTTCCTTGTAGGCATCAACCAGTTCCTGATAGGTAATCGCTCGATAGCCCGGGTCGTTCACGTCGGGCGAAAGCGAAGCGGTCTTGTTGGTCGGCCCAATCGAACCCGCGACGAAACGCGGTTTATCGGGCGTCTTGGCTGTCCACTTGTCGGCGGCTTGCCGCGCGATGCGGGCACCCTGGACGTTCATCTCGTAGGCGAGGTCCTGCATGCCGTAATCCTCCTGGGCGATGGTGGTCGCCGTGAAGGTGTTGGTTTCGACAATGTCGGCACCGACTTCGAAATATTGCTCGTGGATCTCTTGGATGATCTGCGGTTGGGTCAGGACGAGTAGGTCGCTGTTCCCGCCGACGGGTTGCTTCCAGTCCTTGAAGCGGTCCGAGCGGTAGTCCTCCTCGGTCAGCTTGTGGCGCTGGATCATGGTGCCCATCGCGCCGTCGAGCACGAGGATGCGTTTCGAGAGGGCTTCTCGAATGTCGGGGCTGGTAGTGGGGGCGGTTGTGGCCATGATCTGCGCAGTTTCGTGAAACGAAAGTCGCTTAGGCAGATCGGCTCGCGGGGTTGGGAAACACGCCCGTAGGGGACGAGGTTCGTCAACTCTGCACTCATCTCTCCTTCCTTGATCCGGAGATCAACAAAGGTGGGAGGTCGCACCATGTCCCGCCGAATCCCTGTGGGGGTTACCGGCGGCGGTTGCGAAGGTTCTCTAGCGGGCCCAATCCCATCGAACCTTTCTGGATAAGCTACCTGCAAACATCGGGGATGCGGTAAGAGTTTCCAAACCAACGCAATGTCCGCCTTGCCTTTTGGCCTGCTAACAGGAATTGCGACTTACCTCCTTTCTTTGTGAGGTATACACAGCGAACCGACAGACACTTTTCAACGCTCTACGCTCTACCCCTCCGACATGAAACTTCGTTACGCTCTACTTTTTATCGCTTCAACCTTGGGCGCCAAGGCTCTAAATGCGCAGGTCGCTTTCGAGCGGTTCTCTCTGATTGATATGGAGCAACTGGACCCCGCTAATCCAGGACCAGGTTTTTTGGTCAGCCAAGGTGGTGATACAACTTACGCAGGGCAGAGGATGTTCTACTCGATTTATACTGGAAATGACTCCTTGCGACTTCTTGAGAATCATCCCTTGTTACCGAATGAACTTGGATTTCGGCTGTATGTGAGTTATCAGAAGCTATCGAATTGGTTTTATCAGAACGCTTGCTGGAACAGTACGAATGACCACTCGTGGATAAACGCACAGTTCAGCTGGAATACTAAAGTTTTGTCTTGGCCAAGTGTTGGACAATACTTCGATATCGACATGGGACCGAGCGAATACCGGAAGTACCGCCCCGGGCAGGTCGTATATGGTGAATTTGGGGACATTGGCGGAACCGCACCTGCGCATGAAACTCTTTACCGAGGGCAGTACGATTGTGGGTTAAGCGGTAACCGCGGTTCGGATGTTGATCGTCGGGGCCAGTTCATTGGTATTCGATCCTACTATGGACCTTCGCCCTTCCCTGCAGACTACCAGTCCAACATGTACTATGGCTACTTGTGGTTCGATCCAAACTCAACAGAGGGTGTCATTGCGCTCCAAACCATTCCGAATAAAGGAATGGTCATACCTGAGGATCCCTATTTTCCTTCCTCACATAACATAAAGGGCATTGTCTATCACGATCTGGACTTCGATTGTGTACAAGACCCCGGAGAACCCGGTATTTCAGGCGTGACCGTTAAAACAACAGATGGGCAATATGTTGCAGTCACGGGGCCTGATGGAACCTATCATCTAAGTGTACCCGACGGGTCAGCCAGTTACGAATATGGCCCCAAACCATTATCCACCTCACTAATCTCACCACAGCCAGAGTGTCCCGCCGGAGGCCGACATACCACTTCCACCTCCGGTAACAACCAAGTCTACTCTGGAAATAATTTTGGCCTTCAATCCCCCCCTTGTGCCATACCCTTCGCCAACCTCACTACTTCGAGACTGCGCCGCTGCTTCCTAAACCAGCAAACCATCAACTATGGAAATAATGGTGGAGTGTTTGCCACCGACTTTACCCTCAAAGTGGTCGTGCCCGAGGACGTGGTTCCCATCTCGTCCACCCCGGCTTGGACATCAAAGAGCGGCGATACACTGACCTATGTACTCGGTGATCTGGCCCCGGGGGCGAATGGTTCGATCTCGCTTGTCGACTCGGTTTCGTGTGCCGACATCTCGATCCTGGGAGAAACACGCTGCTACAAAGCAACCGTTTCTTCAAACAACCTCTGCTCGGACGTCGGCACCTGGGACAATTCGGAAATTGCCCTGAAAGGCGACTGCTGGGGCAGCACCTACCGCGTGCTCATTTCCAATGAGGGTGTCGGCGGCCAACTTGACTCGACAGAAATTCGCGTCTACGTCGACTCCACACTGGCCGGAAAATTCAACATCAAGCTCCCCGCGGGCGACACCATCACCGCGCTCATTCCGCTGAGCGGCTCGGAGGTTCGCATCGAAGCCGACCAGCATGTGGACCACCCCTACTTGACAACGGCCCTGCTTGGTTTCGAGGGTTGTGGCAAGATCGGCACCGACAACATTCAGAAAGGTGGGCTCTCCCAGTTTGCCTGGACCGAAGGGCTGACTTCGGATTCGCGTTGTACACCCATCATCGGTTCCTATGACCCCAATGACAAGCAGGTCTCGCCTAAGGGCTGGGACGCAGCAGGAAGCGTCGAGCCCGGCACGACCCTCAATTACACCGTCCGTTTCCAGAACACGGGTTCGGATACGGCCTTCTTCGTGCTGGTCGCCGACACCATCGACACCGATCTGGACCTTTCGACCCTGCAAGTCCTTGGGGCTTCGCACGACTACATCCTCGAAGTCAAGGAAGACGGCGGCCAGTCAATCCTGGAGTTCAACTTCTACAACATCGAGCTGCCCGACTCGACCACCGATCTGCTTGGCTCACAAGGTTTTGTCACCTTCTCGATTGATCCGAACACGACAACTCTGGGCACCGAGATCACCAACGAAGCAGGCATCTACTTCGACTTCAACCCGCCGATCATTACCAACACAGTGACCACCACCCTGGCGGTGCGTCCCGATGAATCGGGCGGCGCGGGCTCGAATGTCTACGTAGTCCTGCGACCGCTGGCCGTTGACCAAGCGCAGTTGATCGAGGAGGGGCTGCAACTTTACCCCAACCCAACGGTCGGTCGTGTGGTGGTCGACAACCCGGGCGGGGCGGTTGACTATCAGATTCTCTCAGCGATGGGCGTGCCCCAGAAGTCGGGCATCCTGCCCGCAGGACAGAGTTCAGTGAGCCTCGACGAGCTGCCCGCAGGCATCTACCTGCTCCAACTCAACACCGGCGAGAAGCCCGTCACCCGGCGGATCGTTAAGCGGTAGCCGCTACTTATTTACGGGCTTGCCCAACGGCAAGCGAATCGCTCCTTCGATCCGCAAGCGGGGCGCAATCTGGCTTTCGGCTTGATCGACCGTAATGGTTCCGCACAGACGGTCACTAGTTTCGCTCAGTTCCAGCTCGCACACTTCCTTGTCGCCTTGGCTTCCAAAAAGGTAGCCTTGCGACTTGCCCCAGTACAGATCGAGAATGACCTTCTTGCCTTCCGAATACAAGTACGAGTAGGTCCCCGGTCCGGCCCCCACGCGGCTGGAATCCAAGTCATATAACGAAAGCTTGAGGCGCAACTGATCGGGCTTGGTCGGCAATACATCCTTTGGCTCGGGGTAATTGGCGAAGGCCACCACTAGCAGTCCAGGCGACTTGTCCATGAGCTGCCAATGTGCCAACTCGAAGGTGTCCGAACGGTTGCCAAGTTGAATGAACAGGCGAACCGTGTCGGGGCACGAAATCACTGAATCAACAACTGGTTCCAGACTGGCCAGCGAATCGGCCAATCTCATTGCCTGATCCGCGGAATCAAGCGTCGAGTCTTCGGGCGATGATTCCGGCCCGCATGAGAGTGCTAAGCAGGCAAGAAGTAACGTGGCGAGAGCCGTCTTGATCTTTCGATTCATTCCAGTAGATAAGCGTGCGCAGGTAGAGTTATTCATTGGTTGTTGGCACGGTACTCCATCGGCGTGACCCGCTCGGTTTCCTTGAAGACGCGGTGAAAATGTGCGCTGGTTCCATACCCCACTCGGTAGGCAATGTCGTTAGCCGCCAGATCCGTTTCCACCAGCAGTCGCTTGGCTTCTGCCAGGCGAAGGGTGTTCAAGTAGCCACGCAAGGTCTGGCCCGTGTGATCCTTGACGATTCGTGCCACGCGGTCGCGGGGAATGCCGGTTTCCTGCCAGATGGCTTTGGCATTGAGCTCCTTCTCGTAGTTATGGGCCAAAAATTCCTGGATCCGGGCGAACTCCTTGTCTTGTATGCGCGTGGTCTGACGCTGCTCATAAGGAACAACGACCAGTCGGATTCGATATTTTCGGTAGATCAGGTACCCAATGAGTAGCAACAACTGAATCGCGCTCAGGATGTAGAAAATCAGCCACAGCACCGGCTTGGGGTTGCTCACCAAGCGAATGGAGCGAATTTCCAGCGAGCCCTTCGCGCCGGGCTGTTCGGTTTCGCTGGTCTCCATAAAGAAGCCATCAACAGCAAGGAGCACTTCGCGGTCATCCAGCGGTTCGGCCACCCGGTTGGACTTGTACCAAAACCCATCTACCTCGAATTCGTCAAGGGGCATGACATAGAGCGTTTTTCCCGCTTCGGTCCGGCAACTGTTTCGCATGCGCACCTTACCACGCCGTCCATCCGGCCAAGGGTGGTTCTCGGCCGTCAGGAAAATGGGAAACCGTTGAAGCGGTTCGGTTTTGATGTCGAGGTGCAATTCGTTGTAGCATTCGGTATGCCACGCCCCTGGCCGCTTGATGCGCATCATCATTAACGGCCAGGTCCGTTCGTCGTCCAATTCGTATTCAATTGCCGCCAGCGAGTTGGTCTGTACCATGTTTCCCTTCGAATTGCCTCCATAAATGGAATCACTTACAAGGGTCAGCGTCGCTTTCTCGCTGGGAAACAGGTCGAGGTGCTCACTGGGGTACAGCCAAGCGACCGACCCCAGCACCGCAAAAGGCAGCAACCAGAGGACGAAAAAGCGTGGCAATGAGAGTTTTGTGATCCACATGTGGACTCGCAAGGTACAAAGGGAGTCACATTTTGGACTCACATTCCATACATAGGACCAAATGTGCCCAATTGGGAGCGTACGATCACTCGACAGGAAACTCATCATCCCATCTTGTAGTCTGAGAGCTGAAGAGTGAAGTGATGGAACTGCGTCAAAATTGGTTTGGTATAAAAACAGGAATTCTCTTGAACATTCTAAGCCCCATTACGTTGTCTTTACGTGGCTATCCGCCTCGTCGACTTTCTGGAATCAACTCCAACACCTTGCGTTCATTTTCTTTCCGCGCATCTGCCCGCGTTTCGCTTCTAACTGTCTGTCTGCTGCTGGCGAGCGCAAGCCTGAAAGCTCAATTGGGCTACCAGGATGACTACAATGACGGCAGCCTGGGCGCGTGGACGACGGACGCGCAATACCCTTTGGCCGAAACCGGTGGCGCACTCGTGGTGGGGCCTTGCGCAAAGACCCAATTGAACGCCAATTTTTCACTCAATCTGGGCGGGGAAATCAACATCACCAGCACACCCATCTTGACCCTGCGGGTTCGCTCCAATCAAACGCTTCAACTGCGTGTGGACCTAATGGATGCAACCAATGCGGTCAACTCGCCCAAAGTGCAACGATCGGTCACTTCCTCTGGTACGTATTCGGATTACACGTTCGACTTCAGTTCGGTGACCGGTGTGAATCGCGCGCGGATCACCCAACTAGTCTTCTACTTTCAGCCAGGTGTGTTCTCGTTTACGGGCACCGTGCGCCTCGATAGCTTAGTTCTTGGTAGTGGAGGCAGCAGCGTGAATGTGACCACTTCGTCGATTCGCCTCAACCAAGTAGGCTTCATGCCCCAGCTTCCCAAGAAAGCGGCGGTAATCGGGTCGGGGTCTGGGGCTTTTGAGATTTTAACCGCCGATGACAAGCAAGTGGTCTATACTGGTACTTTGAGCGGCGCCAACACCTGGCCCCACACGGGCGAATCGGTACGCATTGCTGACTTTACCGATTTGGAGTCTCCTGGCGAGTACGTGCTCCACGTACCCGGATTTGGTGTTTCCTACCCCTTTGAAATTAGCCTCGCTGCCGCCTACGATCCGCTGACCTATACAGCTCGCTCGTTTTACTACTCGCGCTGTTCTTCGCCCGTTACTGCATTGAACGGCGGCACCTGGGCCCGTGCCGCAGGGCACCCCGACAACAACGTTCGGATTCACTCCTCCGCTGCCTCAGCCAGTCGCCCAACGAACACCATTGTCTCGAGCCCAGGGGGCTGGTACGACGCTGGAGACTACGGCAAGTACCTCCCAAGCGCGGCGATTTCAGTCTTCAACTTGCTCTCGGCCTACGAGCACCACAGTGCGATGTTCGATACCCTGGACCTGAACATCCCCGAGAGTGGCAACTCGGTGCCAGACATTCTTGACGAGGTGCGCTATGAACTCGACTGGCTGCTGACCATGCAGGAACCAACCGAGGGCTTTGTCTATCACAAACTGACCACGCTGAATTTTGTGGGCGATGTGATGCCCAACGTGGCAGGGGGCCAGCGGTACATGATCGGCTACACCACGCCTGCTACGCTGGACTTCGCTGCGATGATGGCCATGGCCGCACGCATTTACCAACCCTTTGACCCCACGTTTGCCGCCACTTGTTCGACCCGCGCGGTCCAGGCCTACAACTGGGCAGTGGCCAACCCGAACGTGTATTACAGCCAACCAGGAGATGTGAGCACGGGCGCCTATGGCGATAACAATTCAGCTGATGAATTCGCCTGGGCCCGAGCCGAGCTGTTCATTACCACAGGAAACGCAGCCTACAAGCCGAGTGCAGCCGCCTTCAATAGTGCCTGGTTGCCCGGTTGGAACAACATGTATACGCTTGGTCTAATCAGTTTGATCCGTCACAAGACAGACCTAGCCAGTGACTTTGAAGCTGCCTGGGAAAGCCGACTGCTGGTCATCGCCAACGAACACCGCAACCATGCCAATTTTGTCTCCGCGTACCGGGTGCCCATGGGTCGCGACAATTTCAACTTCAACTGGGGCAGCAACGCCATCGCGGGAAACATGGGGATGATTCTCGGCACAGCCTACAAACTGACCGGAGACGACAGCTACCTGGAGGCCGAGATCGGTGTGTACGATTATCTATTGGGCCGCAACGGGACGAATTACAGCTTTGTGTCAGGCTTGGGTGAAAAGACCCCGCTGGACTTTCACCATCGGCCCAGCTTCGCGGATGGCATTCCAGCACCCGTCCCTGGCCACATGGTCGGTGGCCCGCACAACAACGTAGTGGGGGATTGCGACGAGATCAATTACCCCTCCTCTTTACGGGGGGCAAGGTATATCGATGAGTACTGTAGCTACTCGACCAACGAGAATGCCGTGAACTATACCGCCCCCATGATCTTCGTCGCGGCCGACATCCTCGATGCTGGCAAGATGGTGACCTGCGGCAGCCTGAATGTCTCGGGCGGGCCCTCCAGTGGTGGGTATTGCGAGGGAGACAACCTTGGTTTTAAGGTGACCACATCGGGCACCGGGCTTACGCATCAATGGCGCAGAGGCCTGTCGCCGCTGAGCAATGTCGCTCCCTATTCGGGCACAAAAACAGATAGCCTATCCATCACAGCCCTATCGAGCAGTGAGGCGGGCAGCTATGACCTTTTGGTCACCGACTTGTGCGGATCGACGGCAACGATTCCTGCGTTCTCGATCTCTGTTTCGCCAAAGCCCAACTTGGTAGTCACCGAACCAACCGCCGTTTGCGCGCCAAGCACCATCAACCTGACCACGGGCATCTGGACCGATGCCGCCTCGACCAGCGGAACGGTCAGTTACTACAGCAACGCGACACTCAGCACCAGTGTATCCACTCCCACTGCCGTGGCCGACTCGGGGCGCTACTACATCCTAAAGACCAGCGGAGTGTGCTCGGATACTGCTGAAGCATTGCTCACTATTAATACGGGCGCGCCCGCGGTGCCGACCATCACCGAGTACTTCACAACCCTTACCTCGAGTGTGGCGCCCGCCTATCAGTGGTACCTCGACAACTCGATCGAAACCGATAGCACCTCGCGGACTTATGTAATGGAATCCACCGGCACCTACCGCGTGGATGTGACCAACGCCTGCGGGACCACTTCCTCAGCCGATCGAGTGGTCACCGTGCTATCGGTGCCAACCGAAGCCTTGAAAGCTGGGCTTCGCCTCTACCCCAACCCTTCGGCGGGTCTGGTGACGCTGGAATGGGATGGATCCTCGGTGGGCAGTGGGCAGTTGCGTTTGCTCGACCTGTGGGGTCGTGAGCAGCAAGTGCAGGGCTGGAATGGCTCCTCAGCTTCGTTCGACCTGGGCGATTTGCCCGCAGGCCGCTACGTGCTCCTGCTCGACTTGGGCGACCAGCAAGTGGCCCTTCCGCTGATTAAGCGGTAAGAATCCCCTCCTGATTTCGTAACCTGTTGAAAACCTTATCCCTTGCGGTAGGGTGCCTGCGGCCAGGAGTTGCCATATTTGGGGATGGAACCCACAGGCCTTCGTTTCGCAGTTGTCGACATTGGGTCGAACGCCATTCGCTTCCAGGTCTCGAGCGTCTACGAGAGCCACGAAGAAGAGGTCTCCTACAAGAAGCTCGAGTTCATTCGCTTTCCCCTGCGCCTGGGCCACGACGTATTCACCACCGGTCGCATCGGCCTCGAAAACGAAATTCGGTTCATCAAACTGATGAATACCTTCAAGCTCTTAATGGAGCTCTACCAGGTGAACGACTACCTCTTCGCGGCCACCTCGGCCATGCGCGAAGCTGAGAATGGAAAAGAGATTGTCGCCAAGGTGAAGGAACTTGTCGGGGTCGAGATCAAGATCATTACCGGGACCATCGAGGCAGATTTGCTGAACAAGGTGATCCAGTCGCGTTACAACCTTGAGGACTACGTCCACATCGACCTGGGCGGTGGCTCGACGGAAATCAACATCTACCGCGGTGGCGAGAAAGTAACCTCTCGCTCCTTCCGAATCGGAACGGTCCGTTTGCTCGACAAGAAGGACAACCCCGAGACCTGGAAAGAACTCCAATTGTGGCTGAAGGAGAACGTCACCTTTAAGGCCATCGGCATCGGGACAGGTGGAAACATCAACAAGCTCCATGACCTCTCTGGTCTCAAAGACTCCCGGCCCCTGAGCCTCGCGCAGATTCGAAAGCTGAAGAAAACCCTCGAGGGGATGACCTACGAGGAGCGGATGGCCAAGTACTACTTGAACCCCGACCGCGCCGACGTCATCGTGCCGGCCTGTGAGGTGTTCAGCTCGGTGATGGGCTGGGCGGGCCTCTCCCAGATTTACGTACCGAAAATGGGCCTAAAAGAAGGCATCGTTCAAGAGTTGTATCAAAAGCATACCAAGCGACGCTTTAAGAAGGTCTCGGTTTTGCAATCCTTTTAGGGTCAAGAGCCAGAGGCCTTTAGGACAGCACTTCAATTTTGTACCTTTATGGGATTGTGGGTGCCTAACCGACAACCGATACCATGAAAACCAGGCAGTTGCGGCATTTTTCCCTTGTGGCGTTCAGCGCGGCCGGGTTGCTACTTTCCGGTTGTGCGAAGGACAAAAAGCCGGACAGCAAGAACATCGGCGATGCCTCAACAATTACTGGAATCTCCTACGGCGAAGAAGGGGCCTTCAATCCCCAACAGTTCGATGGTCAAAAAGCCGGACCTGGTTTGGTCTACATCGAAGGCGGCTATGCCCAAATCGGAAACCCAGTCGACGATACCTATCCCTTCCGCAACACCCAGGAGCACAAAGTCACCGTCCGCTCCTTTCTGCTCGACGAAACCGAAGTAGCCAACATCCACTGGCAGGAATACATGCACTACGTGCGCAAAGACTCCAGTAAAGAGGTGTATGAGGCCTCCCTGCCCGACACCACCGTGTGGGCCACTGACCTGGGTTTCAACGACCCAATGGTCGAGCACTATTATTCCTACCCGGGCTATCGGTTTTACCCGGTCGTTGGTGTCTCTTGGCTTCAAGCCCAGGATTACTGCATTTGGCGGACCAACGTAGTCAATGGCTTGCAGGACAACTTTGCGTCAGACGGCACGAACACCTGGGTGAACACCGCCATCAACGAAGGGACTACACTGCCCAATTACCGCTTGCCCACCGAACAGGAATGGGAGTACGCCGCCATGGCCTTTGTGGGCGTATCAGAAAACGAAGACGAGGGCGTGCGGCGCATCTACCCGTGGACGGGTCACTCGCTCCGCAACCCGTACGGGAACAAGAAGCCCATCCTAAAGAACAAGCGCCAGACGCTCGGCCAGTTCATGGCCAACTTCAAGCGGGGGCGTGGCGACTACGGCGGCGTAGCTGGGCAGGTGAAAAATGACGGGGCCTTTTACACCGACTACATTTACGCCTTCCCGCCGAACGATTTCCACCTCTACAACATGGCAGGCAATGTCTCCGAATGGGTGGAAGATACTTTCAAACCGATCTCCTTATTAAAAGACGAAGAAACTGGCTCGGTACCAACCGAGCTAACCTATGGCACCCCAGAGTTCGACCCCGAGTCAGACATGTTCTCGGCCTACTCCGAGGACTTTAAGGTCTACAAAGGCGGCTCCTGGGCCGACGTAGCCTTCTGGCTCTCGCCGGGCACCCGGCGGTACATGGCCTTCGACTCCTCGTCCTCGACTGTCGGCTTTCGTTGTGCGATGGACCAGCTCGACCAGGGCAACTAGTCGCTCGCCAAACTGCTCGCCCACTCCTTTTTACGCGACTCGCTTGCCTCGAATCGCAGAACGCATGGCAATTTCCTTATATGCGTTTGAACATATAACCGAAGCGGGTGGTTATAAAGATGTATGCCAAATTTCAAACCACAACCCCGAAATCAAGTTTCATCAGCAAACCAGGAGATTTATGACAACCTGGAATCAAACGTCGGCTTCGTCCCGAACATCTATGCCAACTACGCCAACTCAGATGTCACGCTAGGCGCAATCCTAAGTCTATCAAATGCTCTGAAGAAAGGTGGCTTTTCGGCAGCCGAGATCGAGGCAATTTCCCTGGCAGTATCCTCAGAAAACGAGTGTGAATACTGCATTGCTGCCCACACGGCCGTAGGCCAGAAGAGTGGGCTGAGCGAGGACCAAACAGTTGCCATCCGCCAGGGTGAGATCAACGATTCGAAGCTCAAAGCTATCACCTCTCTGGCCCGTGAGATCACCAAATCACATGGACGACCAACGAATGAGTCCATCGAGTGGTTCTTCTCGGCGGGTTACACCAAATCGCACTTGGTCGAGTTGATCGCCCTGGTCGGTTTGAACACCGCGAACAATTACCTGAATATTATTGCCCAGACCCCGGTGGATTTCCCCGCGGTGCCTGAGCTACAGCAGGCCTGATTGGATCAGGTTGGTCGGTTCGCAGGCGCCCCTCTTCGGAGGGGCGTTTGCATTACTGGCCCTCTTCGGCTTCGCGGCTTTGGCGTTCCATGTCTTCAGTCCACTGCCTGATCTGCTCGGGAGTCATCTCCTCGGCTTCTTCAGCTTCCTCCCACTCCATCTCGCCGTCTCGGAGCATCTGCTCTGATACCTCGGGGCTCGTTTCCTCGTAGAACTCCGTTCCTTCTTCGTACATCTCGAGCTCCTCCATCATCTGACGAAATTCCTCAGGGCTCATGTCTCGAAATTGTTCCGCCGGGTCTACCCGCTCTTCAGTTGTCTCGCTACTGCCCTCCTTCCAATCGTAAGGATTGTGCGACTCGCGAACTCGGGGGCCGTCGCCAAGCCTCCAGCCCCTGGGGGTCAAGACGCAATCTTCCAGGTGCAGCACGTACTTCTCGCCGTCGAGGGTAAAGTCGATATCAAGTTCGGCCTCGAACACGCGAAGGTCGTGCCTCTCTAACTCGTAGGTGATCTCGCCGAGCTTCGCGCGGGCCCAATCGATTTCGAAGAGCGATTCGCATTCCTCCTCGTAGTTCCGCTGGTAGGTTCGAAACTTACGGTCGACTTGCTTCTCAATCTCCTGTGGTGTACTGCCATTCAGGCCCAGCTGGGTGCTGCTTTGAAACACCTCTAAGATCCACGGCTTGTCCTTCTCGAGTAGGCGATACTTGTCGAGTGACTTGCCCTTTTGAAGCGCCCGGAACACCTTCTTTCCAAAGGGTTCGGGGTTCTTGAGCTTCGTCTGGGCGTGCAGACTTCCAAAGGAAGCCAGTAAGAGAATCAGTAGTGTAAACTTCGTTTTCATGAGTGACTATTCTTCGATGGCTTCTTCCTCGGCGGCTTCGGTTTCGTGATACTCTTCGGCATACTCGTTAGCCTCCCAATCATGCTGATCACGGGGCATAATCAGGTGAAGATTGTCGGCCAACTTCCAGCCCTCGGTCAACAAAATGCTCTCGTCCAAGTCAAGAATCATCTCCTCTCCCTTGTACTCGAATGTGATTTCGATCCGTGCCTCGAACGAATGCTCACCATGCTTTTCAAGCTCATAGAGCACGTATAAAAGTTTCGCTTTCTTCCATTTCAATCGACTGCGCACCTCTTGAAGGGCTCTTGGAAACTGCGCTTCATTTTCCCCAAAGCGGGACTCTACCAGTTCTTCGATCTGTACTCGAGTCATGCCCTCGCGCAGAAACGCTCTGTCACGGGCAAATACCTGGACAATTTCAGGCTTATGCCTGGGGAGAACTCGATAGTCATCTAGCGACTTGCCATCCTTTAGCGCCGCAAACAGTTCCTTGGCAAAAGGCTCTGGATTTTCAGGCAAAGATTGTGCGTGCAGGCTTGCTAGCGTACTAGCCAAAGCGAGGGCGGATAGCAAGAGTCTATTTATCATTAAGCTATTCTCTGGTCAGCGCATGGCAACCCATTCGCCCGCTTTTAAGCTACTCAAGCTCACGGAAGTACATTTCGCCCCCCAGTTTCCAACCCGATTTAGTGAGTACGCAGTGAGTAAGGCGCAGCTCGTGCACCTTACCTTCAATCGTGAATTGGATATCAATGCGTCCTTCGTACATGCGATCGTTGTCTTTATCCACCCGATAAGTAACCATGTTGAAGTTGGCCCGCGACCACTCCACCGTGCCCCGAACCTCAGATAAGCTAACCGCAAACTCCTCTGTGAATCGGGTAAATTTTCCGTCCACCATTTCCTGAATTCTCGCTCGGTCTCGCTCGGGGCTTTGTTCCGAATAGACCTCCAGCATCCATGGTTTATGGCCTTCTACAAGGCAAAACGTATCAAGAGGTTGCCCCTTGCGCAAGGCGGAAAACACCTCCTTCGCGAAAGGCTCCGGGTCAGTTAGTTTCGTCTGGGCGTGCAGACTTCCAAAGGAAGCCAGTAAGAGAATCAGTAGTGTAAACTTCGTTTTCATGAGGACTATTCTTCGATTGTTTCTTCGGTTTCCTCCCAGGCCTCTTCCAACTCCTCGGCATCCTCTACGGTCTCTTCTGTGGCTTCCTCCGCATACCCGTAACCATCGGCCGCTACTTCACGAACTCGGATTCGATCGCCAAGGACCCAGCCACGCGGCAATAGCAAACAGTCGTCGACATCCAACTTCCAGTCCTTGTCCTCGTAGGTGAACAGGATGCGAAATTCAGCCTCGTACATGTTATCCGCATGCTTCTTTACTTCAAAGAGCACCAGCTTCAACTCGGCGTTCTGCCAGTTGATCTCATCGAGCTCCTCTTGGTTTTGCAACTTCCGATCCATGAAACGGGCAAAGTGCCGATCGGCATCCTCCGCTAGCTCTTCACGTGTCATCCCTGCCTCCTTGGCCTCGGCAGAGTTCAGCATCACCTCGATGATGGTGGGCACATCCCCTTGGTTGAGGTAGTGCTTCTCGATCGACTGGCCCTTCTGCAGGATTGTGAAGATCTGCTTCGCGAAGGGTTCGGGGTTTTTGTACTTGATCGTTTGCGCGACTGCGCCAAACGCACTAAAAAGAACGAACATCAGGGCTACGGCCCCTTGGAAAAACATCTTCATGAAACTGGCTTTTGCTTGACAAGGTGCGAAAAAGCAGCACAAGTCTGCAAGTTGCAGCGGGAAGGCACTCACCTTGCTTTAATCACAACAATCTGATTATCAGATTAATACAAACAAACCATGGCGTCAATGGACAAAAATCAGCAATAGTTGGCACGGTACTTGACTTTTTTTCACATGAACGGTTACCTTCGCCGCCCTTTTTTGAATAGATGGGCAAGCAAGCAGCGAATCGTACCAGGATACCACTAACGATAGATACCATGAAAACTCAAGTGATTTTTGACCAAGTGATCTTCTCACAGGTCATCTTCTAACTACCCCGAAACAACGACATCCGGGTGCGTCCCGGGAAACTAGGTTTGGTTTGATTTTTTGATTTCGGTTTAGGTTAGCGTAAGTCAGGGCGGCTCTTCAATGAAGGGTCGCCCTGACGCTATTTTAGGAGTTTGGGAGTTTGAGAACCGCTACTTGGTGTAGGTCTTTCCACCGGATCGATGGACGTCTTCGTCGACCATCAGGGCTTCTTGGACCACCTCTCGGACCAAGTCTCCATCCAAATCGGAGAGGCTTTCGAACCGCAGCCCATGGATCCATCGCCGCCCTGCCACATGCAAGGCACCTTGCGCATTGGATAATTTGTGCCCTTGGATGAAGCACAGCTCGACATAGTGCTTCCCTTTAGGCACGTTGAGGTAGCACAAATCTCGATGGGCCGCAAAGAAGGGCAGCCCCCATTTGATCTGTTCATGGACCAAGGGGCTTTGGGCCAGCACGATTTCACGCAACGCCATCGACAAGGGGCGAAACGCGGCGGGTTGTTTGTGGATGCAAAGCTCGACCTGGCTCATAGCAAGCAAACTACGCGTTGGAAGAAAGCCTGTCAATCGGTTTTCCTCGCATGGGAGAAATGCGGATGTTTGAACTCCAATTCCGCATACCCCAAACCGCTCCCCACTTCCCATGTTATCAGAATTCAAAATCTTCATCCTGCGCGGGAACGTGTTGGCGGTGGCCGTGGGGATCATCATCGGCGCAGCGTTTCAGAAAATCATCATCTCGCTGGTCGACAACGTGCTCATGCCGCCCATCGGCTTGTTGCTCAACAACGTTGATTTCTCACAACTGAAATATGTCCTTCAGAAAGGAGGCATTGCAGCGGATGGAACCGAAATCAATGAAGTGGCCATCGGCTATGGGGTGTTCATCCAGGTGATCATTCAGTTTGTGATCATCGCCATTTGCGTGTTCATGGTCGTTCGGGCGGT
>CAYGKP010000037.1:0-16369 GCA_964350605.1 uncultured Cytophagales bacterium
GATGTCGCCCCCGCGCACTGCATCGACGGCGAACTTCGAGAGTTCTTCCATCCGACAGAACCATTGCTGGGACAAGCGCGGCTCGATCACCGCATCGGTGCGCTCCGAGTGGCCCACTTTGTTTTGAATCTCCTCGACCTTGACGAGAAGTCCGTTCTCCTCCAGCCATTTGGCCAAGGCCTTCCGGGCGGCAAAGCGATCCATCCCTGCGAAGGGACCGCCGTGCTCGTTCAGCGTGCCGTCGGCGTTGAACACATCAATGGTCTTCAGGCCGTGCTTCTGGCCCAACGCAAAGTCGTTCGGGTCGTGTGCCGGGGTCACTTTCAGCGAGCCGGTCCCGAATTCCGGGTCGATGTAGTCATCAAAAATGGCGGGCACCTCGCGGTCGACAATGGGCACGCGAAGCTGCTTGCCTTTCAGGTGTTTGTAGCGCGCGTCGTCTGGGTGGAAACAGATGGCTGTATCACCCATGATTGTCTCGGGGCGCGTAGTAGCGATGACCACATGGCCGTCCTCCCCGACTACGTCATAGCGCACGTAATAGAGCTTCGACTGCTTCTCCTTGTGGACCACCTCCTCGTCACTGACCGCGGTGAGGCCGATGGGGTCCCAGTTGACCATCCGCTCGCCGCGGTAGAGGTAGCCCTTCTCGTGCAGGTGAACGAACATCTCGATGACTGCCTCGGACAGCTTTGGCTCCATCGTAAAACGCTCGCGGTCCCAATCGCAGGAACAACCCAGTTTCTTGAGCTGGTCGATGATGATGCCCCCGTACTTGTCGGTCCACTCCCAGGCCAGGTCGAGGAATTTCTCGCGGCCCACGTCCTGCTTGCTTTGGCCCGTGTCGGCCTTCAGCTTGTTGACCACTTTCGCCTCGGTCGCAATCGAAGCATGGTCGGTGCCCGGCACCCAGACGGCCTCGAAGCCGCGCATGCGGGCCCGTCGGGTCAAAATGTCCTGAATGGTGTTGTTCAGCATGTGCCCCATGTGCAAGATGCCCGTGACGTTGGGCGGGGGGATCACGATGCTGTGCGCGGGCTTTTGGCTCTTCGCGTCGGCGCGGAAATAGCCGTTCTCCTGCCAATGGGCGTACCAGCGCGCCTCGACTTCGGCGGGTTGGTATTTGGTGCTGCGGGCGGGGGCGGTCGGCGGGCGTTGCGTGCTCATAAGGAGGCGCAAGTTAGGAACTCAGTCCTGCTTCGGCCCGGTGTTTTCCACCCGAAAACTGGGAGTCTGGTAGTCACTGGGCAAATAGTCGGCAGGAATCGTTGATTGATTACCATCGCGAGGTGCTCGGTAGTGCGGCGACATGATCTCGACACCCGCCTCATTGAAGGCATCCTGAATGTTCTGGTGCAAGCCCGAATAGATCACCGCCATCCGCTCGGGTTGGTGGGTGTAGGCGTTCAGTTCATAACTGACATAGAAATCGTCGAGGCTAGTTTGCAGGACGAAAGGTTTGGGCTGTGGCTCCACGCCCTCGGTCTTGGCCGCCGCGCCCATCAACAGTTCGTGGACTTGCCGCCACGGCACGTCGTAACCGATTGTCACCGCCGTGTGGAGAATCAACCCTTGCTCCTGGGCCTTGGTCGAGAAGTTGACCGTAGGGTTGGCCAGAATGGTGGCGTTGGGCACCGTGACTTCCTCATTCTTGATCGTGCGTACGCGGGTGACCAGCAACGACTTTTCGATGACATCGCCCGTCACTTCCCCGAAACGCACCCGGTCGCCGATCTTGAAGGGCCGCATGTAGGTGATCACAAGTCCAGCCACTGCATTCGAGATTGCCCCCGAAGAACCAAGCGAAACGATCAAGCCCAAGAACACCGAAACACCCTGGAAGACGGGGGAATTGGAGCCCGGTAGGTACGGAAAGATCGCCACGATCATGAAGGCATAGATCACCACCTTCACAATATTGAAGGTCGGCTTCGCCCATTCGGGATAGAAGCCCCCGAGGGTCAATTTTCCTTCCTCAATCTCGCCCGCCAAGAACCGTAGCCCTTTCACGATGTAGCGGGTGACAATCACGATCACGATGATCGTAAACAAGTCGGGAAGGAAACGCAAGAAGCCCCACCACATGTCGCCCAAAGGCCCGAGCACGTAGCCAAGCAGGGTGTCGGACAGTTGCTCGGTGACCGGGAAAATCGAAAAGATGATCGGCAGGGTGAAGTAGAGCGAAAGCGCGATGATCAGGTAGCGCAGCACCTTTAGGCCCAGGTGAACGATGCCCGTCATGCGCTCGGCATTCACCAGTTCATAACCCCGGATCATGACCGGCTTGATGCGGCGGCCTTTTTGCAGTTCGACTTTGGTGCGGAACCAGCGGAAAAGTCGGTTGATCAGCCAGATGAGCCCCACAAGGCCCGCCAGCACCAACAAAATCAACCCAATGTCGCGGAGCCAAGACAACAAGCTGGTGCGCGCACGATAGTCGATGATGCCTTGCTTAATCGAGGAAAGATGCTGGGCGGCAACCAGTTGACTCGACTGACCTTCCCACTTGGCGTCGGTCGGAGTAATCGCCAAAATGACTTGGTCGTCGTAGAGCAGCGTGGTCATCATCTCTCCCTCGCTGACCTGGAACCGCGTGGAATCGTAGCCTGACTTAAGGATTCGGGTCAATCGCTCGCTGACCGCCTCCGCCCGTTCGGCCACCGAAAAGGAGCCAATGCCCTCGTACAGGAAAAATAGTGTGTCATCATACAGCAGGACGGGCACCCCCGGCGTGGTCGCTCGAAGTGAATCGATTCGGCGCTTAAGGACCTTCGCCTGCGCCGACTTCTCTTCTTGCAACGTGGCTAACTTCGCCTCCAACTCGGCCCGGGCTTGGGCATCGTTCGAGCGCAATTGGTCGAGCTGTTCGCGCAAGAGTTGCTCGCGCACGACGTTGACTTGCGTCAGCGAATCGGCGGCATCCAGGGTTTGCCCCAGACCTGCTTTCGGCAAGGTGTCGGCCTGTCCAAACAAGGAACCGGTGCTTGCACCAAGGGCAAGCACCAACAGAAAGGCGTGTCGGAAAACCATCATGAGGAACGAAATCAACGCGCAAAGATCGCGCTTACATCCTCGCCGCCAAGAGCAAGCTCAAATCGCGGTGCGTCAGGCCGAAACGCTGGGCCAAGCCGCCGCGCGTCACATGGCCTTTGTAGGTGTAGACCCCTTTCATGAACCAAGCCTTGCTGATCATCATCTCCTCGATGCCGCCCATCCGACCGGCTTGCAGCAGCATGGGCGTGAAGATGTTCGAGAGCGCCATCGAGGCGGTCCGGGCCACCCGCGAAGGAATGTTAGGCACACAGTAGTGCAGCACGCCCTGAGCCTTGTAGGTGGGGCGCGAATGACTGGTCAGCTTCGAGGTCTCGAAGCAACCACCCTGGGAAATGCTCGCATCAATGATGATCGCGCCAGGTTTCATCTTGGCGACCATGTCTTCGGTCACGACCACCGGGCTGCGGCCTTCTTCGCCGCGCAAGGCACCGACCACCACATCGGCATCCATCAATTCGCGGGTCAGCGACTGCGCATCAATGACCGAGGTATAGAGTAATTCGCCGAGCTCGGTTTTCAAGCGGCGGAGCTTGTAATGGTGGTTGTCGAACACGCGGACCATCGCGCCGAGGCCCCGTGCGCCGCGCGAGACGTACTCGCCAATGGTCCCTGCACCCAGCACCACCACCTTCGTGGATGGCACGCCCGTCACGCCGCCCATGATCACCCCCGGACCGCCGCCCGTGGTACCCAGGTATTCGCAGGCAATGGCAATGATGCAACTGCCCGCGATCTCGCTCATCGAACGGACCACTGGGCGGGTGCCGCCCTTGTCCTCAATGTACTCGTACGCGATGCCCGTGATGCGCCGTTCGTTGATTTGCTTGAGGTATTCGGCCTGAAGCTTGGCATGTTGCAAGGCCGAGAACAGCGTGGTACCTGGCTTCATGTGGGCGATTTCCTCCTTGGTCGGCGGCTCGACCTTCATCACTACGTTCTCCTTGAAGGCCTCCTCGGCGCTGTAGACGATGCGGGCCCCCGCTTCGCTGTAGGCATGGTCTTGAAATCCGGCGGCACGGCCCGCTTGCGTCTCGACGGTCACCTCATGGCCGTTAGCAATCAGCAACGCCACCGAGCCCGGCGTCAGTGCGATGCGGTTCTCCTCTAATTCCCGTTCGCGGGGCAGGCCAATGCGAAGTGCCAAGCCCTCGGCGGGCACGCGCTGCATTTTTTCCATCGTTTCGAGGGCCGACTGGGTGGCCAAGGTGCTCGAAAGCGTGGGTGGGGGTCTGGGTTTAGCCGATTGGGGCATATCTGGTTGCTGTCAACTGCCGCCCACCGTTGGGCAGGTGAAGAATCTCAAGGGCAAGGTACGGTGCTGACAGCCAAGGCGACGCCAGCGCGGGCCATTCGATCAAACAACGTTCGCCGCTGTCCAGCATCTCGGGCAAGCCCAGGTCGATCAACTCGGCTTCATTCTTCACCCGGTACAGGTCAATGTGGTGAATCGGCTGGCCCTCGCCGTCCTCGTATTCATTGATGATGCCGAAGGAGGGACTTGACACCGCGTCGCTCACTGCCCACAGGTTGCAGAGCACACGAACTAACGTCGTTTTCCCTGCACCCAGGTCGCCTTCCAGCGTCCAAACGGGGCAATCCGCACCCAGCCCGGTCAACTGCTCGGCTACGGGAGGCCAGGCCGTCTCATCGGGAACCTCAAAGCAGCGTTGGGTCGGCAGCGGGGTGAACACCATCGTTTCGATGACTGAAAGTACGAAAAAGGCCGCCGCTAGCGTGGGCGCAGTTCCACGTAGGGCACCAGCATCTCTTCGAGCGAGACGCCGCCGTGCTGGAATGAATCGCGGTATTTGGCGGCATACTGGTTGTAGTTGTTGGGGTAGACCAGGAACGTATCCTCGCGGGCGAACAAGTACCCGGCCCCCGGAATGGAATCAGGTAAGCCCCAATGGGCTGCTTTTCCCGACTCGATCACATCCTTCTTGTCGTAGCCCAGCCGCTTACCATACTTGAAGCGCAGGTTGGGGTTCAGGTCGCGCTCGCCGACCACTTGGACGGGCTTCTTAACCCGTACGGTCCCGTGGTCGGTGGTCAGGATCACCGGGATGCGGTCTTCGGCCAGCCGCTTGAGCACCGCTAAGAGCGACGAGTGCTCGAACCAGGAACGGGTCAGGGAGCGGTACGCCGCCTCGTCGCCAGCCAGCTCCTTCAGCACGGCCATCTCGCTACGCGCATGACTGAGCAGGTCCACGAAGTTGTAGACCAAGACAATCAAGTCGTTTTTGATCAGCGAGCTAAACTCGTCGGTTACGGCTTTGCCCTGCTGTTGAGAGATCACCTTCCGGTAGGCCATCGATTGCTTGAGGCCCTTGCGGTCCATATTGGTCTGCAAGAGTTCCGCCTCGAATTCATTCAGCCCTCCCTCCTGCCCGGGGCCTTCTTCGCGCCAATACTTGGGAAACTGCTTGGCGATCTGAGCCGGGAGCAGCCCCGCAAACAGGGAGTTGCGGGCATAGGAGGTGGTCGTCGGCAGGATGCTGCAATTGACCTCCTCGCGATCGACGAAGAAGTAGGGCCGCAACTCTTGCGCCAGGACTTTCCACTGGTCGTAGCGCAGGTTGTCGATCACGATGACCACGGCCTTGCCGTTGGTTTCCAGGAAAGGGAAGACGCGTTGCTCGAACACTTCGTGCGAGAAGTAGGGCCCCGCCGGACGGCCCGACTCCAGGATGTCCGCGTAGTTCTTATCGACAAACTCCGCAAAACGGTGGCCCGCCTCGCTTTTTTGGTGGTAGAACACCTCGGCCATCGCGGGCTCCTCGGCCTTGGCCAGTTCCAGTTCCCAATAGACCAAATCCTTGTAGACCTCGGCCCAGGCATCCAGGTCGTTGGCATCCTCGTAGCGAAAGCCCAGTTGTTGGAAGGCTTGTTGGTAGCCCTGGGTGGTCGTTTCGGTCACCAGGCGGCGGGCGTCGAGCAGCTTCTTGAGCGAAAGAAGAATCTGCTTCGGATTGATGGGCTTGAGGATGTAATCGGCGATCTGTGCGCCGATGGCCTGCTCCATCAAATGCTCTTCTTCATTCTTGGTGATCATCACCACCGGAAGGCCCGGACGGAGTGATTTCACCTGGCGCAAGGTCTCCAAACCCGAAAGGCCGGGCATGTTTTCGTCGAGCAAGAGCACATCATAACTTTCCTCGCGCACGCGCTCGACGGCTTCAACCCCGCTGACCACGGGGTCGACATCATAGCCCTTCTCTTCTAAAAACAGGACGTGGGGCCGTAACAGCTCGATTTCGTCGTCGGCCCAAAGAATGCGTGGATTGGTACTCACTTGTGGAATGGTGGATAAAGGTATCTGGCTGGTGGTTGCGGCCCCGCTCAAATTAGGAGAACTTTCGCAGGCATGCCTACCCGAAAGCTCAAGATCCTCAACGATCCGGTCTACGGTTTCGTCTCGCTGACCTCCGAGCGGCTTTTCGACCTGATCGAACACCCCTATGTTCAGCGTCTTCGGCGCATCCGACAGATGGGGCTGTCCGAGCTGGTGTACCCCGGCGCCCTGCACACGCGTTTTCATCATGCCATCGGGGCCATGCACCTGATGCGCATCGCGCTCGACAGCCTACGCTACAAGGGCCGCGAGATCTCCGAACAGGAATACGAATCGGCCCAAATCGCCATTCTGCTGCACGATTTGGGGCACGGGCCCTTCTCGCATGCCTTGGAGTTTAGCCTCCTGGAAGGCGTGCAGCACGAAAAGGTCTCGCTGTTGCTGATGAAAAAACTCAGCGCGGAATTCGGCGGCGCGCTGGATACCGCCATTGAGATGTTCTCGGGAACCTACCCACGGCCCTTCTTCCACCAACTGATCTCCAGCCAACTGGACATCGACCGCCTGGACTACCTACAACGCGACTGCTACTTCACGGGCGTGACCGAAGGGCAAATCGGGGCGCAACGGATCATTAAGCTGCTGGATGTCGAGAACGAAGCATTGGTCGTCGAGGAAAAAGGCATCTATTCGGTCGAAAATTTCCTCAACGCCCGCCGGTTGATGTACTGGCAGGTGTACCTGCACAAAGCCTCGCTCAGCGGCGAGCAGATGCTCATTTCCGCCTTGATGCGGGCCAAGTGGCTCGCCTCGCAAGGCGACTGCCCGCCCGGCAGTGTGGCATTGACCTATTTCCTCAGCCAGAGCATCGAACCGAAAACCTTGGCCCGCGATCCCCAAGCTTTGGACCACTTCCTGGCAATGGACGATTACGACCTGTGGATGGCCATCAAGACCTGGGAGCATCACCCCGACCCCATTCTTTCCCTTCTCTGCGGAGGTATTCTGCACCGCAAACTCTTCCGCATCCACCTGAGCGACAAAGCCCCCAGCGGCGCGGAAATCAAACGCTGCGAAAAGAAAATTGAGGCGACTTATCCCTTCGGGACCGACACCGCACAATTTTTGCTGCTACGCGGGAAGGTGAGCAACAAAGGCTACATGGCGGGCGGCGAGAAAATCTTCATCCGCACCAAAACCGGAGAGATCAAGGACATCGCCGATGCCTCGGACCTGCCGAACATCAAGGCCATCAGCAAAGTGGTCAAGAAGCATTTCCTCGCCTACCCCAAAGGCCTCTAGCGCTAGCCAGACTCTACCCAACGCTCGACAGACAGACTACCCTCCTTTCGAACCTACATGGAATTTACCCTCGCTCAAGTTGCCGGACTACTCGGCGGAACCCTCGAAGGCGACCCGGCTGCCACCGTCGCCGGACTGGGCAAAATCGAAGAGGCCCTACCCGGCCAGATCGCTTTCCTCTCGAATCCGAAATACGAGCACTTTGTGTACGAGACCCAAGCCACGGCCGTCATCGTCGCCCAGGACTTCTCGCCCAAG
The DNA here is from genome assembly GCA_964350605.1 of uncultured Cytophagales bacterium. Classification (GTDB taxonomy): domain Bacteria; phylum Bacteroidota; class Bacteroidia; order Cytophagales; family JAAEPT01; genus CAYGKP01. The sequence goes on from CAYGKP010000037.1 coordinate 7,907, forward strand.
AAATCGGTGGCCAGCGCGCTGATCCGCGTGAGCGATCCGTATTCCAGCTTCACCATGCTGCTGGAAGAATACAGCCGCATGGTCAGCCTCCAGTTGGTGGGCGTGGAGGAACCCGCCTTTCTGGGTGAAGGCGCAGTGGTCGGCGGCGGGCACTACCGCGGGGCTTTCTCCTACATCGGAAAGGACTGCCAGATTGGCGAGAATGTGAAGATTTACCCGCAGGTCTACATCGGCCCGAACGTGAAGATCGGCGACAACACCGTACTGTACCCGGGTGCGAAGGTATACGCCGACACCGTGATCGGCAGCCACTGCACCATCCATGCAGGCGCAGTCATCGGCAGCGACGGCTTTGGTTTTGCGCCCCAGGAAGACGGCAGCTACAAAACCATTCCCCAACTTGGCAATGTGATTCTGGAGGACCACGTTTCAATCGGTTCCAACACGGTGATCGACTGTGCGACAATGGGCTCCACCGTGGTGCGCCGGGGGGTTAAACTCGACAACTTGATCCAAATCGCTCACAATGTGGAAATCGGCGAGAACACGGTGATGGCCGCCCAAGCGGGCATCTCAGGCTCGACGAAAGTCGGGAAGCAGTGTGTCTTCGGTGGGCAAGTGGGTATCGGCGGACACATCGAAATCGCCGACAACACGACGCTGGGCGCGAAAGTGGGCCTGATCGGCAAGGTCCGCAAGAGCGGCCAAGTGCTTCTGGGCCAGCCCGGATTTGATGCGAAGGACTACATGAAGAGCTACGCAGTTTTCAAGCGTTTGCCCGAAGTGTTGGAACGCATTGAGGGCCTGGAGCGGAAAATTCCCCAAGGCCGCTAACTTTGCCCCCGCTTTGGGGATGAACGTCAATCAACAAACCCTCGCGGGTCCCGCCCAAGTTTCGGGCGTTGGGCTCCATACCGGGGTGCAGGTCAACCTTCGGTTGCTACCTGCTGAGCCGAATCACGGCTATAAATTCAAACGAGTCGACCTCGAGGGTCAACCCGTCGTGGAAGCTGATGTCGATAATGTCGTGGACCTCTCGCGGGGCACGACGATCGAGAAGAACGGCGCACGGGTCAGTACCATCGAGCATTGCTTGGCTGCGCTAGTGGGCTTGCAGGTCGACAACGTCATGATCGAAGTGGATGGCCCCGAGGTGCCCATCATGGATGGCAGTTCGCTGCCCTTCATGGAGGCCATCGAAAAAGCCGGCACCATCGACCAAGGCGTCAAGCGCGACTACTTCGAGATTCCTGAGGGCATCAGCTACTCGGACCCCGAGCGGAATGTCGAACTAACTGCCCTGCCTTTCAGCGACTACCGAGTCACCGTCATGGTGGATTACAATTCGCCAGTCCTAGGCAGCCAGCATGCCACCTTGGGTGACCTGGAAAACTTCCGCGAAGAGATTGGCCCCTGCCGCACGTTTGTGTTCCTGCACGAGATTGAGGCACTGTTCAAAGCCAACCTGATCAAAGGGGGCGACGTGTCGAATGCTATCGTTGTGGTAGACAAGCCCGTCACCACCGAAAAACTGAATGAGCTAGCCAAGCTTCTCGGTCGTCCGAAAATCGAAGTGCGCGAGGAAGGCATCCTCAACAACATGGAGCTTCGCTTCAAGAACGAGCCCGCCCGCCACAAACTCCTTGATGTCGTTGGTGATCTGGCCCTGGTCGGTCGCCCCCTGAAAGGGCACATCTTGGCAGCTCGCCCAGGTCATGCGGCCAACATCGAGCTGGCCAAGAAGATCAAGAAGTACATCAATTCGAATCGCTACGCGAAGATCCCGAAGTACGACCCCAAGGTGCCCGCACTGTTGGACGTCAGCCAGATCTACGAAGCGCTGCCCCACGGCTACCCCTTCCGCTTGGTCGATAAAATCATCCACCTGGACGAGACTTCGGTCACTGGCGTGAAGAACGTCACGATCAACGAGCAGTTCTTTCAAGGGCACTTCCCGGGCAACCCGGTCATGCCTGGCGTACTGCAAATCGAGGCATTGGCCCAGACAGGCGGCATCTTCGTCCTGAACACCGTGGACGAGCCCGATCAGTACTGGACCTATTTCTTGGGCCTGGACAACTGCAAGTTCCGCCGCATCGTCGTGCCAGGTGATACCTTGGTGATGCGCTGCGAATTGCTGCAACCCATCAAACGCGGCATCGCAAAGATGTCCGGCCAAGCCTTCGTCAACAACCAACTGGCTTGCGAGGTGGAAATCCTCGCCAGCATCGTCCGCAAGGAAATCAAATAGTCATGGGCCAGCCGCTAGCCAACATTCATCCTGACGCCAAACTAGCACCCGGTGTGGTGGTCGAACCCTTTGCCACGGTGCAGGGCGACGTGGTGATTGGCGAGGGCAGTTGGATCGGCCCCGGCGCGGTGATCAACGACGGCGCGCGGATCGGGAAGAACGTAAAGATTTTCTCGGGCGCGATCATCTCGGGCATCCCCCAGGACCTCAAGTTCGACGGCGAACAGACCACTACCGAAATCGGCGACAACACGGTGATTCGGGAGTACGCCACCATCTCACGCGGCACCTCCGACCGGATGAAAACGGTCATCGGCCAGAACTGCCTGATCATGGGCTACGTCCATATTGCCCACGATTGCCTCATTGGAGATCGGGTCATCTTGGTCAACTCGGTGCAAGTAGCGGGTCACTCCGTGATCGGCGATTGGGCCATTCTAGGCGGTGGCTCGCTGATTCACCAATTCTCGAACATCGGCGCGCACAGCTTCGTGATGGGCGGCTCGCTGCTCAACAAAGACGTACCGCCATTCGCCAAGTCAGGCCGCATTCCACAGAGCTATTGCGGAGTCAACTCACTGGGCTTACGCCGCCGGGGCTTCACCGCCGAGCGCGTGGCCGAGATTCACGAAATCTACCGCCTGCTTTACAATAGCGGCCTGAAGCATTCGGTCGCGTTGGAGACCATCGAAGCCCAGGTGCCCCAAAGCCCCGAACGCGACATGGTGCTCAATTTCATTCGTTCGTCGAAGCGGGGAATCATGCGGTACGACGGCGCCGGCGATGCGCCTGACGAGTAGCCAACTCTCGAAACGCTACGGCAACCGTTGGATCCTCCGAGATCTGACGGCCGAGTGGGCTGGGCCCGGTGCCCACGCCATCCTGGGGCCCAACGGCTCGGGAAAATCCACTCTCTTGTTGCTCTTGGCAGGACTCACCTTGCCGACCAAAGGCACCGTCGCCTGGGAAATTGATGGAAAGCCCCTGAAAGCCGACCGGGTGTGGAAACACCTCAGCCTCGCGACGCCAGCGATGGAATTACTCGAGGAATTGACCCTGCGGGAATTGATCGTCTTTCACTTCGGCTTGCGCGAGTTGCGACCCGGCCTCTCGATGGACTCGCTTCCCGAGCTGTGGCAACTCAGTGGCCAGGAGGACAAACAGATTGGCAGTTTCTCTTCAGGCATGCGCCAGCGCGTGAAGCTTGGCTTGGCCTTCGCCACCGCGACACCCTTCTTGTTCCTGGACGAACCCACCGCCCATCTCGATGAGGACGGCAAGGCGTGGTTCCACGCCCAACTCGCGCCACAACTGACGGGCCGTTTGGTGCTGATCGCTAGCAACGACCCGCAAGAGACTGCGGCCTGTACGAGTAGCCTACGGCTCGAGCTTGGGCCTACGCCTTGATCGTCACGATGGTGATGCCCGCGCCGCCCGCTTCTTCGTGCTCGTCGCCGAAGTCGGTCACGTAAGGCTCGTCGGCCAATTGCTGGCGCACCACGTTGCGCAGGATGCCGTCGCCTTTTCCATGCAGGATGCGCAGTTCCGTGTTCCCAAACAGGTAGGCCTTATCGAGGAACTTGGTCAACAGCCCGGTGACTTCCGCGGCCCGCTTGCCCCGCAAATCGAGGGTGCGGGTGTAATCCTCCGCGTCGCGCGAGACGGGACGAACCGCTGGCTTTCCCTTCGGTTGCCACGCAGCTTGCGCTTCGGCGGCTTCGAGGCGGTCCAGACGAATGCGGCTGGTCAATGCGCCGAGTTGGACCAGGGCATCTTGCTCGGTCATCTCGACAATCTCACCCACCGTGTCGGGGTTGTCGCGCAAGCGGACCCGGCCACCGACGCGCAACACCGCGGAGGACGACTTGCTCTTAGCTGGTGCCCGTAAGCGTTCGCGCTGGGCCATCTCGGCTTCCAGGTCTTTGCCTTCGGCCAACACTTTCGCCTCGAACGCCTCCAACTCGGCACGGGCCGAACGGGTCGCCTCGCGGTCGGCTTCCGACTCGCGGATCAAGCGGATGGTGTTCTCGATCTTTGCCCGCGATTCGTCGAGCAACCGCTTGGCCTCGGCCTGGGCGTCTTTGACAATGGTTGCTTTTTTGGCCTCCAGGTGTGCCTTGAGGTCCTCGTATTCTTTGGTCAGGCGGGTGAGTTTCTTCTGCTGTTCGCGGACCTCTTTGGCCTCCTCTTCGGCTTGCTGGCGGGCATGCGCCAAATCGGTCAGCACGTCTTCGTAGGCCACCCGGCGTTCCCCGGCCAACTCCTTGGCACGGGCCAACACGGAATCGGGCAAGCCCAACGTACGCGCCACCTCGAGGGCAAACGATTGGCCCGGTTTGCCGACTTCCAATTCGTAGCGCGGCACCAACTTCTCGGCATCAAACCGCATCGAGCCACAGACAAAGGGCCGTTCGCGCAGCGAGAGTTCCTTGAGGGCTTCGTAGTGAGTCGTCACCACGCCATAGGCCCCTTTCCCCGCGAGCGCTTCGAGCATGGCTTGGGCGAGCGAGGCCCCCATGTGCGGCTCAGTGCCCGAGCCCATTTCATCGACCAGGAAGAGGGTTCTCGGTCCTGCCTCACCCAGAAAGCGGTTGAGTCGCGCGAGGTGCCCGCTAAACGTCGAAAGGTCCTCCTCTAGCGATTGTGCATCTCCGATATCGGCCAGTACGCGGTCGAATAGACCAAACACACTGTCCGGCCCGACGGGCACAGGAAGGCCACATTGGACCATCCATTGGAGCAAGCCGGTAGTCTTTAGGGTCACCGATTTTCCGCCCGCGTTCGGCCCCGAGACTACCAGCACCCGACGCTCGCCTTCCAAACTCAAAGAGAATGGAATGGCCCGCTTCCCGCTTTGGCGCAAGTGCAAATCGAGCAATGGATGACGCGCTTCGTTCCAGTCGATGTGCGGCGCGCTCGTCAACTCCGGCACCCGGGCGCTCCACTCGCCACTTAGACGCGCGATGGCTTGCAAGGCATCCATGTGGCCGAGCATTTTCCCTACCCCGCGCAACGCCGGGGCTGCGACATCAACCTGGGTGGTCAATTCCTTACGGACGCGCAGGGCCTCCTCGCGCTCCATCTGGGTGAGTTCTTGCAGTTGGTTGTTCGCCTCAAAGGCCGCCGTCGGCTCGACGAACAGGGTCTGGCCCGTGGCCGAAATGCCGTGGATCAGGCCCTTGACGTGCCGCTTATGGCTGGCGATGACCGGGAGGACCATGCGCCCGTTGCGGATGGTGACTTGCAAATCACTGGGGGCGTAACCAAGTTCCTGGGCCTTCTGGAAGGTCCGCTCGACGATTTTGCGCAGTTCGGCTTGGGTACGGCGCAAGTCGCGGCGCAGTTCGGCCAATAGCGGCGAGGCTTCGTCGTGCAGTTGTCCCTGCTCGTCAAAGCTCTGTTCCAGGCGACGAATCAGGCCCCAAGGCAAGGCTACCGAGCCCACAATGCTGGTCAGCAGCGGATAACGCCGCTTCTCTTCTCCCTCAAATACTTCGGCCCAATCGCGGGCTGTTTTTAGGGCGCGTACCAAGGCGTGGAACTGCTCATCCTCCAGCGCATGCCCCTCCACAGCCGCTTCGACCAAAAGGCTGACGATGTCCAAATACCCCTGTTTGGGGAACAAGGCCCCGCTTTCGACCAAGGCCATCATCTCGCCTGCCTCATTCAGCTGGCGTTCGACAGTCGTGCGATCGGTCGAAAAACGAAGCCCCTCGATGTAGGCTCGGCCCGGCGTGCCGTAGCATCGCTCGGCGAGCAGGTGGCGGATCAGCGGAAAACCCAGCGCTTCTTCAGCGGCCAGGGCAGTGGTGGTTTCACTCATAGAGTCACGGGGTGGACGGAAATCCGAATCAAAGGGCCAAGGTGGTGTCGCCCTCGGCCTCGCGGGCTTCCAGTACCGAGAGGGTCTTTTCGTACAAGGATTTCAGTTCGGTGGGCCGTTCGAGGTAGTACTGGTAGTTGTGGTTGAGCTGCGCCGAATCGACTTCCCACTTGCTGTAAACTTCCGGCAGGTACTGTTGGTTGAACAAGGCAAAGGCCGAGTCATAGGGATAGCCCTGGATGATGACCAGTTGTTCGCGTAGGTGGATGTCCGCAAGAATGGGCGCAAAGGCTTCGATGGACATCACATCCGCCGGACGCTCGGGCTCCGATTCGCACGCAACCAGCAAACCGATCATCAGGAGGCCCAACACCTGGAACCGCGCCTTGCGGCGGCGTACCTTCGCCGCAGTGAGTTGGGAAAACGCTCGTGCCTCTGCCACACCACAAAACTACAAAACCCCTGCCCGCCTTGACCGATTATTCGTTTCTATCCGACCGACTGGCCGCCCTCCATGCCGAGCTGGCGGGGACAGGCTGTCGGCTGGTCGCCGTCAGCAAAACCCATCCCAACGAGGCCATCCAAGCGGCCTATGATGCCGGCCAGCGGCTGTTCGGCGAAAACAAGGCGCAGGAGATGACCGCTAAGGCCGAGGCCCTTCCCCAGGACATCGAATGGCACGCCATTGGACACTTGCAAACCAACAAGGTAAAATACCTGGCCCCGTTTGTCAGTTTGGTTCACGCGGTCGATTCGCCTCGACTGCTCCAGGAGATCAACAAACGTGCGGCCAACGAGGACCGCGTGATCCCCTGCCTACTTCAAATTCACATCGCAAAAGAGGAAGCCAAGTTCGGCTTCGATGAGTCTGAGCTACTCGACTACCTGCAAAGCGATCCGCTAGGCGAACTGCCGAACGTTAAGATCAGCGGCCTGATGGGCATGGCGACAAACACCGAGAACGAGGCCCTGATCCGTGCAGAATTCAAGGGTCTGCGCTACCTGTTTGATCGACTGAAGTCCGACCTTTCGCTCACTGAATTGTCGATGGGTATGAGCGGCGATTACCGCCTGGCCCTCGAGGAAGGCTCGACGCTTGTTCGAGTGGGCAGCGCGATCTTCGGGCAACGAAATTACCCAACCACCTAAGCGCACCATGAACACAAAACTCATTCTTCTCAGCGGCGCCATCCTGGTCGGTCTTGGCATAGGGCTCGGTGCCTTCGGGGCCCACGGCCTCAAAGACATTCTGGAACGAAACGGCCGGGTGGGCACCTACGAAACCGCGGCACTCTACCACCTGATCCACGGGTTGGCACTGCTGGCCGTCGGCCTGATCGCGCTTCAGCGACCGGGCGAAAGCTGGGCGGGACCCGCTTGGAGCTTTCTTGTGGGCACTGTGGTGTTCAGTGGCTCGCTCTATGCCCTCGCGATCTCGAACAAAGGCTTCCTGGGTGCAATCACACCGATCGGCGGCCTGGGCTTTCTGCTCGGCTGGGGTTGGTTGGCGTTCCTGATCGTACGCCGACTGTAAGGCTTCGCCCTCGCTAGGGCTTGACGAACGCAGTGATGGTCAGGGTCGCGCGGGTGTCCGAATTGTAGACCACCGTGATGGTCTTGCGCTGCAAGCCGCTTTTGCCCGCCGAGTCGTAGTTGATGGTGATCTCGCCCGTCTGGCCCGGAAGAATCGGCGTTTTGGGCCACTCGGGGGCCGTGCAACCGCATTGCACCAGCACCTCTTGGATGATGAGCGGCGCGTTGCCCGCGTTTTGGAACTTGAAGACTTGCGAGGCTTTCTCGCCCGCCTTTAGTTCGCCGAAGTCATGGCTGTCGGTTTTAAAAACAAGCTCCGGCCCAGCCAGCGGCGTGCGGAAGGCAGCAAAAAGTCCGAGAACGACCAGGGCAAAAGCGATAGCGGGCAAACGTTTCATGAAAACTTGTGGTGTGTTGAGACTTCCAATGATACTCCAGATGCAAAACCCGGGCCGAATCCCGCAGGTTCCCCTGGCATTGCACAAGGCATTGTGTAGACTTATCCGATGAACGCCACAAAGGAAACCATTGAAGGGCTTTATGGCCAGCGGTTGCGCCTGCGGGTGTGTGGCTTATTAATCGAGGATGATCGGTTGTTGTTGATCCGCCACGCGCACTTGGGACCGAGCGATGTGCTTTGGGCACCGCCGGGCGGTGGGGTCGATTTTGGCGAGACGATGGAAGATGCCTTAATCCGCGAATTTCGGGAAGAAACGGGCCTGGAGGTCCGGGTGGTGAGTCAAGCGTTTACCCACGAGTTCCTGGAACCACCGCTTCACGCCATTGAATTGTTCTTTTGGGGCGAGCAAATTGGGGGAGAACTTGTGGCTGGCACCGACCCGGAAATGGGCAGCGG
>CAYGKP010000038.1:0-4357 GCA_964350605.1 uncultured Cytophagales bacterium
CCTTCAATCCGTTCGGCTCACTTTACGCTAGGTGCTGCTGCTTGGGTACGATATCGGTAGCTCCTCGGTCAAGGCAGCGTTGGTCGACGGCCAGACACGAACCGTTTTGGCGGAAGCGACCTATCCGGATCGTGAGATGGCGATTTCTTCCCCTCAAGAAGGTTGGGCGGAACAAGACCCCAAGGAGTGGTGGTCGAATTTGGTTAAGGTAACCGACCGCTTGTTTTCGAAAACAGCGATCAGTCGCAAAGAGGTCAGCGCGATCGGAATCACCTACCAAATGCATGGCTTGGTGGCGCTCGATTCCAACGGACAAGTCGTCCGCCCGGCGATCATCTGGTGCGACAGCCGAGCGGTGGAGATTGGTGAGCAAGCGTTTCAAGCAATGGGTAAGGAGCATTGCCTGAACCACCTGTTGAACTCCCCCGGCAATTTTACTGCCTCCAAACTCAAGTGGGTTCAAGAGCATGAGCCGGAGAACTACGAACGCATCGCGCAGATCCTGTTGCCGGGAGACTACATTGCTTTTCAGTTGACGGAGGAGCGAACGACAACCAACACGGGACTTTCCGAGGGCATTTTTTGGGACCATCAGTCCGATCAGGTCAGCGAGCGACTGCTGGATCACTTTGGCTTTGATCCAGGCTTGATTCCCCGAATCGTTCCGGTCTTTGGCCTCCAGGGTACAATCTGCGCTTCTGCTTCGGAGGAGCTGGGTTTCAGCACCGACACCCGGGTCTCGTACCGAGCTGGCGATCAACCGAATAATGCCTTTACGCTGGGGGCACTAGAGCCCGGCGATGTGGCGGCCACCGCAGGCACATCGGGGGTTGTTTACGGCGTAGTGGACGAGCTGCGATCGGACCCCCTGGGACGAGTCAACACCTTTGCGCACGTGAATCACCAGCCAAATGCAACGCGTTTGGGTGTCCTTCTCTGCGTGAATGGGACGGGTATCGCGTACAGCTGGCTTCGAAACAACCTGCGCCCCGATAAGACTTATGAGGAGCTGGAAAAAGTGGCGGCGCTCGCCCCAGCAGGAAGTGAAGGCTTGCGGATGCTGCCTTTCGGAAATGGGGCCGAACGCATGCTGGGAAATCAGCAGTTGGGGGCCCAACTGCATCACCTTCAGTTCAACCGACATCGGTTCGAGCATCTGGTCCGCGCCACCCTGGAAGGCATTGCGTTCTCGCTGGTCTATGGCCTGGAGAGCATGAAAGAGGGGGCAGGGGTTGACCCCCAAGTCATCAAAGCGGGAAACGACAACCTCTTCCAGTCGGAGATTTTCGCTTCCACGATCGCTACCCTGACAGGTGCAACGATTCAGATCCGTGACACGACTGGGGCGGTTGGTGCCGCCCTGGGCGCAGGCGTCGGTGTGGGGGTTTTTCACAGCCCCAGTGAAGCCCAAGCCAATGAATCTTTGGTGCGAACCCATCGTCCCAACCCAACTCATCTCTCCACATATCAACAGGCCTACCACGACTGGCGGTCCCTGTTGCCTCCCAATCCAAAGGCAAACGCATGAATACGAACCCCATCAAACTGACCCTCGGAACCAACGAGTTCTTCCCAACAGTCAAAGAGAAAATCGCCTTTGAGGGCCCAAAGTCCGATAAGCCACTGGCCTTTAAGTTCTATGATGAGAACCAGGTAGTGGCCGGTCGAACCATGCGGGAACACTTCAAGTTTGCGGTGGCCTACTGGCACAGCTTCTGCGGAACCGGGCTTGATCCGTTTGGGCTGGGTACCAAGAAGTACCCTTGGGACGCGAAGCCCGATCCGATCGACCGAGCGAAGGAAAAAATGGACGCCGCTTTCGAGTTCATCTCGAAGGTGGGGATTCCGTACTACTGCTTTCATGACTTCGATTTAGTAGACGAAGCACCCACTCTGGTGGAGTCAGAGAAACGCCTCCAAACGTTGACCGAGTACGCACAGGGCAAGCAAAAAGAATCTGGGGTGCGGTTGCTGTGGGGCACTGCGAACCTCACGGCCAATCCCCGCTACATGAATGGGGCGGCCACCAATCCGGACTTTCAAGTGGTGGCCCAGGCCGGTGCGCAAGTACAACATGCCCTCGATGCGACCATCGCCCTCGATGGCGAGAATTACGTGTTCTGGGGTGGCCGAGAAGGATACATGACCCTACTCAACACCCAAATGGGGCGGGAACAAGAGCACTTTGCTCGCTTCCTCCACATGGCGAAAGACTACGCCCGCTCCCAAGGGTTTAAGGGGACGTTCTTCATTGAACCCAAGCCCATGGAGCCGAGCAAGCACCAATACGATTTTGACGCGGCGACAGTCATCGGCTTTTTGCGCCACTTCGGACTGGACAAAGACTTCAAATTGAACATCGAAGTCAACCACGCCACGCTGGCCCAACACACCTTCCAACATGAACTGCAAGTGGCGACCGATGCGGGCCTGATGGGAAGCATTGATGCCAACCGAGGGGACTATCAGAATGGGTGGGACACCGATCAGTTCCCCAACAACTTGCTCGAAATCACTGAAGCACTGTTGATCCTGATGCAGGACAACGTAAAACTCCCTGGCGGCATCAACTTCGATGCGAAGACGCGCCGCAACTCGACGGACCTGGAAGACTTGTTTCATGCCCATGTGGGGTCCATGGACCTGTTTGCGCGGGCGTTGATTGCGGCCGACCGAATTCTGACCGAGTCGGACTACCTCAAGCTGCGGGCGGAGCGGTACCAGTCTTTCGATGGCGGAAAAGGGCAGGCGTTTGCACAAGGCAAGTTGACGCTCCCCGACCTGAAGTCGCATGCACTGGCCAGTGGCGATCCCGCGCTCCGAAGTGGCAAGCAAGAGGTGCTGGAGAACCTGATCAACCAGTATCTCTAGGGTGGGCACCAACTCCTACTTGCTTCGGGTCGTCCTCACGGCGACGCTGGGCGGGCTGTTGTTTGGGTATGATACGGCGGTGATCTCTGGCACTGTGGGTGCCCTTGAAGAGTTCTTTGTCAAGCCCATGAATTTGGTGGAGTTCCAGGCCAACTCGGTGTTGGGGTTCCTGGTGTCGAGTGCCTTGCTGGGCTGCATCCTGGGGGGATTTCTGGCCGGCTATCTCAGCGGCCGATTCGGCCGAAAGAAGGCGTTGCTGTTTTCAGCGGTTTTGTTTCTGATTTCCGCCGCCGGATCCGCTTGGCCTGATGCATTGACTGGGAGCCAGTTTGGCACGACCACGTTATTCATTGCCTTTCGAATCGTGGGCGGGGTTGGCGTGGGGATCGCTTCGATGGTTTCACCCCTCTACATCTCCGAAATCGTTCCCGCCCAACTAAGGGGGCGACTTGTCTCCCTTAATCAGCTGGCAATCATCTTCGGGATGCTGTTGGTCTACTTTGTGAACTATGCCATCGCAAGCGGGGCGAGTGTGGACTGGATCAATTCGGTAGGCTGGCGGTGGATGTTTCTATCGGAAGCAGTACCAGCACTGCTGTTTTTTTTCTTGCTGTTCGGGGTGCCCGAGTCACCACGGTGGTTGGTGTTGAAATCACGTCTTTCCGAAGCAAAACAAATCCTACATTCGATTCATCCTGCGGAAAGGGTTGATCAATTGGTCGAAGACATTCAACAATCGCTTCGGTTTGGCGGCAAAGCGCGCCTCCTTTCCTTTGGCTACTTGGTGGTCTTGATTGGGATTCTCCTCTCGGTTTTCCAGCAATTCATCGGAATCAACGTAGTCCTGTACTACGCACCAGAGATATTCAAGAACCTAGGCAGCAGTTCGGACAGCGCAATGGTCCAGACAATCATTGTGGGGGCGATCAATTTTGCCTTCACCTTTTTGGCGATCAAGACGGTCGACCGACTCGGCCGAAAGCCCCTCATGGTGGTTGGCGCATTTGTCATGGGGGCGGCCATGATGGCCTTGGGAACCAGCTTTTACTTGGAGGCCCGGGGCATCGGTTCGCTTCTTTTCATGCTGCTGTACATTGCGGGCTTCGCGTTCTCTTGGGGTCCTGTCACCTGGGTACTACTTTCCGAACTGTTTCCCAACCGAATTCGAAGTGCCGCGATGGGCATAGCGGTGGCAGTCCAGTGGGCAGCGAATTACTTGGTTTCGGCCACTTTTCCGCTCCTGGATAAGAGCACCTACTTGACCGAACGCTTTCATCATGGATTCGCTTACTGGATCTATGGCTTAATGGCACTTGTGGCTGGGCTCTTTGTTTGGCGTCTGATCCCCGAGACAAAAGGAAAGAGTCTGGAAGAAATTGAAGCCTTCTGGAAATAGGCCAACACTTCTGATTTTCGTAGTGATCAGTCGCCTAATCGAAATTAAAAAAAGCTAACGCCATCACGGCATTGGCTTTTTTTTAATAGG
>CAYGKP010000038.1:4457-16065 GCA_964350605.1 uncultured Cytophagales bacterium
GGGAGCATGACTGGGGCCAGTTCAAACCCTACTTGGTTGAATTTGAGCGGTTGTATGAGTTTCGGTTACTACTTGACAAAGAATTCATCAACTAGCTATCCTACCAATGCTTTCGCAGAAACTTCGGGCAGGCTGCTCGACGACTGCGCATGGGCGGTTTTCGGTCGTCCTTGAAAATGCAAAAGTCAGTGAGCAGCGTGATCTCGTGGGCACCTTTGGTACTCCTGTTCTCCAAAGAGGAAAGCGTATAGTCGTAGCTGTAGACGAAGGAGAACCCCCCTGACTTCACACCCGCATGAATCGATAGGGCGTCTACATTCCGAATCCCGTCGGTTTGTTTGATCAATAGGCTGCGAAACCATAGGCCCACCAAAAAGGGCTTGTGCGACGCATAGGCACCCAGATCCAGCTGGTCAAATTTTCCTTGGGCCCTGTAGAGAAAGCCTGGGGTCAATTCCCATTCGTTCGCTTCGCTCAGGTTGATGTGATACCCGCCATGAACCGAGAGCTTTCTGGGCAACTTGCTTTCGGTCGAGAACGCTTGGTTGGGTTCAGTGAGGTGATGGGTGGCAACGCCAAGAAAATAACTCTCCTCGTGGTAAAAGAACAGTCCCGCTGATAGATCGAAGTACTGTACCCGATCGCTTTCGACCACTTGATCTTGGGTTGTATTTTGGGTCTGAACCCCGCCAGTGAACTGATCGGAAAATACCAGGTCGCTGTAACCAACGCTCCGCCACGTTGAGGTTCCTTGTAAGCCAAGGCGCAAATGTACCTTGTTGCTCAAGGCTACATGGCGGGCATACAGCAAACTCAGTTCAGTCGTGTTCAACCGGGGTTCACCCACATCATCGTAGATAGCCATTACCCCGAAGCCTTGGCGCAGGTCGGGGTAGCTCACGTCAGCAAAGGCCACACCAGTGGTGTAGGGCCGCTCCAGACCCGTCCACTGGGTGCGGGCTGCTACACCAGCTTGGTAACATTCAGTCAGCCCGGTCATCGCAGGATTCAGAAAAAGAGGAACCGAATAGTATTGAGAGAACTGCGCGTCCTGAGCCGATAGCGGCGAGGAGATCAACACCAGAGCAAGGCCCCAAAGCGGCAGAATCTGTCGCAAGAATCGAGACATGAGTTAGCGCAGCAGCGTCACTTGGCCCACCTGGCGGACGTTGTCTTTCTCACCCAACCGGAACTCGCATTGGTAGGTGAGCACATAGCTGTACACCCCAACGGGCGAGGGCTCGCCGCGGTGGGTGCCATCCCATGGTTCATGGATCGACTGGGTCGAGAAGATGGCTTCGCCCCATCGGTTGTAAATCGTAAGCGTAGCATGCTCAATCTGGCCCAAGTAGCCAAACACATCGTTCAGGCCATCTTCATTGGGCGAAAAGGCCGAGGGGATGCCAATCTCACAGCAAGGCTGCCAGAGAACAACTCGGGTAACCGAGGCATCACAGCCATTGCCATAGACCATCTGATAGTTGACCGTATCGATTGGTGGGCTGAACTGCGAGGGGTCGTATTGGTCAAGACCCACCAAACCCTCACCCGAGAACACGCCACCGCCGGGCGTTGGAATGAGCTGATTGACCAGGAAGGTATCGCAGGGAACAAGCGAGTCGAGGCCCGTGAAGTCCACGGGTGGGGCGGGGAGGACGGTAAGGGTCATCTGGTCGCGGACCACATCGCAACGTGTAGAAATATCTACCCAATAGAGGCCACCGAGGAAAGCGGTGTTCTTGGGTTCAGTCGAACCATCGCGCCACAGATAAGTGAATGCGCTGTTCTGCTCGGGAATGAGCTGGGCTAGGTCCCCCTCGCAAATGGTCGTGTCGTTAAGTTGAGGTACAGGTGCTGGTGTGAGGTCCACAGCGATAACGACAGTATCACTGCCAATGCAACCCAAGGTGTTGCTGACCTCGACCCAATAGGTGCCCGCACTGCCAGCCGACCGAGTCGGTGCGCCCGAGGTGTTGTCCCAAGTATAGGAAGCGAAGGAACCGGGCGCCAGCAGGAGAGGCAGGTCTGCGGGGCAGTAGGTGGAGTCCTTGCCCAAATCAGGCTCGGGCTGGCCACCGTCCTCCACGATGACAAACGCGCTGTCAACGCACCCCTCCGGGTAGCCGATGTGATACCAAATGGTATCGCGTTGGGGCGTGAATAGGGTGGGTACCAAGTTGGAGCCGATGACTGAAGGACCGCTCAGCAGACCGCCGGAGGGGGTAGCAATTAGAGGAATCGTAGCCATTTCATCTGGGCACAGGTAGGCCGGAGCACCCGTAATGCTCAACGCCGGATACGTGAAGAAAGTAACCTCGGCCGAGTCGCGCACCGCGCCACACCGGCCCGTGATGTCCACCCAGTAGATGCCCGAAGCGCCGGCGACATGGCTGGTATCGGTCGCCCCGTCCTGCCAGCTGTAGGTGTACGAACTGTCCTGATCGGGCAGGAGAAGCAGCGAGGCGGGCGCGCAGAACAGGGTGTCCTCCAGCACCTGGGTGGGGAGCGCAGTATCCTCTTCCAAGTTCAGGGTATCGGTGGCCGAACAGCCCAAGCTGTTCCCGACCTCGACCCAGTAAGTACCCGGTCCGCTGGTGGCCAAAGTCGGTGCGGTCGAGTTGTCCTGCCAGCGGTAGGTATCGAAGGTGCCCGGGTCCAGGTTGGAGGGGAAATCTGCCGCACAGTAGAGCGTATCCGGGCCCAAGTCCGGCTCCGGCAGATCCAGAACGGTGATGGAAATGGTGTCGCCTTTCCCGCAGCCCGCCCATTGGATCAGTTCGACCGTCCCGCCGCCGGTGAAGGTAAGCGTGGCTTTGTGCGAACCCGAGGAGGCAATCACTGCCGGACCGCTCACGATCCATTGCCCGCCTACGTTCGAGCGGTATTCGGCCACCGAATCGGCGCAGAGCAGAATTGGTCCCTCGATTTTTGGGTCGGGGTCGGGAAAGACTTTCGGTAGGTTTTGCAGCGAGATTTGGCCAGTACCCCCACCCAGGGAGAAGCCATTTTGAACTGGGTTGCAGGCCACGCCAAGCGCATTGGGGTTATTGATGACCAGCAATTGATTGGTTTGGTACTGGTTGCAATAAATGCGGCCGTCAGGTCCAAGGTAGAGTTCACCAAAGTAGTTGAAGAACGTAGAACTAAGGTCGACGATTCGTGTGGCTGAGGCATTGATCGATGCTGGCGACCCAGCCGTTAAATCGTATTGCCAAATATCCCGCTGGATCAGATCAACAGCATACAAACGGGTGTCGTCAGGCGAGAATTCTGAATCATAGAAAATATCGACTGCACCAGTCAGGTTGATTTGGTTTGAGATCACCCCTGTGGCATTGTCGAAATCGAAGAGTTCGACTCGCTTATTTTTTCGGGTGCAAGAAGCTAGTTTGTCGCCTGCGTGGTTGAACTTGATTGTCACCGCTTGTTCCGATCCGCTGACCGAGCTTACACTATTGTCATTGAATACATTGCCGATTGCTGAAACCACCGGGGTCAGGTTCAGTCCCGTTGAATCAAGCAGGTAGGCGTGGAATTGGTTGTTGCCCCAGTCATGGGTAACTACCCACCAATCTTCCCTGTTGGCATGCAGCGTGGCAGAAAGTTGCTCAGTGACTGGGCCCTCGATGAAGATGTTTTTGGTTGCCGTAACATCGCCAAGCCCGCCCCGCAGGCTCATATCGACCACCGAGTAACTCAGCCCGATGGGATTGGCAAATTCCCACATGTGGAAGACGTAATAAAGGCTGTCGCTGCCTGGTTGGGGCAGGATCAGAGCCCCCTGGTTGGCTGATTCATGACCATTCAGCCCCGACCCATTAGGCATGACCGCGCCCGTGCGATCCCATACAAATCGACCGTCGGTGTAAAACACCATGTTACCCTTTCGATCGCTGATGGTCGAGGAGGTTTCATAGGCATTATTCGAGGCTCCAGTTATCAAGCTAGGGGTGGGTGTATTGAAGTCAATTCCCAGTCCATTGGCAAAGCGCCAGTTGCGGTTGTGGTTCTGCGGGTCGGCGCAGGAGTCGAGTACGACCAGCGTTTTGGTGATCGAATCCGAGCAGTAGGGCCCCATTGAAACCAGCGTAATGCCGGTATTTCCTGCAGTGGGGAACACTTGCGAATGGTTTAAGCTGACAGCTGCGGGCAAGCCGTTGACACGCCACTCGTAGGTCGTCGCGTTCAAGCTTGCATTGGTGAAAGTAGCCGGGTTGCCGATGTCGATGATCGTATCGCTCATTGTGAAGTCGGCCACCACGGGGCAACTGACCATTATGGTAAGTTCCCTGCTTTTTTGGCAGCCCGAAAACCCGCTTGACGCTTCCAGCCGAACCGTATAGGTGCCAGGTGCTGTAAAAGTGTAGCCTGGGCTCATGGCCGTCGAGAAGGGCGTGCCATTCACGAACCACTCGTAGCTGGCAGCACTGGTGCTGCTGTTGGTGAAGGTGACCAATTGGCCTGCGGCTGGTGTGAGGTCGCTGGCACTGAAGTCTGCAATGGTGGGGCAGACCACCTGCACGGTTTGGGTCGTGCTTTCGGTACAAGCACCAGCGGTACCCGTCAGCTTGACCGAGTAGGTACCAGCCGATGGGAAAGCATACGTTGGGTTAGTGGCGGTCGAAATCGGGGTCCCATTGACAAACCACTGGTAGTTGCTTGCACCGGTACTGGTATTTGTGAAGGTCACCGTCTGCCCAGCGATGGGGGTTGCGGGGAGGAAGGAGAAGCCCACTGCCAACGGACAGGTGACAACCACGTATTGCTGGCTGGTGTCAGTACAGAAATTGGTGCCGCCTTGCGCTGCCAGCTTGACCGAATAAGTGCCAGGCGCGGTGAAGGTGTGACCCAAGTTGGTGGTTGTGCCTGCCGAGACCCCGTTGATCAGCCAGTTGTAATTGACAGCACCTGTGCTGGTGTTGGTAAACGTAACGGCTTGGTCTACCAGGGGAATCGCAGGCAAAAAGGTAAAAGCAGAGGTGGTGGAAGGACAGTTGACATTGATGGTCACCGTTGTATCGTCCCAACAGCCGGGTCCGCTGCTGGCATAGAGCCGGATGGTATGGCTGCCCGAAACCGTAAGGGCTTGCGAGAAATTGGGCGCGGTCGACTTTTGGACGTCATCTACATACCAACGATAGGTGGTTGCGCCGCCCGTTGTTGTGTTAGTGAACGTGATGGTCTCCCCCGTGATCGGCGCGCCAGGGGCAAAGGTAAAGCTGGCTACGGGCGGGCTTGGACAGGCTGAAACACAGCCTTGTGAGGTGAGCAAGCTGGACCGCGTACCCTCCAAAGCGGCTCGCATCCTGGTACGTTGGCCTTCGGTAAAATCGACTTGGCAATTCCAGTTGCCATAGTCCATGAAATCCGAGTAGTAGTCGGTCTGGTCCCCCAGTCCGCCGCCGGTGATGGGTCGAAAGGGGTTGTTTGGCGAAGTGTCGTCTGCATCGGTATCGCAGGTGTTCACATAGGAACCGCAGCTTACGTATGCCGTTGAGTTGTCGGGTGGGGTGTCGCACACATAGTCCCCTTGGGTCAAACAGTTGTTGTTGGGGCAACCGCCGTTGAAGGTGTGCCGCAGGTTCAGGTAGTGCCCCACCTCGTGAATGGTGACTACCGAGTTTTTTGGGGAAGAGCCGAAGAAGTTCGCTTCCATGACTACACCATCATACAACTGGCCATGCGCACCTGCGAGGTAAGCGTAGCCCGCCACGCTGCAAGATCCCGAGTTAGAACAGATCGAACCGACCAGCCAAATGTTCAGGTATTGGGTCTGGTCCCAACGGCTTAAGCTTTTGAGGGCCAAGTCCTGGGTATCCATGTTTAAATTGGTCAGGGGCGAGGCCACCCGGTTGATCCCCGAGGTTGGCGCGCCATTCGGATCGCGCTGGGCCAAACAGAATTCGATCTCGACGTTGACCCCTGTGCCCAGATAGGGCGGTTGCTTGTTGAAGGCTTGGTTGAGGTGTTGGATGCCAGCGAGTACCTGGGCATCCGAGATGTTTTCCGCCCCTCCGTTGTGGATGATGTGGACGACCACGGGGATGGTCAACGTGCCAGTTGAAGTTCGTTTCCCCCCAGCCATTCGTTGGGAAATGGCTACACGCTCGGCTCGCTGGTTGGATTCCTGGAATTGGCGGCGGTACTCTGGGTTGCGATCCAGAAGATGTTCATGGAGGTGGTCGCTGCCGCATCCAGGAAAATCATCCCCGTGCTGGGCATGGACAGAAAAGGGAAGGCTGACGAGTGTCAGGCAGAAAAAAACTCTGAGAATCAGCGAATTCATGTGCAGCTCAGGGAGTGCCTACTCATAAAAGTAAAGACTGTAGTGCAGGAATGATAGGCGACTAGTCAGAAAAAAACTGACTCCCTTTCGAATTGGTCTGCGATAATAATTAGTAAACCCAGGCCGGGTGCAAGCGGTATTTTGGCCGAGCCGCCATCATCCAAGCGAAGTCAAAAAATAAACGACGACCGTTTCGGGTCGTCGTTCAATTCCATGTCGTCATGGGTGGGGAGCATGACTGGGGCCAGTTCAAACCCTACTTGGTTGAATTTGAGCGGTTGTACCAGTTCAAGTTGATGGTTGAAGGAGCGCTACATGCGAGGTTTTGAAGTTGCAGGTGGCCAATTGTTCGCGAACCACGAGGCGCTTTACGCGCTGATTTCGAATCCCCAGCGTTGGGTATTGCTGAATGAGGGTGAGTAGCCTTTCTTTGCGATTAGAATGATTCTAAATAATGAGAATCCAGATGCGGTTCTCATGAGTTACGCAATGAAAGCCACCCTACTTGTCGCCGATGGGCAGGACATCGAACGCATGGGTTTGTGTTGGTGTGCCGAACAGTCCGGTGCGTTTGACCGGGTGGTGCCTGTGGTCAAGCCCGGCGAGTTGTCCGAGTGGGTAGGCAGGTTTCCCGACTGCCTGCTGGTTTGTGCCCCATCCGCAAAGTTCGGCTTCAGCGAGGGCTTGCTTTGTGAGTTGCGGCGCAAGTTCGATCGGCTGCGGATTGTCACGATTGGGGAAACTGGGCCGAAGGACGCACCATCATTCGATGGTTGGCTCTCTCACCAAGATTCGGCGGCGCATGTCATTGCGTTGTTACGAAAAGTGGCACGGGCTCAAATCAGAAAAAGCGATGTGATTGGTTCGGCCTCTCATGATTCGTTGGGACCGGGCCCCCTGAGCCCTGCCGAGCGCGAGGTATTCACCTTGATGGCCCGAGGGTGCAGCACCCGGGAGATCGCCGAATCATTGCACCGCAGCGAGCATACGGTCAGTACCCACAGAAAGCACATTCTCGCCAAGCTAAACTTGCCGAACACGACGGCCTTGATACGCTGGGCTTACGAGAAAGGCTGGGCGAGGCCTTAGAATCACCTGATCGGGTGATTCGGAGCCAGGGAAAGGTCACTTCCTTTGCCATTCAATTATAATAAGTCTAAATAAATGAAATCCAGACTTCCGCTTGCCTTCCTACTGGCCATCGTCAGTGCCTCGGCGCTCCGTGCGCAAACCGTGTTGAGCGGGACGGTGCTGACCAATGATGCCTATCCGGTGGAAGGAGCCTTCGTATTCGTGGGCGCGAAGCCGCACTGTTTGATCACCGACTCGACGGGGCGCTTCTCAGTCGAAGGACTGGCTGCAGGCGAGCATCGGGTGGTGGTTCGAATGGATGGTCAAGCAATTCTCGACCAAACGGTCGAGCTATCGGAAGGCGAGCATGAAGATATGAATGTGCAGTGCCCCTACGGCCACTCTGATTTGGAGCCAGTGGTCGTCACCGCCAGCCGCACGCGCGAGTTGGGCGGCTCGGTCCCCGTACCTGTTACGGTGATCAGCGGGGCGCAAGTGAAACGCATGGGTTCCCAGCGCCTCGACCAGGTATTGGCCGAGCAGACGGGGTTACAAATTATCTCCGAACATGGGGCTGGTTTGCAGATGCAGGGGATGAGTTCGGATTACATCCTGATCCTGGTTGACGGCGAACCGCTGGTGGGTCGCACAGCGGGAACCATGGACCTCTCGCGGGTCGCGGTGGGCAATATTGAGCGCATTGAGATTGTGCGGGGCCCAAGTTCCTCGCTCTATGGCAGCGACGCACTGGCGGGCGTGGTCAACATCATCACCCGAAAAAGCAAGAACGACTTGAACGCGCGCTTGGGCGCACAGCACCGCAGCTACAAGACCTGGCAGACCTACGGTGAAGTGGGCCTGCGAAGGGGCAATTGGAACGTTGGCTTGTTCTTCGATCGCTTACAGAGCGGGGGCTACGACCTCACACCCGAAGAGGTCTCACAGACCGTTGCACCTTCAGCAGCCTTTACCATTGCGCCAAAAGTCAGCTACCAGTTTTCAGAGAACAGCGAGTTGCGCATCAGTTCGCGCTTCTATCGCGTGCGTGCAACCGATCGCTTCGACACCGAGGAGCGCCGTGTGGAAACCTTCGCCGAGCAGAACGAAGCGAATGTGAATGCCACGTTTTCGCACCAGTTGGGGCAACGCGGAAAGGTCCAGCTGCGCCAGTATTGGATGCGCTATCACACCCACGAGAACTACGATTACGAGGACGACGGTACGCAGTACGATGCCTCCTTCTTTAGCCAGCAATTCATGCGCAGCGAAGCGCAAGCCGACTATGATATCGCGGGCAAACACACCTCGACACTTGGTGTGGGCCGTCTGGGGGAATCGGTGGAAGCCACGCGTTACGACGAGCTGACTCGCTTCACCAGCCAGTACGTCTTCTTCCAACAACAGTGGCGACCTGGCGATAAGGACCGCTGGAATCTGCAACTGGGCGGTCGCTATGACATGCATTCGGCCTTTGCCTCACGCTTCAGCCCCAAGGCGGGCCTCTGGTTTCGCGCGACCAATTGGATGCGCCTACGTGCCAGCGTTGGGGCGGGCTACAAAACGCCCGACTTCCGCACCCTGCTGCTCAACTTCTCCAACCCGATTGTGGGCTATTCGGTCTTCGGCAGTTTGGTGGTCGACGACAAAGTGGCCGAGCTACAGAGCCAAGGCCAGATTGCCTCGATTCAGCGCGACCCGGCCTCCTTCAGCGAGGTGAAACCCGAGCGCTCGCTGGGCTTTAACGCTGGCTATCAAGTCGACTTTTCCAAGAAGGTTCGGTGGACGATGAACCTCTACCACAACGAGATCAAGGAGCTGATCGAGACCCAAATCGTGGCCACCAAGACCAATGGCCAGTACGTCTACTCCTACACCAACTTGAACAACATTTACACCCAAGGGCTGGAAACAGACCTGCGTGTGGGCTTGCCCGCCGGGTTCGAGATTTCGGGGGGCTATGCCTACACCGTTGCCAAGGACCGCGACGTAGTTGAGCGAATCGAAAACGGGGAGGTCTATGCCAGCGACCCTGGGGACCCCTTCGCCGACCCGACATTGGTAAGGCCCGCGGACTACGGTGGGCTGAACAACCGCTCGAAGCATTCGGGTAATCTCAAGCTTAATTACTGGCACCACAAGGCCAAGGTGGGCGGCTTTCTGCGCGTAATCTATCGCGGGCGCTTCGGTTCGGGCGTGGACGTGAACGCCAACAGCATCCTGGACGACGACCGCGAATACGCCGCCAGCTACTGGCTCTGGAACCTGGCGGTCGACAAGACGCTGCTTGAACAATTCACCCTGCGTGCAGGCATCGACAACCTGATGGATCGCACGAATGCGTTCGTGCCCACGATGCCGGGCCGCGTCTACTTCGTGGCCTTCGAATGGAACCTGAGTAAATCGCTCGGCAAAAGAGTAACACCCCCAACCAACCCTTAACCCAAACCCCTATGAAACAGCCACTCCACCTATTGCTCGGAGGCCTTGCCCTCTCGCTTCTGATGTTCACCGCTTGTACCAAAGACGAGGACGCGAAATCGACCGCAAGTACCTGCGCTAACTACGCGACCGACCAGGTGACCTTCGATGGCGACGACACCGTGTTTGTCGAATTCAAGACCGATGGGACTGTTGAACTCGTCGACTCGGCCAGCAACGCAACCACTTGGGATGTCAAGCTGATCGGTACGCAGATCTACTTCAACAGCGGCACCAGCGGTGTGGGCACTGCCAAGGCCCTGATGGTCTACGATCCGTTCTCGCAGGTGTGCAGCACTGAGGGCCTTACCCTGCTTTCCGACGATGCGAGCCCGGCCATCGCCAAGGGCAATATCACCGCCACGGACGGATCGAACACTTACTGGTGCTATTACAGTACGACCAGCCACGAGTACACCACCTTCTCGGATCGCACCATTGTCTTCCAAACTGCCGAAGGCAACTACGGCAAGATGCAGATCCAGTACTCGGCGAGCAGTTCTGGTATGACGGTGATCGACCGCACTTACACCTTCAAGTTCAACCTGAAAGCCAGCGGCGGCACGTCCTTCTAGTCAACACAGACCACATCCAATCCAACCCCCATTCATCTCATGAAACACACCCTTTTACTACTCACACTTGGCTTGGTTGGCGTTGCGTCGGCCCAAGCACCGAAGGCCGACGTGGAAGCGATCAAATCCATGTGCGGCTGCTATGAAGTGGAATTCCACTTCGCCGAAACCTTCCCCTTCGACACCACCTATGAAAAACACGAGGATTATCATGCCGGTCCCGTTGTGGAGTACATCCACTTGGTCGAGGAGTCGCCGAAAAAGTTGGTGCTCCAGCACCTGTTGATCGTCCATGACACGATGCTTGTCAAGCACTGGCGCCAGGACTGGGAATTTGAGAACACAACATTCTACGACTACCACCTGCCGAACCATTGGACCTATGTGACCCGTCCGACCAAGGAAGTCAAAGGCCAATGGACTCAAAAGGTCTTCGAAGTGAACGATGCGCCCCGCTACCAGGCTTCGGCTACTTGGGTGCACCAAGACGGTCGGCACTATTGGGAGTCGACCACCGATGCGCCGCTGCCGCGCCGTGAATACACTCACCGCTCGGACTACAACGTGATGACGCGCACCAACCGTCACGAGATGACTGCAGGTGGGCACATTCACGATCAGCAGAACATTAAGATCGTCCGCGAGGGTGCTCAGGACAAGCCGCTGGTTCGCGAGGCGGGTTGGAATACCTACACGAAAGTGGAGGGAGCGAAATGCCAGCTCGCCAAAGACTGGTGGACAGAGAACCAATCGTTCTGGGCGCAGGTGCGCGCGGCGTGGGCGGATGTGTTCGCAACCAAGAAGGACTTGGTTATGGAGCACGAGCTGGATGGCCGACCCTTTTGGAAGGCACTGCATGCACTTGAAAAGGAGTTGACCGAACGCAAGGCCAAGCCCGAAGAGGTCCGCAAGCAGGTTCGCGCATTGATCGACCGCTACCGGAAGATCGAGGGCTAGGCCCTCGCTTCCTTAGACGAGAAGAGGCAGCCAATTGGCTGCCTCTTACTTTTTGGAGGTATCGGGGAGCATGACTGGGGCCAGTTCAAACCCTACTTAGTTGAATTTGAGCGGTTGTATGAATTCAAAAGAAGACTTGAGGAGATGGAGCGAAGGTGCGTTTCATGAATGGAAACCAAAAAAGCCTAGGCGGTTTTTTTCCGCGCGTCGAGCAAGGCTTCGATTTCCAGCCCCTCTGCCT
>CAYGKP010000039.1:0-15897 GCA_964350605.1 uncultured Cytophagales bacterium
CCTCCCAGATGCTCGCGATGAGGGGGGGAATGATCATCAGCGAGTGGGCGAAGATGATCGGCATCACACCAGCGGCGTTGACTTTGAGGGGAATGTACTGACGCTGACCACCATATACACGGCCTCCAACCACTTGCTTGGCGTAGTTGACCGGGATGCGGCGCGTGGCTTGAGTCACCATCACTACCATCATCACAATGAAGTAAAAGGCAATCAGTTCGAGTACCAGGAACAAGGCACCGGCCATGCCCTTATCCGCCACTTCGAAGCCCAAGGCTGCAGGTAGGCGGCTGATGATGCCAATCATAATCAACATCGAGATCCCGTTACCAATGCCGCGCTCGGTAATTTTCTCACCCAACCACATGGCGAACAGTGATCCAGCACTGAGCAGAATAATGGCCAACGGATAGAACAGCGAGCGATCCATGACAATCGCGCCAGGCTCAATGGTAGCGATGAAGCCAGGGGCTTGCGCCATGCAGATGACCACCGTCGCAATGCGGGTCATCTGGTTGATGCGCTTGCGGCCCGATTCGCCTTCTTTCTGCAGACGCGAGAAGTAAGGAACCGCCACGCCGAGCAATTGGAAAATGATCGACGCAGTGATG
Source organism: uncultured Cytophagales bacterium (assembly GCA_964350605.1). Taxonomy (GTDB): domain Bacteria; phylum Bacteroidota; class Bacteroidia; order Cytophagales; family JAAEPT01; genus CAYGKP01. Next base: position 612 of record CAYGKP010000039.1, read on the forward strand.
TAAGGCATGATGCCTAGCCCCAAGATTGACTTGTTGCTGAACGCGCCACCAAGCAGGTTGTCGAGGAATCCGAAGATGCCTCCCCCACCTTGCGAATCCGCCGCAGCGGTGATTGCATCGTAGTCCAACCCCGGAAGCAGCACGAAGCTGCCCAGGCGGAAGACCAGGATCAACCCGAGGGTATAAATGATCCGACGGCGCAACTCCTCAATCGCAAAGATGTTGCGCACCGTCCGCGCGAAGCGTCCGAGTGAGAATATCTTTACAAGTGAGGTAGCCACAGTGGTAGTTGTCTTAGGAATCGAGCGGTACTAGGCGTCTGCCTCGTCGGTTTCAGTTGCGTCCAAAGCAGGTGCTTCAGGTGCTTTCTCAGCAGCCTTCGGCTCAGCTTTCGCTTTGGGTGCTGCTTTCGCTTTCGGTGCAGCTACTTCAGCCGGTTCTTCCTCCTCTTTCTTCGGACGAAGGATCACCACGCTTCCGCCAGCCGCCTCAATGGCCTCAATGGCTTTCGCCGAGAACCCGTGGGCAGTGACAGTCAATTTTGCTTTCAGCTCGCCAGTAGCAAGGATCTTAACAAGCTCGCGCTTGGTGCACAGGCCGTTCGCGCTGAAGTCAGCCAAACCGATCTCTTTCAAGCCGTGCTTTTCAGCGAGAAGCTGCAAATCGCGCAGGTTCAAGGCTTTGAACTCAACACGGTTGAAGTTCTTGAAGCCGAACTTAGGCACGCGTCGCTGCAAAGGCATTTGACCACCCTCGAAGCCAGCCTTGCGGCTGTAGCCCGAGCGAGACTGGGCACCTTTGTGTCCGCGAGTCGATGTACCTCCACGGCCCGAACCTTCCCCACGCGCAATGCGCTTGGATGATTTGGTGGCCCCGGCGGCGGGTTTGAGTTGGTGGAGTTTCATGGCCTTAGGCTTTTTCTACTGCAACAATGTGGCCGACTACGTCGATCATCCCCTGGATTTGAGGGGTGAGCTCGTGCTCAACCGACGAGTTAACTTTTCTCAGACCGAGGGCCGTCAGCGTGTCACGCTGATTGGTGGGCCGTTTGATCTGGCTGCGAACGAGGGTGATTTTTACCTTGCTCATCTCGCTTATCCGTTAAAGACTTTCTCCATGGTGATGCCACGCTGTGCTGCCACTGCGATCGGATCGCGAAGCTGCAAGAGGGCATCGAAGGTGGCTTTCACCACGTTGTGGGGGTTCGAAGAACCTTGCGACTTGGCTAGGACGTCTTTCACGCCAGCACTCTCAAGTACCGCACGCATCGCACCACCGGCGATGACACCAGTACCAGCCGAAGCAGGCTTCAGCAAGACCTTGCCACCACAGAATTTTCCTTTCACCTCGTGGGGCAACGTGCCTTTCAGCACGGGTACCTTGATGAGGTTTTTCTTTGCGTCGTCGATCCCTTTAGTGATCGCGTCAGTCACCTCGTTGGCTTTGCCCAAGCCGTGGCCCACCACGCCATCGCCGTTTCCGACAACAACAACAGCCGCGAAGCTGAAACGGCGACCACCCTTGACCACCTTGGCCACGCGGTTGATGTTCACGACCCGCTCTTTGAGGTCGATTTCGGAGGCCTTAACCTTACGTACGGTTTGCGTCGATTCCATGTGTGAATTAAAACTTCAAGCCCCCTTCGCGTGCGCCGTCGGCCAAAGCCTTAACGCGACCGTGGTATAGGTAGCCGTTGCGGTCGAATACGACCGCTTCAATGTTGTTTGACTTTGCCATCTCGGCCAGCGCTTTGCCTACGGCAGCGGCGACTTCAACAGGCGTGCCTTTGGCCCCAACTTTCGCGGCCGAAGCCGAAGCGAGGGTTTTGCCGCTGACATCGTCGATCAATTGGGCATAAATGCCTTTGTTCGAGCGAAATACGCTGAGGCGCGGGCGCGCCGCAGTGCCAGAAATCTGGCGGCGGATGCTGCGGCGGATGCGCAGGCGACGAGCTTGGTTGGTAACAGCCATCTTCTACTTGCTTGCGGTCTTACCGGCTTTGCGACGAATCTGCTCGCCCACGAAACGGATTCCTTTGCCTTTGTAAGGCTCGGGCGCACGCAGCGAACGGATCTTAGCGGCCACTTGACCGATGAGTTGCTTGTCAACCGACTCGATGGTCACGATTGGGTTTTTCCCCTTCTCCGTGAGTGCCGAGGCGGAAATTTCTACGGGAAGTTGGAAGAAGATGGGGTGTGAATACCCCAGGCTCAATTCCAACAATTGGCCCTGGACGGTGGCTTTGTAACCAACACCCACGAGCTCCATTTTCTTTTGGTACCCTTCCGATACACCGACCACCATGTTGGCGATCAGCGCACGAGTCAACCCATGGGCCGCCTTGTGACGCTTCTGCTCGGTGGGCCGGGCTACAGTCAACTCGCCGTTTTCGACGGTGACTTTCATGTCCGGATCGATGGGCTGGCGAAGTTCGCCTTTACCCCCTTTTACAGTCACCACGCTGTCAGCGGAGACTTCTACGCTGACCCCTGCGGGCACTTTGATGATGGCTTTTCCTACGCGAGACATGACTTTCCTTAGTAGACGTAGCAGAGAACTTCACCTCCGATGCCCAATTGACGGGCTTCCTTGTTGGTCATCACACCTCTCGAGGTCGAAAGGATGGCAACGCCAAGACCGTTGAGTACGCGGGGCATGGTGTCCTTACCGGTGTACTTGCGTAGACCCGGTGTGCTGACACGCTTGAGCGAAACAATGGCCGACTTCTTCGATACTGGATTGTACTTCAAGGCAATCTTGATGCTGCCTTGCTTCTCATCCTCCTCGAACTTGTAGGCCATGATGTAGCCTTGGTCGTAGAGCACCCGCGTCAACTCCTTCTTGAGGTTGGAGCCGGGGATGTTCACCACACGGTGGTTGGCGCCGATCGCGTTGCGAATTCGGGTCAAGTAATCTGCGATGGGGTCTGTGACCATCCTTGTTGTGTTAAGTAGAGGCTTCTACGTTGGTGTTTTTTGCAGCTCCGGGGAGCCAAAAGGCCTGTTTTTGGGGTGCTTTTGCGGGCGTTCCGTCAAACAGGGCTGCAAAGATATGGTTTCGCTGCGAGAATCGAAAGGGCTAGTTTACCAGCTCGACTTTGTAACCCCAGGGATTTTTCCTTCGCTGGCCAGCTTGCGGAAGGTGACACGCGAAACACCGAAGCGGCGCATGTACCCCCGTGGGCGACCGGTCAATTTGCAACGGTTGTGCAAACGAACGGGCGAGGCGTTACGGGGCAATTTGTCGAGGCCGACATAGTCGCCAGCTTCCTTGAGGCGCTTGCGCTTCTCGGCGTACTGGTCAACCGTCTTCTGACGCTTGATTTCGCGGGCTTTTACCGATGCTTTAGCCATGGGTACTAGTTGTCTTCTTGTTGATTTTTGGGACGCACGAACGGCATGCCGAACGCCTTGAGAAGCGCGAGGCCCTCTTCGTCGGTTTTTGCTGTGGTCACCAGGGTGATGTCCATCCCGTTGATGGTTTTGATCTGATCGATCGTGATCTCGGGGAAGATGATCTGCTCCTGCACACCGAGTGTGTAGTTGCCACGACCATCGAAGCTCTTGTCGCTGACGCCTTGGAAATCACGAACACGCGGCAAGGCAACGTTCATGAAGCGATCCAAGAATTCGTACATGCGCTCTCCGCGCAGGGTGACGCGCGTGCCGATGGGCATGCCGTCGCGCAGCTTAAAGCTGGCAACCGACTTCTTCGAGATGGTAGGTACCGCACGCTGTCCGGCGATGATCGACAACTCCTCGACGCTTTGGTCAACGAGTTTTTTGTCGGCCACCGAACCTTTGACACCCCGGTTGATGACAACCTTGGTCAAACGTGGCACCTGCATGATGCTCTTGTACCCGAATTGCTCTTGGAGCGCGGGAACGATTTGAGAAGTGTACTTCTCTTTGAGGCGTGGACTATACATCACCAATGAATTTGTCGGTCTTCTTCGAGTAGCGTTGCAGCTTGCCCTTCTCATTGACGCGGCGACCCGTACGGGTGGCCTCGCCAGTGGCTGGATCGACCAGCTTGAGGTTCGAGACATGAACGGTACCCTCCGTGCGCTCGATCCCCCCGTTGGGGTTCTGGGCGCTGGGTTTTTTGTGCTTCGAGATGATGTTGACACCTTCCACAACGGCACGTTGCTTTTCGAGGTCGACCCGAAGGATCTTGCCTTGCTTGCCTTTGTGGTTGCCCGAGGTCACCAGAACGGTGTCGCCCGAACGAACGTGCAACTTAACAGTCGGAGTTTTTGCGTTGATAGCCATCTGCTTAGAGAACTTCAGGAGCCAGCGAAACGATCTTCATGTACTGCTTCTCGCGCAGTTCACGCGCAACAGGCCCGAAAATGCGGGTGCCACGTGGCTCCCCTTGTGGGTTGAGCAGAACAGCCGCGTTATCCGAAAAACGGATGTACGAACCGTCCCGACGACGAATTTCTTTTTTGGTGCGTACCACTACGGCCCGTGTCACGAAGCCCTTCTTCATGTTCGAAGAGGAGAGCGCCGATTTGACGGTGACCACAATTTCATCACCAATCGAGGCGTAGCGGCGTTTGGTGCCGCCCAGTACGCGGATGCAAAGCACCTCTTTGGCGCCACTGTTGTCCGCGACCGATAGCCGTGATTCTTGCTGTACCATCTTTGCTTACTTAGCTTTTTCTAGGACTTCCACCAGGCGCCAGCGCTTGTCCTTACTCAAGGGGCGGGTCTCCATGATGCGGACCAAATCGCCGATGCCACAGGTGTTGGCTTCGTCGTGGGCTTTGAACTTCGAGGTCTTGCGGACGAACTTCCCATACATGGGGTGTTTCTCGCGGATCTCGACGGCCACGGTGATGGTCTTATCCATCTTATTTGAACGGACGATGCCTACGCGCTCTTTGCGAAGGTTACGACCCGATGCACTGATTCCACTCATGGCTAGGCGGCGGTTTGACGCTGTTTGCGGTTGAGCTCAGTCATCAGACGAGCAACCAGTTTGCGTTGGTGATTGATGCGAAGCGGGTTCTCGATTGGCGAGACCGCGTGTGCAAAGCGTAGTTTTTCTAAGGCAGCCTTTTCTTCGGCTACTTTGGTTGTCAGTTCGGCGAGGCCGAGTCCCTGAATCTCTGTGTTCTTCATCTCTAGCTTACGCTTCGTAGTCGCGACGGATCACGAACTTGACGGTGACAGGAAGTTTCTGTGCGGCCAGGGCCAAGGCTTGTTGTGCCACTTCAAGTGGGACACCGCCGGCCTCGAACATGATCACACCCGGGCGAACAGGGGCCACCCAATATTCGGGGGCACCTTTACCCTTACCCATGCGAACCTCTGCAGGCTTCTTGGTGATGGGCTTGTCGGGGAAAATGCGAATCCACACTTGGCCCTCACGCTTCATGGCGCGAGTGACAGCGATACGGGCCGCTTCGATTTGACGCGAAGTGATCCATCCGCCTTCTAGGGATTTCAGACCGAAGGAACCGAAGGTGACTTCGTGACCACGTTGGGCAATGCCCTTAACGCGGCCCTTCTGCTGCTTGCGGTATTTGACTCGTTTTGGCTGTAGCATGACGACTGGTAGCTTCCTGGGTTGTGCTTAGTTGCGACGACGGGGTCCTTTCTGGCCGCCGGCTCCGCGCTCTGAACGCTCACCACGCTCCGAACGATCACCGCGAGGGCCACGGGGTCCGCGAGGACCACGGTCTGGGCGATCTCCGCCACCTGCGCCGCCACGGTTTCCACCGCCGCCGCCACTGGATTGACCGACCACGGGCGAGAGATCCCGCTTGCCGAGCACTTCACCCTTATAAATCCACACTTTGATGCCGATCAAACCGTAGACGGTTTGCGCTTCGCTCAAGGCGTAGTCGATGTCGGCACGCAAGGTGTGCAAGGGCACTGCACCCTCTTTGTATTCTTCTGTCCGTGCGATCTCCGCACCACCGAGGCGGCCCGAACAACGGATCTTGATGCCTTCTGCGCCCACACGAGTAGCCGAAGCAATCGCTTGCTTCATGGCACGGCGGAACGAGATGCGGGCTTTGAGCTGCTGGGCAATCGACTCGCCGACCAATTTGGCGTCGAGCTCGGGGCGCTTGATCTCAAAAATGTTGATCTGTACGTCCTTGCCGGTGAACTTCTTGAGCTCCTCCTTCAGGTTGTCGACCTCGGCACCGCCTTTACCAATCACTACGCCCGGACGAGCGGTGTTGATGGTCAGCGTGATGCGCTTGAGGGTGCGCTCGATGATGATCTTCGAGATGCCACCTTTGGGCAAACGCGTGCGGATGTAGTCGCGGATCTTTTCGTCTTCGACGAGCTTCTCAGAGAAGTCGCGGCCACCAAACCAGTTGGATTCCCAACCGTTGATGACACCAAGGCGAAAGCCTACGGGATTAATCTTCTGTCCCATCCTTATTCGGCGGTTTTGGTTTCGGCTTTCGCTTTCGCGGGGGCCTTCTTAGCGGGTGCCTTTTTGGCAGCGCCTTCAGTTTTTGCTTTCGCGGGCGCCTTTTTGGCGGCAGCGGCTTTCGGCGCAGCAGCCTCCTTCGGTGCTTCGGCTTCCTCGCTGGCTTTCGCTTTTTGCTTAGCCGCAACCTGGGTCGACGAATCGACAACCATGGTCACGTGGTTCGAGCGTTTGCGGACGCGGTAGGCACGACCCTGCGGCGCAGTTTGCAGGCGCTTGAGCATCCGACCACCGTCGACCATCACGGTCTTAACGATCAGGTCGGCTTCCTCTACACGGGCCTCCTCGTTCTTCGCTTCCCAGTTGGCGATGGCCGAGAGAAGCAATTTTTCGAGCGGCGCCGAAGCGTGCTTGGGCGAGTGGCGCAGCAACGCGAGTGCGAAGCTGACCTTCTGGCCACGAATTTGATCGACCACGAGCCGCATCTTGCGCGGCGAAGTGGGATGATTGCGAAGTTTGGCGACTGCTTCCATCTCTAGCGCTTGCCTTTGTCTTTTTTATCAGCGTGACCACGGAAGTTGCGCGTAGGCGCGAACTCGCCGAGTTTGTGTCCCACCATGTTCTCTGTCACAAAGACAGGGATGAACTTGTTGCCGTTGTGCACCGCGAAGGTGTGACCGACGAAATCCGGAGAGATCATCGAACGACGCGACCATGTTTTGATCACCGACTTTTTCGAGGACTCGTTGAGTACCTCCACCTTGTTTTCCAGGCGGTAGTCGATGTAGGGTCCTTTTTTGAGCGAACGTGCCATTGGTTTCTGCTCCGATTATTTGTTGCCCGTCTTGCGGCGCGTGACAATCATTTTGTCCGAGTACTTGCTCGGTGTGCGGGTCTTCTTGCCTTTGGCATAGAGACCGTTGCGGCTGCGTGGGTGTCCACCCGAAGCGCGGCCCTCGCCACCACCCATGGGGTGATCGACTGGGTTCATCGCGACACCTCGTGTGCGTGGACGACGGCCCAACCAACGGTTGCGACCAGCCTTGCCCAGACGTACAGTCATGTGTTCGGCGTTCGACACCTCACCAATGGTGGCGGTGCAAACGGCGAGTACCATGCGCATCTCGCCCGAAGGCAATTTGATGGTCACATACTTTCCGTCGCGCGCCAAGAGCTGCGCACTAGCACCCGCACTGCGGACCATCGCGCCACCCTTGCCGGGCTTAATTTCAATGTTGTGGATCTGAGTACCCAAAGGAATCTCCGAGAGGGGCAACGAGTTGCCGACTTCCGGCGCCACGCCCGGACCCGATACGATGGTCTGGCCAACGCTCAGGCCCTCGGGGGCCAAGATGTAGCGCTTCTCACCATCTGCATAAAAGAGCAGGGCGATGCGGGCGGTACGATTCGGATCGTATTCAATCGACTTGACAGTGGCAGGAACCCCTGGCTTGTTACGTTTGAAATCGATCTCCCGGTAGCTCTGCTTGTGGCCACCGCCAATGTAGCGCATGGTCATCCGGCCCGAGTTGTTGCGACCACCGCTGCGTTTCTTGCTGCGGATCAGCGACTTCTCGGGTGCCGCCTTGCTCAGCTCCGAAAGATCGGGGCGGATGCGGTGGCGCTGGCCGGGGGTGATGGGGTTGAGTTTTTGAACTGGCATGACTCGGTTCGGTTAGACGCCGCTGTAGAAATCGATGAATTCTCCGTCGGCGACTTTGACGATGGCCTTTTTGTAGGTCTTGGTGCGGCCGTTAACCACTGCACCTTTGGTGTAGCGATTCTTTGGCTTCGAAGCAGCGATCATGGTGTTGACCGATTCAACGGTTACCCCGTACATCTGCTCGATGGCACGTTTGATTTCAACTTTGTTTGCGTCGCGGTCGACCAGGAAGGCGAAACGCCCCTGCTCGTTGAGCTCCGAGAGCTTCTCGGTCACCAGCGGTTTGATCAGGACTGCCATCTTAGCTAGCTTCTTGTACGCCGGCGAGCAGCGTGTTGAGTTTCTCCACCGCACCCTCGCAAAGCAAGAGGTGTTCGGCGTTCAAAATGTCGTAGGTGTTCAGCTCGTCAGCGGGGACGATTTTCACACCCTGTAGGTTGCGACCCGAGAGGTAGACGTTCTTCTCGCGCTCGGCAGTCACCAAAAGGCTCTTGCCTTCCAGTTTCAAGCCAGCGAGCAGCGAAATGTAGTCCTTGGTCTTGGGGGCTTCGAACGAGAAGTTCTCGAGAACGATCAACTTCTCCTCACGGACCTTGTAGACCAACGCCGAACGGCGAGCAAGTTGCTTGACCTTCTTGTTCAGCTTGAAGCTGTAGTCGCGAGGCTCGGGGCCGAAGATGCGACCACCACCACGACGGATCGGCGATTTGATGTCGCCAGCACGCGCACGGCCCGTTCCTTTCTGCTTGTACAGCTTGCGGGTCGAACCGGAGACTTCGCTGCGGCCTTTTGTTTTGTGTGTGCCTTGGCGTTGGTTGGCCAAGAACTGTTTGACGTCCAAGTAAATGGCGTGGTCGTTTGGCTCGATGCCGAAAACCGCGTCGCTCAGGCTCGCTTTGCGACCTGCTGCTTTTCCGTCTTTTTTGAGTACGCTCAGTTCCATGACCTATTTGTTCAGGTAGACAACCGAATTGTTGGCACCGGGTACCGCTCCGCTGATCAGGATCAGGTTCTCATCGGCAAGGATGCGAACCACCTTCAAGCTGCGTTGGGTCACGCGGTCGCCGCCTGTGCGTCCAGCCATGCGCATGCCCTTGAAGACACGCGAAGGTGTAGAACACGCACCGATCGAACCTGGGTGACGCTGACGGTTGTGCTGACCGTGGGTTTGTCCACCGACACCACCGAAGCCGTGACGCTTGACAACACCTTGGAAGCCTTTGCCCTTCGAGGTACCGACCACGTTGATCTTATCGCCTTCCTTAAAGAAGTCAACCGTCACTTGGTCGCCCACGCTGTACTCAGCCTTGCCACGAAACTCCTTAAGGACTTTCATCGGCGTAAGGCCGGCCTTCTGGAACGAGCCCAGTTGCGGCTTAGCGGTGTGCTTCTCTTTGCGCTCCTCGAAACCGAGTTGTACGGCTTCATAGCCGTCGCGCTCGCTGGTGCGCAATTGCGTCACCACACAGGGTCCAGCCTCCACAACAGTACAAGCGACATTGCGCCCGTCTGGGGTGTAGTAGGAGGTCATCCCAATTTTACGTCCGATCAATCCTGGCATCTTCTTACGCCTTTAATTCTTTTCTCCCCTTCGCTTTCGGCGAAAAGGACTGCAAAGCTAAGGAATCGGCTGCTTCCTTCAAACTGCCCGGGCCACCTTGGTCCGGATTTGGCCGATAAAAAAGCCAGCCGTTGCGGGCTGGCTTTCCGTAGCCGTTTTAAGGCCTCTTTTCGAGGACTTAAACTTTGATTTCTACCTCAACGCCCGAGGGAAGCTCCAGCTTCATCAGGGCATCAACAGTGTTCGAGCTGGTTGAATAGATGTCAACCAGACGCTTGTAGGTGCAGAGCTGGAATTGCTCGCGGGCCTTCTTGTTAACGTGCGGCGAACGCAGCACAGTGAATTTCTCCTTTACGGTAGGCAGGGGCACGGGGCCACTGACCACAGCGCCCGTGGCCTTTACGGCACGAACGATACGCTCGCAAGACTTATCGACCAAATTGTGGTCGTAGCTCTTGAGCTTGATGCGAATCTTCTGGTTCATTGGAGTGGATCCTCGTTTGGATCGTTATGCGTGAACGCCTTTGGTTTTGGCAATGACATCTTCGGCCAAGTTGTTTGGCATCTTCTCGTAGTGGGAGAAAGTGAGCGACGCAGCCGCGCGACCCGAAGACAGTGTACGTAGGTCAGTCACGTACCCAAACAGCTCGCTGAGTGGAACGTGCGCCTTGATGATTTGGCCGGTGCCTTTCGAGTCCATGCCCTGCATGAGGCCACGGCGACGGTTCAGGTCACCAGTCACCGAACCGGTGAACTCCTCGGGAGTCACAACTTCGACAGCCATGATGGGCTCGAGGAGTACAGCACCCGCTTGGCGAGCCGCCTCTTTGAAACCGATGCGAGCCGCAAGTTCGAACGACAGAGCATCCGAGTCAACGTCGTGGAACGAACCGTGGTAGATGCGAACCTTGAGCGAATCGACAGGGTAGCCAGCCAATGGACCGTTGCGCATTGAATCGGCAAAACCTTTCTGAATGGCGGGAATGAATTCCTTTGGAATCACACCACCTACGATGCCATTAACGAACTGCAAGCCTTCTTTCTCGATACCGCCTTCCGCATCGTCCCGTGGGCCGAGTTCGAAAACGATGTCGGCGAATTTACCGCGACCACCCGTTTGCTTCTTGTAGACCTCGCGGTGCTCGATGCTCTTGGTGACGGCCTCTTTGTAGGCAACCTGCGGCGCACCTTGATTGACTTCCACCTTGAACTCACGACGCATGCGGTCCATGATGATGTCCAAGTGAAGCTCGCCCATACCGCGAAGGATGGTCTGGCCCGTTTCCTCGTCGGTGTGAACGTGCAGGGTGGGATCCTCCTCCACCAATTTGGAGATGGCCACGCCCATTTTGTCGACGTCCGCCTTCGTTTTTGGCTCAATGGCGTAGCCGATAACTGGCTCAGGGAAGCTCATCGACTCGAGCACCAGTGGGTGTTTCTCGTCGGTAAGGGTATCCCCTGTTTTGATGTCTTTGAAACCTACACCCGCACAGATGTCACCCGCTTCGATCGCGTCGATGGGGTTCTGCTTGTTCGAGTGCATCTGCATGAGGCGCGAGATGCGTTCCTTTTTACCGGTACGGTTGTTCAAAACGTACGAACCCGCTTCCAAACGGCCCGAGTAGGCACGGAAGAAACACAGGCGACCAACGAAGGGGTCGGTAGCAATTTTGAAGGCCAGAGCTGCGAAGGGTTCGCCAATTTCCGGCTTGCGGATTTCTTCTTTTTCGGTGTCAGGGTTGATACCCTCAACCGGTGGCATGTCGAGTGGACAAGGTAGGTAGGCGCAAACTGCGTCAAGCACTGCTTGCACTCCTTTGTTTTTGAAGGCCGAGCCACACATGACCGGCTGGAACGACATGTCGATGACCGCTTTGCGAATCGCCGCGCGAATCTCACCAGGAGTCAACGAATCGGGATCCTCGAAGAATTTCTCCATCAAGCTCTCGTCGTACGAAGCGACCGACTCGATGAGTTGCTCACGCCAGTAATCCACGTCCTCCTGCAGGTTGGCAGGGATGTCGATTACATCGAAGGTCATGCCTTGGTCCTCATCGTTCCAGACAATCGCCTGGTTGGTGATCAGGTCAACAACGCCTTTGAAGTTCTCCTCCGCGCCGATGGGCACTTGAAGTGGAACTGGGTTGCCGCCGAGTTTTTCCTTGATCTCCTTAACGACATTAAAGAAGTCAGCACCCGCGCGGTCCATTTTGTTGACAAAACAAATGCGAGGCACACCGTACTTGTCGGCTTGGCGCCATACAGTCTCCGACTGAGGCTCAACAGCCGATACCGAGTCAAAGAGGGCAACCGCACCATCCAATACACGCAGCGAGCGCTCTACCTCGACAGTGAAGTCAACGTGGCCCGGGGTATCAATGATGTTGATCTTGTAGTCCTTCGTGTTATCGTCGGCCAGACCTTGAACGGTGGGGTATTTCCACGCAGTGGTAGTCGCAGCCGAAGTGATCGTGATGCCACGCTCCTGCTCCTGCTCCATCCAGTCCATGGTCGCTGCACCATCGTGTACCTCGCCAATCTTGTGGCTGAGGCCCGTGTAGTACAAGATGCGCTCGGTCGTCGTCGTCTTACCGGCGTCGATGTGCGCCATGATGCCGATGTTGCGCGTATAGGTCAGGTCTCTGGCCGCCATGTTGAGAGCTTGAGGGGTGGTGGTTTCGCTTGAAGTGGACTACTAAAATTAGAAACGGAAGTGCGAGAACGCTTTGTTGGCTTCAGCCATGCGGTGCACGTCGTCTTTCTTTTTGACAGCCGAGCCTTCCCCTTTCGAGGCAGAGAGGATTTCTCCGGCCAGCTTGTCAGTCATGGATTTTTCGTGGCGCGATCGGGCATACTTAATGAGCCATTTCATGCCAAGCGAAGCGCGACGCTCCGGACGGACTTCGATGGGCACCTGGAAAGTGGCACCACCTACGCGGCGGCTTTTCACCTCCACGCCGGGGCTTACGTTCTGAAGCGCGCGTTTGAAGGCTTCCAGACCATCTTCGCCCGACTTGCTTTCTACCTGCTCGATGGCATCGTAGAAAATCTTGTAGGCGATGCTCTTCTTGCCGTCGAACATCATCATGTTCACGAATTTGGTTACCAAAACCTCCCGATACTTAGGATCGGGTAGGACGTAACGCTTTGGTGCTGTTCCCTTACGCATGGTTATTTCTTAGCTGCTGCTGCTCCTTTGTCTTTGGGGCGTTTCGCGCCGTATTTCGAGCGGCGCTGGGTACGACCATTTACACCTGCGGTGTCAAGCGCACCACGAACGATGTGGTAACGGACACCCGGCAAATCTTTCACACGACCACCACGGATCAGCACGATGCTGTGTTCTTGGAGATTGTGGCCTTCACCAGGGATGTAGGCGTTCACTTCCTTGCTGTTCGAAAGGCGAACACGTGCCACCTTACGCATGGCCGAGTTCGGCTTCTTAGGTGTGGTGGTGTACACGCGTGTACACACACCGCGGCGTTGTGGACAAGCGTCCAGCGCGGGCGATTTTGACTTGGAGACCACCTTAAGGCGGCCCTTACGCACCAGTTGTTGAATCGTGGGCATCTGTGATTCTTAAAACTTGAAAGTGGGAATTGCGAAGTGTTCTACGACGACACGGATTCCCGCATCAGGTCAATTTTGGGTCTGCAAAGGTAGAGACTCGTTTGGTCACCTGCAACGGTCCGAGCGATTTAGGCCTCCCCCATTGTTCCGCCAAAACCGGCAGGAAACTGTGGGGGCGTACCGATCTGCTCGACGGGGCCAAAGTTCGCTTCGTATTTTTCCAGGTTATCGGCAATGGCTTGCTGAAGGCGCTTCATGTGCTCGGGTGTCATGATGATTCGTGACTTGACCTTTGCTTTGGGCACCCCAGGCATGAGCCGAATGAAATCGAGCACGAACTCACTATGCGAGTGGGCAATCATGGCCAAGTTGGCGTACTCGCCCTCGGCCACTTGATCGCTCAGCTCAATGTTGATCGACTGCCCTTGTGGCAGCTGCTCTTCTTCTTTCGGTTCAGCCATTATCGGTTTGAATTTCTATTCTTCGACGCGTTCGCGACGTCGGGTTGGGTAGCTGGTTGCTGGCGCATCGGAGCCCGGCAACTCGAGCGGTTCGCCCGCTGCGAGCAGCGCTTCGTACTCCTCCTTGTTGCCGACGATCAGGTCTTCGTAGACGCGCATCCCGGTTCCCGCAGGAATCAGGTGGCCGACGATTACGTTTTCCTTCAGGCCGAGCAAGGTGGCCATCTTGCCGCGGATCGCTGCTTCGGAGAGCACCTTGGTGGTCTCTTGGAACGAGGCAGCCGAGATGAAGCTGTCGGTACCCAGCGAGGCTTGGGTAATCCCTTGTAGCGTCGGACGCGAGACGGCTGGCTGCGCATCGCGCACATCAGCAATCTTCATGTCGCGGCGTTTGAGGGCCGAATTCTCGTCGCGCAGTTGGCGAGTGGTCACGATCATGCCCGGCTTGAGCTTCTCGGAATCACCCGCTTCGCCAACAACCTTCTTGTCGAGGATCAAATCGTTTTCCTCACGGAACGCGAATTTGTCGACCACTTGGCCCGGCAGGAAGCTGGTGTCACCCGCTTCGATGATCTCAACTTTCTGCATCATCTGGCGAACGATCACCTCGATGTGCTTATCATTGATTTTCACACCCTGCAAGCGGTAGACCTCCTGGATCTCGTTGACCAAGTACTCTTGAACCGCTGTTGGGCCCATGATTTTCAGGATGTCCGAAGGCGTGATGGCGCCATCTGAAAGCGGCTGACCGGCACGTACGAAGTCATTGTCCTGCACCAAGATGTGCTTGGAGAGCGGGGCCATGTACTTCTTCTTGATGCCGTCACGGCTCTCGATGTAGATCTCACGGTTACCGCGTTTGATCGAACCGTAGGTAACCACGCCGTCGATTTCCGAAACGACCGCCGGATTCGACGGGTTGCGGGCCTCGAAGAGCTCGGTGACACGGGGCAGACCTCCGGTGATATCACGCGTCTTGCCAATGGCACGCGGGATTTTCACCAAGACTTTACCCGCCTTGACCTTCTGTTTCTGAGCGACCACCAAGTGAGCACCAACGGGGATGTTGTAGCCCTTCTCTTGGTCTTTGCCTTTGATGTGGATGGTCGGGTTCTTCGTTTTGTCTTTCGAATCAACGATGACCTTCTCGCGGTGACCGGTGTGTTCATCGGACTCCTCGCGGTAGGTCACGCCCTCCTCAATCGACTCGAACTCAATGGTTCCGTCGAATTCCGAAAGGATGACCGCGTTGTACGGATCCCAGTGACACAGCGCGTCGCCTTTCTTGACTTCCTGTCCGTCTTTGACCGAGAGGATACCGCCATAAGGAACGTGGTTGTTCACGAGCATTTTCTTGGTCTTCGGATCGAGGATGCGAATCTCGCCCGCACGGCCCATGACCACGCGGAGTGCTTCGCCCTCGTCATTGGTGGTATCCACAAAGCGAACTTCGTCGAACTCCACAATGCCGTCGTACTTCGATTTCACGTTGGCTTCGACCGCAATGTTCGAGGCCGTACCACCGACGTGGAAGGTGCGCAGGGTCAGCTGTGTACCCGGCTCACCAATCGACTGTGCCGCGATGACACCGACCGACTCACCATTCTGGACCATGCGGCCCGTGGCGAGGTTCCGTCC